>JAFDAJ010000031.1 GCA_019313915.1 Deltaproteobacteria bacterium
AGCGCGCCAAGGTGACGAAGAAACGGGCAGCCCCGAAGAAGCGCGCCAAGGTAACGAAGAAGCGTGCTGCGCCGAAAAAGCGAGGAGCCGCGGCCAAGAAGCGTTGTAAAGCTCCCGCCAAGTAGGCCAAGCGCCGTTCGTCGCGACGCTAGTGTCTGATCCAGAAACCTCGTGTGCGAGAGATTTTTTCTTGTGGTCGAGCGCGCCCGCAGGAGCGCAGTGAGAGGCACTCATGTGCCTCGCAGCGGAGCGACGAGGACGAAAGCCGACCACAAGGAAAAAGATCCGCACACTAGTCGAGCGGCGATTCAGCCTGTCGCCGAAGACCATCGAATAGCAACTCCAGCGCGCGATGCTCTTCGGCGCATTCGATGATGCTGACCTCTTCGAGCTCGGAATCGCGCGGGCTCGCATCGAGCCAGAGCTGCATGCCTTCGAGCGCGGGCAATAGACCCAGGCTTCTTCCTGGCAATCCGAGTGCCGCGGTCGACACCCTAGCCTCCGTGAGCGTCTCGGCGATCAGGCCGCACGCGCTCACGGCAGCGCTCGTGTCGAACGCCGTGCTCGCTCCCAAGCCCACGAGCAGCAGTGCCTCGGATTTGAGCTTCGGTGGCGTGGTCAGCAGGGCTTTTTCGCCGAAGCTCCCGCCGAGATAGCCAGCCATGAGTTTCCGTGACAGCGCTCCGCACAGCCGCCAATCGATGAGCCCGGCGGCGCCGCACAGCGGGCGTTCGTCGGAGAAGAACGGAAGCACGATGATGTCGCTTTGGAGCTCGTCCAGGCTCGCTGGCGTAGCGGAGACGAAGTCGTAGGCGATCACGACTTGCCCAGCTCGGTAGCGATGCGATCCAAGACCCCGTTGACAAAGGAGCCGCTGCCTTCCGAGCCGAACCGCTTGGCGAGCTCGACGGCTTCGTTGAGTGTCACGCGCTTGGGGATGTCGCCCATCTCACGAAGCTCGACGATGGCGACGCGCAATACGTTGCGGTCGACGATCGGCATTCGTTCCAGTCGCCAGTGGTGGCTCGCGGAGCGAATGAGGTCGTTGACCTCGTTTTCGTGCTCCGCATACGCGCGGACGAGCTGGTTCGCGAAGTCGGCTCCGTCCGACAGTTCTTCGTCTCCTGTGAGGTGGCCCCAGTACGACTTGATCGCCTGCGTGCCACTCACACTCGACACATCCATGAAGTACAGGATGCGCAGGGCGGCTTCACGGCCTTTTCGTCGTGATCCCATCGTCCGCAAGCTTCCTGTCGAAGACGGCCATCTCGATCGCCGTCAACGCGGCGTCGCGGCCCTTGTTGCCATGCACGCCGCCAGCGCGATCAAAGGCCTGGGTTTCGTCGTCCGTGGTCAGCACGCCGAAAATCACCGGCACGCCAGTGTCCAACATGACGCGCCCAAGGCCCAACGCGGTACCCTCCGAGACGTAGTCGAAATGGGGCGTGCCTCCACGAATGACGGCGCCGAGCGCAACGACGGCGTCGAATTGACTGCTCTGCGCAAGCTGCTGTGCGGCGTATGGGAGTTCCCATGCGCCAGGAACCTCGACGACATACATGGATTCCCCGGATACGCCGTGCTCCGAAAAGCACGCCCTGGCGCCTTCGAGGAGCTTGCTGACGACCGGGTGGTTGAAACGGGACCACACGATGGCGAACCGCGCGTCCACCGGCGCCTGCACCTCGACGAGAGGTTGGTTCCCGTCGTCGCTCACGTCGTGGCCTTTGGCTGTTGCGCCGGCGGCGGGCTCATCTCTCCACCCGGGGACACCAGAAGCTGTTCGACGACGTTGAGTCCGTAGGCGTCTAGGCTCGGGATACGCCGCGGACGGTTGGTGAGTACGCGTATCTGCTCGAGCCCGAGGTCGGAGAGAACCTGTGCGCCAAAACCGTACTCGCGCAGCACGACGCCTGGCTCTTCAGGTGGGCGAGTGATCGGCTCGTCGAGATAGAATGCCAGGTCGGTTTCCGGATCGGGATGCCCGGGCATGAAGAGGATGACGCCATTGCCCGCGCGCTCGATCGCGGCAATGCAATCGGCGAGGTGCACGCGGTCGCCCATCCGCACCTGAAACGCATCGCCCAGCACGCTGCCGCGGTGCACGCGAACCAGCGTGGGCGCTGAGGTAATCTCTCCCAAGCTCAACGCCATGAACTGTTCCTGGCTTCCGACTTGGACCCGGTACACCGACGCGGTCCATGTGCATCCCGTGGGCATGTCGACCGGTGTTCGCCGAACTCTCGCGACCAAGCGTTCGCGCGCCAGTCTGTATTGAATCAGATCAGCGATGGTGAGAAGCAGTAGCCCGTGTTCCTCGGCGAAGGCGACGAGGTCCGGATAGCGCGCCATCGTGCCGTCGTCTTTCATGATCTCGCAGATGACGCTGGCGGGTTTCAAGCCTGCAAGTCGTGCCAGATCAGCGGAACCCTCGGTGTGCCCGGTACGTTGCAACACGCCGCCCGGCACCGCCTTGAGCGGGAATACATGGCCGGGGCTCACCAAGTCCGCAGGACCCGTTTCATCGGCAACGGCGGTCACGATCGTCTGTGCTCGGTCGCCTGCACTGATACCGGTCGTGACGCCTGTGCGCGCCTCGATCGAAATCGTGAAAGCCGTGGAACGTGACGAGCGGTTGTCATCGACCATCATCGGCAGGTCGAGCTGGCGGATGCGCTCCTCTGTCAGGCTCAGGCAAATCAGCCCGCGCGCATGCCTTGCCATGAAGTTGATCGTCTCAGGCGTCGCCATTTCGGCAGCCATGCACACGTCGCCTTCGTTTTCGCGGTCCTCGTCGTCGACCAGGATGACCATTTTTCCTTTTCGGATGTCATCCAGTGCCGCGTCGACCCGCTCGATCGCGCTCGCCATATAGCCGCCACCATGACGCGAAAGTGCCCGGCATTCCAGCGGACGGCTGCAAATCGTCAGCCCTCGGGCGCGTCCACGCCGGGCTTGCCCATCAGGCTGGCGACGTACTTGGCCAGAATATCGACTTCGAGGTTGACCCGAGCGCCGTTCGCCATTGCGCCGAACGTCGTCTCGTCGAGGGTGTATGGCACCAACATGACGTCGAAACGGACGCCTGCGACGGTGTTCACCGTCAGGCTCACGCCGTTGACCGTGATCGAGCCCTTGGAAGCCAGGAACGGCGAGAGCCGCTTGGGGACATCAAAGCTCGCCCGCACGTAATCGCCCTCGGGAGCCAGCGAGGCGAGTGTGCCAACCCCATCGATGTGACCGGTGACCAAGTGGCCGCCCAAACGGTCGCCAAGTGCAAGCGCGCGTTCGAGGTGAACCCGGTCCCCTTCGCTCAAGTCGCCGAGGTTGGTCTTGTCTAGCGTCTCGAGCGAGGCGTCCGCATCGAAATGCTCCTCGGAAAACGACTTTACGGTGAGGCACGTTCCATTGACGGCGATCGATTCGCCGAGCTCGTATGGATGAAGCGCACACGCGATGCGGATCGACAGGCCATCATCGCGTCGCGCGAGATGCTCGATCGTCCCGACCTGCTCTATCAGCCCAGTGAACATCTATTGCATCCTCTCGAAATCGCCAGAGATCAGCCAGTCGGACCCAAAAGCTCGAACCTGCGTGCGCACCAAGCGCCATGCGCGTTCGATCGAATCGACACCCGAGCCGGCAGCAAATGAAATCGCATCGGGGTCGCCCACGATGCGAGGAGCGATGAAGATCGCGGCGCGGTCGGCCAGACCGAGATCCAAAAAGGTGCCGTGCACATGTGAGCCGCCTTCGACCAGGAGTCGGACCACATCGCGCTCTCCCAATACCTGCAAGACCTCGTTCAAGTCGACGCCTCGGGCGTGTCGGGACACGGCGATCAACTCGACGTTTGGGCCGCTCAACACCTTGCGGCGCGCGATGTCGGCGTCATGCGTGTGGAAGATCAACGTTCTGGCTCCCGTCGCGCCCGCCCGGTCGAGGACGGCAGCGCTGGGCGGCGTCCGAAGGCTGGCGTCCAGCACGACCCGGACTGGATCTCGGCCCGCAACATGGCGGACCGTGAGCTTCGGGTCGTCGGCCAGCACGGTCCCCACCCCCACCAGAATAGCGTCGCTTTCATCGCGCATCCGGTGGGTTTCCGTTCGGGCCTCTTCCCCTGTGATCCATTTGGAGTCGCCGGTCCGCGTGGCGATTTTTCCATCGAGCGTCACGGCGGCCTTCAGCGTCACGAATGGCAGCCCGGTCCTGAGGTGCTTTGCAAAGTCGGCAACCAGCGCAGTGCACTCTTGCTCCATCAGGCCGATCTCGACCTCGATACCCCCTGCCTTCAGCCTGTCGATGGCGCCCGCGACGTGCGGCGCTGGGTCACGGCACCCGATGACCACGCGCGCGATGCCCTCATCGAGGATTGCTTCGGTGCATGGCCCGGTACGGCCCTGATGGTTGCACGGCTCCAGCGTCACGTAGAGCGTCGTGCCTTCGAGCGCGCCATTCGCGTTTTGGATGGCGTCGACTTCCGCGTGCGCTTCACCAACCCGATCGTGGTGACCGACGGAGATGACTTTCCCGTCGCGAACGATGGCCGCCCCCACGCGTGGGTTTGGGCTCGGACGGCCGCGCTTGGCCTCCTCGATGGCCCGCTGCATCACCTCGCGTTCGAAGTCCGACCACATGTCAGTCCTTGAGCTTGGTCAGCTCCTCGAGGAACTCCCCGACGTCCTGAAAGTCCCGGTAGACGCTGGCGAAACGAACGTAGGCGACTGGGTCCAAGCCTCGCAGTTCGTGCAGGACGTGCTCTCCGAGGCGCCGGGAGCGAACCTCCTGCTCTCCCGTATCCACGAGCCAGCGCTCGACTTGGTGCAGGAAACGCTCGAGCGCTTCAGCCGAAACCGGGCGTTTCACGCACGCGCGCCGAAGGCCGGCAAGCAGTTTGTCCCGGTCGTAGGGCTGGCGGCGGCCGTCGTTCTTGATGATGAGGGGCAGCGTCTGCTCCACCCGCTCGTACGTGGTGTAGCGACGCCCGCAATGCTCGCACTCACGTCGGCGTCGGGTGACCTCTCCTGCCTGCGAAAGGCGCGAGTCGATCACGCGGTTTTCCAACGTTCCACAGTAGGGGCATCGCATATCCGTGCACAAGCTAGCGCTCGCGCCGAGTCCGGGCAACGTAGCAAGTGAGGGTCAAGCGCGAACGAGTCGGACCAGTGACTCCAAGTGAGCCGTCTGGGGGAACATGTCGAATCCGATGAGGCGATCGATGCGGTAGCCTTTCGCCGTCGCAAGTTGAAGGTCGCGAGCCAACGTTGCGGTGTCGCACGACACATAGACCACGCGCTTCGGACCGGGCAGCACATCATTCCGCTCGAACAGCGCCCTGGCGCCTTGGCGTGGCGGGTCGAGCACGAGCACGTCGTAGCGGCCCTTGGGTGGTTGATTCGCGTCGCCGACCGCGACACGCGCCCGCAGGCCCCTGCGCCGCAGATTGCCTTGGCACGCTTCAGCCGCACGCGGATCGTTTTCGACCGCAACCAGTGTTTTGGCCTGTGCAGCGAGTCCGACTGTGAAGTTGCCAATCCCGCAGTGGAGCTCGAGAACCCGGAGCCCCGCAGGCTCCGCGAGCTCCACGACCGCATCGACGAGCCGCGCGTTGACGCCGTCGTTGGCCTGGGAAAAAGCCCCCGCCGGACCTTCGAGGGTGTTGCCCCCTTCCAGTTGGATCGCGACATCGGTTGTGCCCCATGTCGCCGGACGTCCGGCATTGCGGGTCCGCAGAGTCACCCCGGCGATCACCGGTCGCTTGCAAAGCGCATCGCAGGCTTCGAACAGCGGGGCCGTCTGATCGTCCTCGGCATGGAGGTCGACCACGATGCGATCAGCCCCAGTGAGCTGAAGCTGGATGTCCCCGCTGCCGCGCAGGGACGAAGCGAGGCAATCGCGCACCTCGTCCCAACCCTGGCGCAATGGCTTCATCAGCACGCTGCACTCGCCAATGTCGATCACGCGCTTCGAATGAAGCTGTCGGTAGCCGATGATGTCGCCATGCCACGCGAGGCGGGCGCGGCGGCGGTACGCCAATTCTCGGGTCGACGCGACCCATTCGATTTGCGTGTCGTTCGCGCCCGGCAGCCCTCGGCACGCCTCTCGGAGAAAGCTCTGCTTGATGTCGCGCTGAAGCGAGGAGCTGGCGATCATCAATGGACAGCCGCCGCAGCGCGCCGCGTCGGAGCACGGTGGCTCGTGGCGTTCTTCAGACGGCTGCAGCACGCGTGTCAGGTGGCCTCGGGCAACGCCTCGCTTGGAGGACGTCAGCGTCAGCTCGACGCGCTCCCCGGGCAGCGCTCCGGGCACCAGCACCACGCCGTTCGGGGTCTCGACCACCGCGTCACCGCCACGGCCGACAGCGCGAACGACGCCTTCCACTGAGCGTTTGCCAGACATCACTACTGAAAATACTGGCCAGGCAATCCCCGTTCGAACAGGAATAGAAAGTCTCCGTCGAGCACGGCCCGCCGTTCATCGCGATCTTTGTTGTCGATGAGCTCGACGTTGGTGAAGACGGCGATGGTCTCCTTGGTGTCGTTGTGCAGCCAGGGCACGTACAGCTCTTCGAAGCGAATCGTGCCCGACACTGCCGCATACACGACCGGTAGGCGAGCAAATCCCGGACACGTCGCATTGAGATAGAGCGTCATCTCGACCGCCGGCGCCAGCCCCCCGAATTCGATGTCGGCGCCGAGCATGTTCTCCTTCAGCATCTGTGGATCGCGAATGAAGACCGAGATGCCATCGGAGAAACTCTGAAGGTCGCTGCCGCGCTGCACCGTGATATTGATGATTTCGACGGCGCCGCTTGGCTGCATCGCAAAGAAATTCGGGTTCAGCGCAAACAGTTCTCCGTTGAGGCCGCAGCCGGGTGCCCAGACCTGGCCGACGGCATTGCCCTCGCCGCTACCCTTGGTGCAAGCCGCAGCCAGCACCAGGCACAGGACGAACACGCTGAGCCTATGCGATGAAGCCGCCACCGATCACCTCGTCACCACGATATACCACTGCGGCCTGGCCTGGAGTAATCGCCCGCTGAGGTTCGTCGAACCGCACCTCGAACCCGTTGCCCGTCGGTGTGACGTCTGCCAGAGCGCCGCGATGCCGATATCGGATGCGGACCTCGCCCTGAAAAGCGTCGGTGGGCCGGCCTGCAACCCAGTGGGCGTCAGTCGCGGTGAGCTGCCGGTCGTACAGCTGCGACTCGTCGCCCACGACGACCTCGGCCGTGTCGGGCACAATCCGCAGGACGTACCGGGTGCCGCCCCCCCCAAGGCCCAGTCCGCGTCGCTGCCCACGGGTGAAATTGGCGACGCCCTCGTGACGGCCCAGCACGGTCCCGTCCGGATCGATAATCTTGCCGGCCGTGGTGGGGCTCCCCTGGCGGTTGATGAAGTCGCCGACGCGGCCGTCGGGCACGAAACACAGCTCCATGGACTCCGGCTTGTCCGCATTGGGCACGCCCAGGCGCCTGCCCGCTTCGCGAACCTCCGGCTTGGTCAGGTCACCGAGTGGAAAGACGAGCGTTTCGAGCGTCGACTGCGGCAGCCCAAACAGAAAGTAGCTTTGATCCTTGTCGTCGTCCCGGCCTCGCAGCAGGCGGAGCTGCCCCTCGGGCGCTCGTTCGAGGCGAGCGTAGTGGCCAGTCGCGATATGTGTGGCGTCGAAGCGGCGAGCCACGTCAGCGAGGTAGGTGAGCTTGACCGTGCGGTTGCAACTCACGCACGGGATCGGGGTGCGTCCGGCTTGGTACTCGGTCACGAATGGGTCGATGACGTTCTTGCGGAAGGCTTCGCGTTCATCGAGGACGTAGTGAGGGATGCCGAGGTGCTCGCAAGTGCGTCGGGCGTCGTCGCGATCTTCCGGAGCGCAGCATCGGCCCACCTGCTGCTCGCCGTCCGCGTCCCATAGATGGAGCGTCACCCCGATCAGGTCGTGCCCCGCTTCGTGTAACAACGCCGCAGCGACGGAGGAGTCCACTCCACCGCTCATCGCGACCAGCACTCGCTTCACTTGGGACATCAGATTCTCATACTGAACAAATCAACCGTGGGTTGTTACACTTAATAGAAAACAGTATCACCAAGAAGTGCCATTATATTAATCTTGCAATATCAAGATGTTGCACTGCAAAACGTCAAATCAAATCAAGTATTGTTCGCGGGAGTTAAAATTCGCTTGAGGTTTTAGGCATCCCCCCGGGCGAGGACTCGCTGAAAAGCGTGTGATGCCGTCTCGATATCCTGCTCGGTGGTCTCCATACCTAAACTGATTCGAACCGCGGAGCCAGCGCGCCACTGCTCATCTGGATACATCGCCCGAATCACGGCGGAAGGCTCCTGAAGTCCGGATGAGCAGGCGGCCCCGGTGGAAAGGCAGAGCCCCTCGACGTCGAGCGCGGCGACCAGGAGCGGACCCTTCCAGTCCCGAAAGCTCAGGTTGGACACCGTGCCGGTGCGGGGATTGCCACCATTGAGGACGCCGCCCAGGCGTAGGAGCTTCGATTCGATCCGGTCGCGGAGCTCGGTCACGCGTGGTTGGTGCGCGAGGCGTTCCCGGGTCAAACGGCACGCTGCTCCGAAGCCGACCATGCTCAAGGTGTCGGGCGTCCCGGGGCGCCTGCCTCGCTCCTGGGAGCCGCCATCGAGCACTGGCTCCAACTCCAGGCCTCGGCGGACCCAGCAGGCGCCAGCTCCTGCGGGCCCACCGATTTTCTGAGCCGCCACCGCCACGGCATCCGCTCCGAGCGCGCCCACATCCACCGGCACCTTGCCGAGCGCCTGGGTAGCATCGACGAACAAGCGCGCCTGATGCTCGCGGCAAACCTGCACGTACTCATGAATTGGAAACACGGTGCCCGTCTCGTGATTGATCCATTGGATGGCGACGAGCGTGTCCGGGGCCAGGTGTGGCGCCAGCTCCTCTGGCGTTGGTGGCCGACCTTCGACGACCCTGAGCGCGATGACGTCGCGTCCTTCTGTTCGGAGCCGTCGGACACTCTGCGCTACGGCCGGGTGTTCGACTTGGCTCGTCACGACCCGAATGCGCCCGGCGGCGAGTCCGCGGACGCCGAGGTTGCAGGCCTCTGTGCCTCCGCCGGTCAGTACCACGTCCGCGGCGGAGGCCCCAATCGAGCTCGCAACCTCTTCGCGGGCGGCTTCGAGCAGCTGCCGCGAGGCGCGCCCTGCCGCGTGCGTACTCGACGGATTGGCCCACGCCACGGCGGCCGCCTCTTGCATCGCATGCCGGACCGCCTCCGGCGGCGGCGCGGCTGCGTGGTGATCGAGGTAGATCACTTCGATTGGATCTCGGGGCGCTCTGGCACGCGTCCCACCCGGAGCTCGACGAGGGTCCCCGAGAGTTGCCGCTTGGCGACCTCCCCCGCGGGTGGGCTAGAAATCTCGATGCTTCCGCCGAGCGCTTCGGTAACCCTTCTTGCGAACGCCAAGCCTAACCCGACCCCGCCGTGATCGCGGGTGACCGAGCCATCGACTTGATAGAAAGGCTCCATGATGCGTGCGATGTGCTCGGGACGAACCCCAGGGCCGCTGTCCGCAACGGCGAACAACAGGTGGTCGTCACTTTCGGGGCGGACCTCGACCGCCACCTCGCCGCCGGTCGGTGTGAACTTCGATGCATTGTCGAGCACGTGCACCATTGTCCGCAGGAGTTTGTCTGGATCCCCTTGTGCTGGCATGGGTTCGTCCGGGACGCGCTCTACGAGCGTCACGTCGCGCTCATCGAGCTTCGGGCGAATTTGATCGAGCGCTTTCGTTGCGACTTCTCGAAAGTCGTAGGGGCGCGTGTAGTAGTGCATGCGTCCGGTTTCGAGGGAGCTCACATCGAGTAGCGTGTCGACGACTGACCGAAGCCGTTGAGTTGACGTCTCGATCGCGCCCAGGCACTTGCGCTGCAAGTCGGTCAATGGCCCAAGCTCTTCATTGAGCAGCAGGCGCAGGTAGCCGACGACAGGTGTCATCGGTGTCGCGAGCTCGTGACTCACGTTCTGAAGAAACTCACGGCGAAGCCGTGCGATATCCTCGAGTCGCTGGTTGGTTACGGATAGCTCGACGATTTTCTTTTCGAGACGCTCCACGATTTTTTGCGTGCGCTCGCGCAGCAACCGATCGCTGCCATCATCGGCCCACTCTCGGTGCCCTCCGAGAAACTGTGCGATGGTCTCTGCGAAGTGGGCCGCGTCGATCGGCTTTGCGATGAAGCCGTCGCACCCCACCGCAAGCGTGGAGTCCCGGTCTCCTTCGGCCGTAATCGCCACGATGGGGATCTCTTGCAGTGCGGGCATCCCGCGAAGCCGCAGGGTCACTTCATATCCGTCGAGGTCAGGAATGTTGATGTCCACCAGGACGAGATCCGGTAGGGTGTCGCGAGCCAGTTGGATGCCCTCGACACCGCCCTCCGCCTCGATCACCTCGTGCCCGGCCGCCCCGAGCAGCTTCTGCACGAGGCGCCGATTGTTGGGATCGTCCTCGATGTGCAGGATTCGAGCCATTGGGGCCCGATGGTATCAGTCTCGCGTGCCTATCGCACGCGGGGCTCGCGTACCTATCGCACGTGGGGCTCGCGGGCTTGCCGCGCGCGGGGACGCTGGCTAGGGATCGGGTATGGCAGGGACATTGGTCGAGCAGCTCGTTGACGCCGGACTCGTAACCGAGGCCCAGGCGCAGGCCAGCGACGCCGGGCAGCCGGGCCTGTCCTCGGGCCAGGTCGTTCAGAACCTCGTCGCCGCGGGTCTGGATGAGCGCGCGCTGGCGGGCTTCTTCGTTTCGCTCGGGTTCGGCCCGATGCTCCAATCCCAAGAGCTGGCTCGGGCCGACGGCAATCTCGTTCGCCGTTTGCCAGGAGTCGACGCGCACGATCTTTGTGCGATGCCGCTCCGGCCGAGCCCCGCCGGAGCGATCGT
The DNA here is from genome assembly GCA_019313915.1 of Deltaproteobacteria bacterium. GTDB lineage: Bacteria > Myxococcota_A > Polyangia > Polyangiales > Houyiibacteriaceae > SG8-38. Next base: position 10,925 of record JAFDAJ010000031.1, read on the forward strand.
GGCCATGGCCGATCCGACCGACCAGCGCGCGGTGGCCAGGCTGAGCGAGGCGCTCGGGGGCAGCATTCTGCCAACGGTGGCGAAGCTCTCCGATTTGCTCGCGTCGATCGACCGCGCGTATCCACCAGAACGTCCCGCCTTTGTGACCGATCCGCTTGCGTTGGGCCGGTCGCGCCCGTCGAGTGGCGTTGTCCCGCTGGTCCAGGCGAAACATGAAATCGGTACCGATCGAACCCTCTCGGCCCTCGATCCGTCGCTGTCCGATCTCGCGTCCACCGCAAGCCCGGTTTGGGATCGCGCGTGGAAGCGTTCCACCACCGAACGCGAGGTTTCGCTGACTCCGGAGTCGAGCCACGTCCCGTTGCCGATCGTGTCGCGCCCACCCACCGCAAGACCCTCGCCGGTTCACCCGGCCACAGTGCAGCCGCCGAGGATGTCGGACTCTGCCATCGATGCACATCTTGCCGAGTTAGGCCACGCCACCTCGCGCGATGACGTCGTGCGCATCGCATGTCGGGCGTGCCTCGCCGCCGCACGAGGCGCCGCGTTCTTGGCGCTTCGCAAGGGTGTGTTTCGCGGATGGGATGGCGCGGGTGAAGATGTGACGAGCGCGGGTATCCGAAGCCTCTGGGTACCCGCGAGCAACCCCTCGATCCTCAACGAGGTTCTGCACAGCGGGCGGGTTTTCCAAGGGGCCTATGGACAGACCGCTGCCGACCACCTCTTTCGGGCGGCTTTCGGGAGCCAAGGCCGTGATGTCGTCATCGTCCCGGTGATGATCGGGTCGCGAATGGTCGGTGTCCTGTGTGCCAACGACCCCTGGGGCGACACGAGCGCCATCGAGCGGGTTGCCGAGGCTGTCGGCCACGCCTTCGAACGGCTCATCGTTTCCAAGAAATCGGGCGGTTAATTGACGAAAACGGCCTGGAGGCCGGGGTCGGTCTGCTTGGCGAGCCGAAGGAGCCGTCGGCGCTCCCGCAGGACCGAGGAGGCGTAGCCATTCTGCTTGTCGCAACGGCCGGAATTATACCAGGCCAGGCCTTTTTGGACATCGCCGCCGCAGCGGTTGACCGCCCAGTCATAGAGCCCGAGGCCGGCCTCGAGCACCTCACGCTGGCATGCGCCTGGGCGGCGGCTGCACTTCTCACGATACCGCTCGTTGTAGACGAATGGCACGGTCTTGCCACGGTACTTCGGGTTCAGCTGAACGACACCTCGAGCGCCGACCGGGCTTACGGCCAGTGGGTTGAGCCCCGACTCGCGCAGGGCGATCGCCGCCGTGAGAAACGGGTCGACCCCCGCTCGGTTGCTCGTTTCGGTGATCAACCGCGACAAGGTCGCGATGCGCGCGCGGCATCCGCCTTGGCTTACGCGGCAGTGCTGCACATGGATCGGCTCGCCCTGGCGGCTCTCGCGAACGATCAGTCGCGCGTCAATGGCGCGCGCGAGCGCGAGCGATGTGGGGTGGTCGCCGACGGCATTGCGATAGTCGATGCCTTGAGCCGCGGGCGCAGGTACAGCTTCGCTGAACGAGGGACCCGCTTCGGAGTGCGAGTGCCACGCGCTTATAAAAACAACGCCAATGACCAATAGTGCGATACGCATGCCGTACTCCTGATAACCATCAGGAAGCCGGGACGGTAGGGCATGGGCACACCTTGCGCCACCCCCAGGTGGCCAGAGTGTATCTTTTTGACTACAGTTGCTCGGTTTCCGCTTCGGGGGCCGGAGTGGGATCCGCAGCCTTTTTCTCAGTATCTTCGGTGGGTTCCGGAGCGGGTTTAGAATCGGTTTCGATTTTAGTGGGCTCGCTCTCAGTGGCCTTGGCAGTGTCAGCTACCTCGCTGGCCGCTGTCGATTCTTCCTGGCTGCCCTCTTCGCCCGCCTCGTCGCGCCCACCGCGTCGGCGGCCGCCCCGGCGCCGGCTTCGGCGGCGTTTGTTGCCATCGGATTCGGCGCCGTCATCGGCGCTGATCGTCGAGTTGTTACGTGCAGACGTAGAGCTGCTACGTGCAGACGTAGAGCTGCTACGCGTCGGGCTGCCGCCGAGTGAATCGAGCAACTCTACATCGAGGACCGCCAACGGAAGCGAGGCTCGCTGGATGCCGACGCCGACCTCTTCCATCGATGCCGCGAGCGCGTCGCCGTCGAAGAGCGCACAAGGTGCGGCGCCTTCCGCGTGTGCTTCGATGATGGTGCCATCACGCACCTGCCCGAGAGTGATCACCCAGCCCATGCGTGCGTGATCGAAATGGTGAAGCCCGCCGCGCAACGCCACAATGGCATCGTTGTTGATCGGCTGCTTGCCGCGGTAGATCGTGATGGCGAGAGGTGTTGCCTCCGGGCCTCGGCGGAGTGTACCGGCAAGGCTGAAGTCACCCGCGTCGGCGCGGACGCCGCGAAGCGACTGGACGCCAACTGCGTTGAGCCACGTGGCTAGAAGCTCGAGTAACGCGCCATCGGGAAGGTCCCGCAAGCGCTTGATGAATGCACGGCGGACACTCTGGCGTTGCCGGTCTGCTGCCCGTATTGCGTCGCGCTCGGCGTTGACGGCGTCGCTTGGCAGGCTCCACTCCATCAGTGAGACGAGACCGTCCACCTCGCGGAATCTGGGGCGCCCCCCTGCGGCCCGGCGCTTGGCGTTGTCGCCGCGAATGGCGGCACCCAGGGTCGGGGCCAGGAGTGCCGGGGTCCCGGCCAATCGGCCGGTGTCAATTAGGGCTTCGGCAAGCTGGATGAGGGCCCTCGGCTGGCGGCTACGGCCTCGGAGGGTCGTTTCGATGGCATCGGACAGGTCCCGGCCGACCGGCTCACCGGCCTCGGCCGCACGGGTTGCTGGGGCCGGGGGCTCCTTGCGCGGCCTGCTGCGAGCCGGCGCGCGGCGCTCTGGCCGGGCCTCCGAGCTCGGTCCGCCATCGGAGTCGCGTTCGCGACGTCGGCGGGGACGGCGTTTACGGGGCTTTCGACCCTCGCGGGAATCGTCGTCCAGATTGGCGAGGATCAAGTCGTCGTCGTCGTCTTCTTCAGGGAAAACATCAGCACCCGGCAGCTCTTGCGTCGCAATCTTGGTCTCCTCCTCAACTCCTTCTTCGGGAGCCTCAGCCTCAGCCGCTTCCTCGGAGGCTGTGGCCTCCTCGAGAGTCGCGTCCGTCTCGCCTGCTGTGGGGGCGTCGCTATCCGCCGAGGCGCCCTCCGGAGCTTCCGCGGCGCCCTCTAGGAGATCCCGGAGGGCGAAGACGCCTGGCTTGACCTTGGTGATCGGAGCGTCGCCCCGGTCCTTCTTGACCATGGTGGCGAGGCGCGAGCTCATAGTGGTTTCTGGGGTTTTACCGACGTGCGATAGGAGATTTCGCTCAATCGCGATTTCGGTGATTTTCTTGTAGTGGAGGGGCTTTCCGACCGAGCGGAGAACCTCCACGGCTGCTTCCGTGAATGTCATTGTTGTTGTTCCTGTTTTTCCGGTGGGCGATATCGGATGGCAGTTGGAACGTAGCGACGGGGAGCGTTGATCCGCTCCACCCGCGCCTTGTCCCGGTCCCCAAAGGGCTAACAGCCATGCTCGTTCGCACTCCAACCGGACAAAAGCGATTGTTGAATCAGTTCGTGGGTCCTGAGACCCTCTCTTCACTCTTCGGTACCACCCAGTCCACCTCGAAGCAACGAAACGGTGGTCGAAAGACCGGAAATCTCTAATTTCCACCTGGCCTCTGGCGCGGATTGCCCCGCCATTGTCCTTTAGCCCCGTGGATTTGACTTTGGCTGGACCCAAGCCAATACCGCCCGTCTGCGGGTAATTTGGCTCTGGCCGATCGCCGCTGTTACAGCCGAATAGGCATGGGCAGGGGTGTTTCGTGTCAGACGGGCGTCGCGGCTGTGGCACGCGGGACACGAATCCAGGAACCGCCCGCGGCGTTTTGGGGTGAAGTGGGGTTGGCCCACTCTTCGCATAGGTAGCGCGTCGAGGAGATTCGAATGAAGGACAAAGAGATCGGCATACTGCTTGGGGGCGTCAGCGCGGAGCGCGACATCTCTCTGAAGACCGGTGAAGCAATGTTCGAGGCGCTCAAGGCCCGCGGGTACCGGGTGCAGAAGGTGTTCGTCGACGGGGATATCGACCGGGTGCTACGGCAGACGACCATCGATGTCGCGGTCATCGCCCTGCACGGGACCTACGGAGAAGACGGCTGCATTCAGGGCATGCTCGAGACGATGGGCATCCCCTACACCGGCTCGGGCGTCCTCCCGAGCGCCCTTGCAATGGACAAGCTCAAGAGCAAGGAGCTCTTCCGTCTCTACAACGTTCCGACACCCTCGTACTATGTCGTACGCACCGGCGACCTGGACCGCCTGGAGCAGATTCATAGCTCGTTTGGTTTTCCGAGCTTCGTGAAACCTCGGAGCGGCGGGTCGAGCGTGGGTGCCGGAGGGGCCAAGGACCTCGCCGAGTTGACGCAACGCTGCGAAGACGCGGCGCGTTTCGACGAGTGGATTTTGGTGGAACGCCTGATCCGCGGCCGCGAGGTGGCGGTTGGGCTGTTGGACGGCAACGCGCTCGGAGCGATTGAGATCGAGCCCAAGGGCGGCTTCTACGACTACAAGTCGAAGTATCAAGAGGGACAGAGCGAGTATCACTTCCCCGCCCGCCTTACGCCGACCCGCTATCAGGGTGTGCTGAACCTGGCCGAGCGCGCGGTGCATGCCGTCGGCGCGACGGGAGCAACCCGGGTCGACCTATTGGTGACCTCGGATGAGAACGAGTACGTGCTCGAGGTCAACACCCTCCCCGGAATGACCCCGACGTCGTTGCTGCCAAAAATCGCTGCTGGGGCCGGATACGACTTCGGCGGCCTTTGTGAGGCCATCCTCGAGCGTGCGGCGTTGCACGTGGGTGAAGGGTTGCCGAGGGTTTCGGAGGCGGAGCGCGCAGCTTTCACCGCTGGCGGCGTCCCGATCGCACCCGCCGAATAGCGTCTCCCCTGGCGGCGGAGTCGCTTTGCGGAGACCATTCTTGACAATTCCGATGTGGGAAACCATAAATCCTACGCGGTGAAGCTCTCGAACAAAGGCCGATATGGCGTCCGCGCTATCTTCGACATCGCTTTTCATAGCGGTGGCAAGGCCACGCAAATCAAGGACATTTCGCGGCGGCAGGCGATCCCTCCACGATTCCTCGAGCAGATTTTCCAGGACCTCAAGCGGGCGGGCCTGGTGACCTCCAAGCGCGGCCCCCGCGGCGGCTACGCGCTCGCCATGGACCCTGCTGACATCCGGCTCGGCGATATCGTGCGCGCGCTCGAAGGGCCCATCGTCCTAGCGGGCGCCGACGGGAACGGTGAGGCAGACGAGACCAGCCGGGTCGTGACCGAGAGCGTCTTTTCCGAGCTTTCCGAAAACATCGAGGCGTGCTTCGACGCAATCACGATCCAAGATCTCTGTGATCGGGGTGACGCGCACGGAGTTCGTCGCGCGCCTCCTCGGCGTTACGTATATTCCATCTGATGTCCGCACCCGTTGTCGATAGCGTCCTCGATCTGGTTGGCGAAACTCCAGTCGTTCACTTGCGCAAGCTTTCGCCCGAAGGTGGCGCCATAATTTGGGGGAAGTGCGAGCATCTCAATCCTGGTGGCTCGGTCAAGGACCGCATCTGCCTGGCGATGATCGAAGCGGCCGAAGCGCAAGGACGGTTGAAGTCGGGCGACACTCTAGTCGAGCCTACCAGCGGAAACACCGGCATCGGGCTGGCGTTGGTGTGCGCGCGCAAAGGCTACAATCTCGTGCTTACGATGCCTGCGAGCATGTCGCTCGAACGGCGCGCGTTGCTCGAAGCGTACGGGGTCGAGATCGTTCTCACCGAGCCGGAGCGCGCTATGCAAGGCGCAATAGAGGCCGCGTGCCACATCGTCGAAGAGCGCGGCGCGTTCATGCCGGAGCAGTTTTCGAATCCGGCAAATCCAGGCGTCCATGCGAGAACGACTGCGCCGGAGTTGCTGCATGCGTTCGAGGGGCAGGCTATCGATGCGTTCGTGGCGGCGGTTGGCACTGGTGGAACGGTCAGCGGCGTCGGCGAGGCGCTCAAGGCGCGCAATCCCGCAATCCGTGTCATTGCGGTCGAGCCTGCTGCGAGCCCGGTTCTTGCTGGCGGCGCCGCAGGGCCGACGAAGATTCAAGGGCTCAACGCGGGCTTCGTGCCGGAGAACTACCACCGTGACACGGTGGACAGCATCATCGGCGTCAGCGATCGAGACGCGTGGGACACCAAGCTCGCACTTGCCAAGCAAGAGGGCTTGCTCCTGGGAATCAGCGCAGGCGCGAATGTGTGGGCTGCCATCGAGGTCGCCAAGGAGCTCGGGCCAGACCAAACCGTCGTGACCGTTCTGTGCGACACCGGCGAGCGCTACTTCAGCTTGGGGCAGTACTTCCAATGAGCGTTGCGCATCGCGTTCTCGTGGTAGGGGCCGGTGGCCTCGGTTCGCCGGTGCTTCGGTTGCTCGCCCCGAGCGGCGTCGAGCACATCACCATCGTCGACGACGACGTGGTCGATGAGAGCAATCTGCACCGGCAGACCCTCTACAAGGACCGCGACGTCGGCCAATCGAAAATCGAGCAGGCGGTGCGCGTGCTTCGTGAGCTATCACCAAAACTCTCGGTACGGGCAGTCGAGGGCCGCTTTGTGCCCGGAACGGCGATGGACCTCCTGTCGGAGCATACGCTCGTGGTCGAAGGCGCCGACAATCTCGCGACGAAGTTCTTGGTCGCCGATGCGGCGCGCCTTGCGGGCGTGCCGGCTGTTCAAGCAGGCGCGGTCCGTTGGGCCGGTTGGGCCTTTTGCGCCCTCCCCGACTCCGCGTGCCTGCGCTGCCTTTTCGAGGACATCCCCCGCGATCGGGTTGACACTTGCGCCGAGGCTGGCGTCGTTGGACCAGTCGTCGGGGTGCTTGGCGGTCTCGAGGCGGCTTTGGTTTGTCGCTTGCTCCAGGGCGAACGCCCGGGTGGCGAGCTGTGGCATTATGATGCGCTCAAGGGCGCGCTTCGAAAGACGTTCGTGCGTCGCCGAAGCGATTGTCCATTGTGCGCTGGAGAAATTCAGGACTTGCGAATGGAGCGGTACACGGCGGCTTGCGCCGCATGATCCAAGCTCGCAGTTGGTAAGACTCAGAAAGGAACGAACATGGCTGTTACGGTACGCATTCCAACCCCCCTCCGAACCCTCACCGGTGGAGCAGACGAAGTCTCCGTCGACGGTGGCACGGTGGCTGAGGTGATCGAAAACCTCGAGACTAATCATCCGGGCATGAAGGACCGCCTTTGTGATGACAAGGGCGTGCGTCGCTTCGTGAACATTTACGCGAACGACGAGGACATTCGCTTTCTCGACAATCTCGAGACGGTGCTGAAAGAGGGCGACACCTTGAGCATCGTTCCGGCCATTGCGGGCGGTGCCTCGCTTTGAATCTCGACGCCGCAGCACGGCGTCGTTACGCGCGCCAGCTTCTTCTCGGTGAAATCGGCGAGGCAGGCCAGGTGCGCCTGCTCGAAGCCGGGTTTCGCCTGGGGGCGGATGGCGATGCGGACGCAACTGCTGCGGCGGTGGAGTATTTGGAACGGGCGGGCTGTGTTGCGGACGAGACCGGCGCGCTGCTGCGCGTCCCCAACCCGAGCGCTGTGATGCGGTTTGCCGGGTCACCGGCGCTTCGAGAGCCCGCAGCTGCGATTATGGGGGCGTTCTCGGCGGTCGAGCATCTCAAGGAAGTTCTCGGCATTGCGGCGGCGCGCGAGCTGTCATCCGAGCTGACGTTGAGCGACGAGGGCTGATGCGTTTTCGAAGGATGGAGTCGATTGTCGAGGCGGTAGGCAACACGCCGATGGTACGCCTGCGCGCGCTCGAGAAGGATGCGCCCGGCACCAAGATCTATCTCAAGCTCGAATACGCCAACCCGGGTGGTTCGGTCAAAGACCGCCCTGCCCGCCAGATGATGCTCGACGCGATCGAAGACGGCCGGCTCACTCACGACAAGATTCTCATCGACGCGACCAGTGGCAACACCGGCGTGGCGTATAGCTTCTTGGGCGCTGCGATGGGCTATCGCATCCAGCTCGTGATGCCGTCGAACGTGTCGCAAGCGCGCAAGGACATCACAGAGGCGTTTGGCACTGAGATCATCTACAGCGATCCAATGGAGGGCTCGGATGGCGCGATCGTCAAGGTGCGCAAGATGGTCGCCGAGGATCCGGACCGCTACTTCTACGCCGACCAGTACTCGAACCCGTCGAATCCCCGTGCGCACTATCTAGGCACTGGACGCGAGATCCTCGAACAAGTTGGCGACGAGATCACGCACTTCGTGGCGGGGCTTGGGACCAGCGGGACCTGTATGGGCACGACGCGGCGTTTGCATGAGCACACTCGCAAGATCCAGTGCATCGCGCTCGAGCCGGCCGAGGCGCTCCACGGGCTCGAAGGGCTCAAGCACATGGAGAGCTCGCTCGTGCCGGAGATTTACGACTCCAAGGTTCCCGATGAGATTCTACCGGTCAGCACCGACGCCGGTTGGGATATGTCCGACCGGTTGGCTGCCCAAGAGGGCCTGCACGTCGGGCATTCGACCGGCGCGAACGTGGCAGGTGCCTTGGAAGTCGCCAAGCGCGCCGACGCGAGTTGTGTTGTCGCCATCGCGTGCGATCGAGGTGATCGGTACTTCGCGCCCATGAAGTGGGAGAAGCACTATGAGTGGTGAATCGTTGCCGTGGGTTTCCGGCGACCTCGAGATCGAGAAGTCGATAATGGACGAGATCGAGCAGCATGCGCTCGAGGGGTACCCGAGCGAGAGCTGCGGATTCGTCTTCGGTCCTGCGGACCAGCCCGCGCTTCTCAACGCGCTTCAGCGTGAGGAAAACGAGGCGGACAAGTACCACAAGCTCGACCCGGTCACGTTCCCACGAACGTCGAACACGTACTTCAAGATCAACGAACTGCGCGCGGCGCGCACGTTCGAGCAAGGGGAGAACGACGGCAGGCCGGTGAAGGTCATCTATCACTCGCACTGCGATGCGGGTGCGTACTTCTCCGACGAAGACGCTGCGACGTTTGCGAACGGCGGTCAGCTGATGTGGCCTTGCGCCTACATCGTGGTGAGCGTCATGGACGGCAAGGTCGCCGAGCGGCGCCTGTGGGTCCACGAGCCCGGCACCGATGGGTTTCGGGAGTCAACGCTGACGATCCGAGAGCCCTGAGGCCTCAGTCGTTGGTCTGGCGCTGGCGCTCTCGGAGGCGAGCCTTCTTGCCGCGCAGACCACGGAGGTAGTAGAGGCGCGAACGGCGGACGTGGCCCCGGGCGGCGACCTCGAGCTTCTCGATGCGCGGCGAGTGGAGCGGGAAAATACGCTCGACGCCGACGCCGCCGGAGACCTTGCGGACCGTAAAGGTCGCGCCGGCGCCGCCGCGGGTCTTGCGGATCACAACGCCTTTGAAGACCTGGATACGCTCCTTCTCGCCCTCCCGAATACGGAAGTGGACGTTGATCGTGTCGCCCACGCGGAACGGGGTGCGGTCACGTAGTTGCGACTTCTCTATCGCATCGATTTCAGGAACGGTTCCACTCATCACTAAGCCTCTTACGAAACGGAGCCCGGAGTTAGCACGGGGTCAAAACGGGGTCAAATCGGGTTGTTAGCCGACGATCTCGACGCGAAAAGACGATCCAGCGTGATGGCGACCGCCGCTCGAACCGAAAGGTGATTGAAGTCAGCCGGCCCCTGGATAGGCTCCAAAAAGACGTCGGCGCGCTGCAAAACACGGTCGCTCAGCCCATGCCCCGTCCCAAACAGCAGGAGGGTTGGCCGGGACTCGGTCCGGAGCCGTTCGGCTTCTTCCGAATAGGTGCTCCGGTTGGGCCCCGACTTGGCAGAAGTGACCACCAGCCGCGGCGGTTTTCCCTCCCTAGCCTCGATCTCGGCGATCGCATCGTCGATCGACAGGCAGATTTGAACCAGCGCAATCGCCTCTCCCCGCTCCGGAAACCGGTGTTTCCCAGCGCCGGCGCACCAATGATCGACAATCCGCTGTACGACAGGATGTTGCGCCTCGATGGGACTCACGACGAAATACCCACTCAGTCCATAAGTCCGAGCACTCCGCGCGATGTCATGCACGTCGAGATTGGTGACGGAGGTCGTGACTTCCTCACCTTGCCGATCAACGACGGGATGATGCACGAGCGCGCAGTAAACCGAAGACACCGAGAGCATCTATCACAGCCCGAAAAAGGCGACAGTCCCCTTCTTGAAAGGGCTAATTCTCAGCGGCAGTGGCAGCGTCCGTGTCGTATGCTCCCGCCGTGTCTTCCAAGTACCCCCTCGGCGTCCTATGGGTCTGTGCGCTGGTCTTCCTCATCACCGGCGCCCTATTCACCGTGACCCCGCAAGACATGTTCGCCCCTATCGGGCTCGCCGTGCCGGACGGTGCGGCCGTGACTGAGCTCCGCGCGGTCTACGGCGGCCTCGAGGTTGCGATCGGGCTGTTTCTCGCGCTTTGCGCACGGCGACGTGGAGTTGCTCTCGAGCTCGGCTTGGTGCTCGGTTTCCTCCTGCTGAGTGCCCTCGCCGCCTATCGAGCGATCGGCATGAGCGTCGACAAACCGCAGGTGCCTCTAATGTCTGTGTTGCTCGTTCTCGAATCGGCCGGAGCGATGCTCGCACTCTCCGGGATCCTCGTCCTGGCGCGCACCGGGACGGCAGCCGGCTCGCGCTAGAGACAGCGCCAGTTTCAGTGTCAGTGTCAGTGCCCGCGTCAGTGCCAGCGTCGGTGCCCGCGCCTACCGCCCCTCCCGGATCTCCTCCAGCAACCCTTGGTCCTCCTTCGAGAGCTCCGCCCTCTCCAACAGA
>JAFDAJ010000032.1 GCA_019313915.1 Deltaproteobacteria bacterium
CCGCGTCGCGAACCTCAGCCGCGTCGCGAACCTCAGCTGGAAGGTGCTGGGAGCCGACTTCCCCATCCTCGGCGAAGATCATGCATCGCTCGACCACGTTCTCGAGCTCTCGGATGTTTCCTGGCCAACCGTAGCGCAGTAGCAGCTTCATCGCGTCGTCCTCGAAGCCCGTGGTCGCACGGTCGAGCTTGGCGTTGAACTTCTGCACGAAGTGTTCGAGCAGCAGCGGGATGTCGCTCGGTCGGTCGCGTAGCGGCGGAAGGTGCACGTGAACGACGTTCAGGCGGTAGTAGAGGTCCTCACGAAATCCGCCAGCCGCGATGCTCGCCTTGAGGTCGCGGTTCGTTGCAGCGACGAGGCGGCAGTCGACGTTGATCGTCTTGATTCCGCCAACCCGCTCGAACGCCTGCTCTTGGAGCGCACGCAGCAGCTTTACCTGCATGCTCACCGGAATCTCCCCGATTTCGTCGAGGAACAAAGTACCTTCATGCGCCAGCTCGAAGCGCCCCGGCTTGCTGGTGACCGCACCGGTAAACGCGCCTCTCTCGTATCCGAAAAGCTCACTTTCGAGCAGGTCAGGCGGAATCGCGGCGCAGTTGACACTGACGAACGTCTTGTCCTTGCGAGCGCTGTTCTCGTGAAGCGCCCGCGCGATCAGTTCCTTGCCAGTCCCGCTTTCGCCGGTGATGAGAACCGTGCTGGGCGTGTCCGCGACCTTTTCGATGACGTCGTAGACGCCGTGCATCGGTTCGGATTGACCGATGATGCGGTAGCGTCCCCGTTCGTTCGGATCGCCACTCACGTGCTTTTGAGAGAGCTCGCGGGTGCGCGCCGCCTTCGCGACGACCGTTCGGAACTCCGCCCGATCGAACGGCTTCGTCACGTAGTCGAACGCCCCGAGTTTGAGTGCCTCTACCGCGGTGTCGACCGTCCCGTGCGCGGTGATCATGATCACCGGCACGTTGGGGAAGCGCGCGCTGACTGATTTGAGCACCTGCATGCCGTCGAGCTTCGGCATGCGCAGATCGGTGATCAGAACATCGATATGATGTTCCGCCATAGCCTGGAGCACGGCCTCACCATCGGCGACACCATGCACCTCGTATCCGTCGTGCTGCAGTTGCGCCGTCAGGACGCGACGCAGATTGTCCTCGTCGTCGGCGACGAGAACCTGTTTGTTTTCGGTCACGGCCCCGAGTGTAGTGCACGCTAGTCAGCTGTACAGACGGCTCGCGCCTGTGTTCAGCTCGCCGCGGACAGCCGCTGCTCGACCGCGCGGATTACGGTTGCTCGCTTCTTCCGCGCTCGCTCGTAATCCAAGACCGCTGTGGCTTGTGGGCCCGACAGCCTCTGGACCCGGTTCACCACATCTTTGGCGGTCAGTTGATCGTAGCCTCGCAGTGGGCTCTGGCCCTTTTTGGCTGCGGTCTTTGCCGCCTTGGGCGTGGCTGCCGCTTTGGCGGCGACCGGCTTGGCTGGCTTGGCCGCCTGCCCCAGCCGTTCGTCGACCCGGTTCTGCGCTTGCTCCAGGACGGCACGAGCCGACCGCAGGACGGTGGTTTCCATTGTCCCCGGCTTGAGCGCCTCTCGGGTGCTCAGCGCCTGGTGCTCAACCTTCTGCAGCCGCTGCTCGAGGGCCGCTTTGTAGGCATCCCGCGTCTGCAGTATCAGCACTTGCCAGTCGAGCGCCTCCTTGCGCAGCGCCTTCTCGAACCCATGCGCCGAGCGGCTCGTGGTTGTGGCGAGCTTGGCGCCGGCGGTCTTCATGTCTCGACCGAACGCAACGCTCAAATCCTGCGCTTCCTCGAGAAATGTACCGCCTGCGGTCCACGTCTGCTGGAAGTAGAGCGCGCCTTGCTTCTGAAGCCGGGTTGCGCTCCGACGAAGTTGGTTCTTGCCAGTCATGTGCTTATCCTCCTTGGATGACGCGGCGCGTTATCCACCCCCACGATAGCTACGAACCCGGTGGCGTCAAGAGCCGCACGAAACCATGAACCTTTCCCGTACTTAGATTAGACTTTAGGGCTAGTGACGAGAGTCCCCTTGCGAACGCTGGTCGTCGACGACTCGAGCTCGATGCGGGGGCTCCTGCGCGAGCTTCTATGTGAGCGAAATTACGAAGTGACGGCCGTCGCGACTGCGGAAGAGGCCCTTCAAGCCCACGTCGAGCAGCCTTTTCAGCTCATGCTCGTCGACTGGACCCTCCCGGGGATGTCCGGGCTCGACCTGTGCCGCTTGGTGCGCAGTGGGCCTGGTGGCGACGACGTGGTGCTGCTGGTCATCACCGGCCGCAATCGGCGTGAGGACCTCAACGCCGTTCTCGACGCCGGCGCCTCGGACTACCTCTCCAAGCCAATCGACCCGGAGATTCTCGGGACCCGTCTCCTGATCGCCGAACGCACCATCGACGAGGTGACCCGCCGCGCGGCGGAGCGCCAAGACTTGGAATCGCGGCTTGCGTTCGCCGATCGCATGGCTTCGGTCGGCACGTTGGCCGCGGGCGTCGCCCACGAGCTCAACAATCCACTGATGTACGTGCTTTCGAACTTGCACCTCACGCGCGAAGAGATCGACTCACGTGACGAAGCTCCATGGCTCGATCACGCGAGGCAGCAACTAGACGAAGCGATTCACGGCGCGGTCCGCATGCAGAACATCGTCCGTGACCTCAAGACGTTCTCGCGCGTCGACGACGAACAGCGCGGCAACGTCGACGTCCAAAGCGTCCTCGAATCGTCGATCAACATCTGTTGGAACGAGATCCGCCACCGGGCGACGCTCGAGCGCGAGTTCAGCAAGACCCCCCCGGTGGACGTCAACGAGTCCAAGCTCGGGCAGGTGTTTCTCAATCTCCTGATCAACGCGGTCCAAGCGATGCCCGAAGGCCGGGTGAGCGCCAATCGCATCACGGTGCGAACTCGTACCGACGACGAGGGCTGGGCGGTGATCGAGGTGGTCGACAATGGAACCGGCATCGAGCCCGGTCGTCTGAGCCGGGTCTTCGAGCCCTTTTTCACCACCAAGAGCATCTCGGAGGGGACGGGCCTCGGTCTGTCGATCTGCCGGAACATCGTCCGCGACGCAGGCGGCACCATCGAGGTCGAGAGCGAGATCGACCGAGGCACCACCTTCGTGGTCAGGCTCCCCGCCTCGAAGCGCATTCCCGCCTCTCGCACGGCGCAGGCCCCACCCACCGCTACGCCCGGCCCACGCGCGTGTGTCGTCGTCGTCGATGATGAACCCCTCGTGGGCCGTTCGATTCGGCGCGCGCTACGCGGTCACGACGTGGAGGTCTTTACGAACGGAGAAGAAGCGGTCGAGCGCCTCTGCTCGGGGGAGCCCTGCGACGTCGTGTTCTGCGACCTGATGATGCCCGAGTTGAGCGGGATGGAAGTGTTCGCGCGTGTGTCGGAGCAGCGTCCAGACGTCGCCTCCCGATTCGTTTTCATGACCGGCGGCGCGTTCACGCCAGAGGCCCGAGAGTTTCTGAAGCAATCAGCGTTGGCGTGCCTCGAAAAGCCCTTCGAGTTGCGTCAGATTCGCGACTTGGTCAGGGAGCGTGCAGAGCCCGCTGACTGAGACGCGGCGACGACGCAGTTACGGCCTCGATCTTTGGCCTCATAAAGCGCGCCGTCCGCACGCGCGAGCAAGTCGGCGCTGGTTTCATCGGGACGGAGGGCGGCCACTCCGACGCTGACGGTCAACGTGCCGTCCGGCTGCCCACTGCCACCAGGAAACTCGGTGCCCTCCACCAACGAACGTAGCTTTTCGGCGACCCCCTCAGCTTCGTCGAGGTTCGTGCGTGGAAGAAGCACCACGAACTCTTCGCCTCCGATTCGCGCAATTGTGTCGATGCGGCGGAGGTTACGAGTCATGAGCCCCGCAAGCTTGCGGAGCGACGCGTCTCCGGTCGGGTGGCCGTGCCGATCGTTGAGCGCCTTGAAGTAGTCGATGTCGATAGCGAGGATGCTCACCGCCTGGCCGAATCGCTCGGCACGATGCAGCTCGTCCTGCAACCGGATGCGAAGCAGCCGGCGGTTGCCGAGGCCGGTTAGATCGTCGTGCTGCGAGCCCCGCCGAAGCTCGTCGAACAACTGAGTATGACGAATTGCGAGGCCGAGCTGGTCCGAGATCGCTTCGAGAAGCCCCGTCTCGACGTCGGAAAAAGCGCGCGTCTGCTCCCGGGTCGCAGCCATCACGCCGGTGGTCTTTCCATGGTGAATGATCGGGAGAATAGCAGCCGAGCCGGTTTGCGGAATTGGCTCCCAAAGCGTCTCACCATCGAGCTCCGCGAGGTCGTCGATCATGACGGATTCGCCGTGCTGGGCAACCTTGCCGAGCGCATACTCGTCGAAGAGGACGATGCGCTCCAGGAGCTCTCCGGGGCGTTCGAAACCATACGCCGCTCGGAGCGTCAGGCGCCGGGTTTCGGAATCGACCAAGAACAACATGCACTCACGGAGGTGCAGCGCTTTGCCCAAACGCATGGCGATGTCGCCAAGCACGGCATCGAGCTCTTGCTCGGATGCGCTCGCGCGGACGATGTCGAATAGGAGTGCGCGTTCGCGGAGCCGTTGCTCGAGCTCGGCTGACTTCAAACCGAGCGCCTTTTTCAAGATCAGCTCTTCGCGCGTGTGGCGAAGCTCTCGCCCTTGTTCGATCATGCGCACCTCGAGCGAGGTGAGGTTGGCGAGCAAATCGTTGACCGCACGACCGATTTCGCCGATCTCGTCGCCGCCCAAATCGGGCAATCGTTGCAGGCTGTTTTCCTTTGCGTGTGCGTCGAGGACTCGCACGACTCTTGCGATTCGTCGGCCGACGGAGAGCTCGACGTAGAACGCCGTGAGGAGCCCGGCGACACAGGTTGCAACCGCCGTCACCCACGCGAAGACCGGAAGCGCGACGTCAATCCCGCCCCAGCGAAGCCCAAACCAACCCGCGACCGACAGGACGAGAGACAAGCCTGCGGCCTGCGCACCAGCACGGTGGGCAAGCCGTCGTGGGGACGATGCGGGCATCTGTTAACGCTACGCAGTACGGGCGTTCAGTGCAAGTCAGCCAGTTGCGCTTCTCGGAGAGGGCCTCGTTCAATCTGGTGGCGATGGGTGGACTCGAACCACCGACCTAGCGCGTATGAAACGCCCGCTCTAACCACCTGAGCTACATCGCCAGAGGGGCGCGAGTATAGGCATGTGCGCCTGCCATGCAATGTGGGCCCGCGCCGGGCGGGGCTTCCGTGCTTGGCACTGCGGTGGGATTGGTTTATGGGCGGGATCGTGCGCAAAGCCTTTCATCTTTTCTCATGCGTTAGCCTTGCGGTGCTCGCGCTGCCGACCCTCACGTTTGCGCAGTCCGGGGGATGGGGGGAACCGATCGCAGCGCCCGCCACGCCCGAGCCCCCGCCTCCTCCACCCCAGCCCGAGCCCGCGCCGAGAGCCGAGCCCGCGGAGCCGGGGCGCGCGGAGCCCAACCCGGAGTGGGCCGACGCTCCGCCGACCGAGTACGAGGAGCGCTCCCCGACGAACCCTGATTGGGTAGAGGAGAGCGAGGCTCCGCCGATTGGTACCCAAAAGCGTAACGCGTCCGAGTTCTATGATCTCCGATACGCCAACCGGAGCCTGACGATGCCTCGCGGCATGATGCGAGGGACCTTCGACACGGTCCTCGGCCGAAGGCCGGACGACGGCCAGCCGTTCGGTGCGACCGGCACGATCTCGACGATGAACTTCGGCGTCGGGATTACGCTCGCCGACGACTTCGAGATAGGCTTTTCCCGATATCGGACGGGGTCGTTTCCCGGCGTTAGCGTCTTCCCCAATTTCGGCTTCGGTGGGGAGGGGCTCATCACCTTCAGCATGTCGCCTCAGGCGAAGTTCGGAGACATCCCGTTCTACGCGCGCTTCGAAGCGTTCGAGAGCGATGTCGTGAAGCTCGGCATCGACGCGGTGTTTCGGATTCCTTCGAGGACGGAGTTCGGTTTTCTCGCCGGCATTCCGCTGCGTTTCATCATTCACGAACAATTCGCGTTCGATACCGGGGCCGAGTTCGTCGTCGACAACAACCCACAAGGTCCATCCATCTGGTCGCTCAATATCCCGTTCAATTTCGTCGCTAACGCCACCGAGAGGTTTTTCCTGAAGTTGAACAGTGGCATGAACATGTTCGACCTCGGTCACACCGTGCGAACCGCGACATCGGGTTTGATCCAAGGTCCGTTCTATTTCATCCCGCTCGGTCTCGGTGCTGGTTACACCGCGGACGCCGGGAGCGCGATGATGGATATCTTCGCAAGCTTCCGATTCCCGACGTTCTATGGCTTCACGACCCGGCAGTCCGATCTCGATGCGGAGACGTGGCAAGTCACCATCGGCCTCAACATCTACTCGCCGGTGCTGTTCAAGGGCAGCGCGCTCTGATGATCTACGAGCTCGGACAACGGCGCGTACGAGTAGAAGGCACAGTGTTCGTTGCGGAGTCGGCCGATGTGATCGGGTCTGTCGTGCTCAAAGACAAGTCGAGCGTTTGGTTCAATGCGGTCGTTCGTGGCGACTCCGACGAGATCATCATCGGTGAAGAGACCAACATCCAAGATGGCGCTGTCCTGCATACCGATCCGGGCATCCGTCTCATTCTCGGCCGTGGCGTGACGGTGGGTCATCACGCGCTGGTGCATGGTTGCGAGGTGGGTGACTACAGCTTGATCGGCATGAATGCGGTCGTCCTCAATAACGCCAAGATCGGGAAGTACTGCACCATTGGCGCCAACGCGCTGGTCACGCAAGGGCAGGAAGTGCCCGACTATTCCGTGGTTTTGGGGTCCCCGGGCAAGGTGATTCGCCAGGTCGACCCGAGCAAAGTTGCAAGCCTGAAGAAGGGCGCCGAGGGCTACGTAGAACGGGCGCGTGAGTACCTCGACGTGCTGCACTCCGACATCCGCTTTTCCTGATCTCAGATTCTGTCGAGCAGCGTTCGTTCGCCGAGCTCTTCGCACAACGCTTCAAGTGCGGGACGATCCGGGCCCGTCCACCGAAGGTCTTGCAGCGACTCGCTGATCGGCACATCGGTTCGCAACGTCGCAAGTGTTCGATACAGCATCGCATCAGCGCGATGCTCGCTGAGGTTGTGTGCGAGCGTCGCGCCGCCGCGCACCTTCACTCCCCACTCTTCGTAATCGTCCGAAATGTTTTCGATGTGCGTTAGCTTCGCGAGCACGAGCGACGCGCTCTTGGCTCCCCAACGCTCGATGCCAGGAATCCCATCGGCCGCATCTCCAACGAGCGCCAAATAGTCAGGAATCGATTCCGGCGACACTCCGAACTTGTCGCGCACGCCCGCCTCGTCGAGAACGATGTCTCTGCGTCGATCGAGCGTCACGACTTCCTTGCCGCGAACGCACTGGCACAGGTCTTTGTCCGGCGAGCAAATCACGACCTGCTCCACGCCCGGTGCGTCGCGAAACTTTGCGGCGGCGACGGCAAGCGCATCGTCGGCCTCGAACTCGAGCATGGGCCAGGTGACGAGTCCCAGCGCTCTGCTCGCACGCTCGACCCACGGAAACTGGTCGAAGAGCTCGGGGTCCAAACCCTCGCCGGTCTTGTAGCCTTCGAAGAGGTCGTTGCGGAACGACTCGACCGTGTGGTCGAACGCGCACCCCACGTGGGTCACCTCAGCGTCCCGAAGCATCGCCGCCATCGATCGCAAGAAGCCGCGCGTGGCACCGACTTCCTGCCCGGTTGGTGACATCGACTCCGGCGCACCGAACCAAGATCGGAACAGCTCGTAGGTTCCGTCGACCAGGTGCACCTTCATGGCGAGGTCTTATTCGCAGTTCGTCCCGCCGGCACGGTGCAGCCGGGAGAAGGACTCGTATTACGCGGACTTGTGGAGCGATCTTGCAGGCGTCACGGAGGGAAAGAGGCGCGGATCGCCAGGTAGCATGATGTCTGTCCTTGTCGGGTAGCTACGCACATGGCACGCTAAGTATTGCGTGTTTCTTGGGTGCGCACCCCAACATCTAGTACCATAGCCACTATGGCCATGCATGAGGTGTCATGTGGTGTGGTTTAAGGGGAATGCGTCTATGACGCAGTGCGAAATGACAGAAAATGCCCCCGCAAGCGCCTTTCAACTGCTCGGAATCGCAGGTGAAAGAAAGAAAGCAATTTGGGCCGATCGTTTCTGCTTGACTGGCCTGGCTTCGCGGAGCTACTTCGCAGGTCCGCCCCCAAGCGGTTGTGGTGGTAATGAGGCTACCAGCGCAATCCCTTGTGGGACGAATGTGGAAAGTGGGTGGTCTACCTGGGGATGGATGGTGGACTTACCTGGATGGTGAGTTGCGTCTGGTTGGAGGTACGTTGTGGCATTAGATACTAGGGGAATGACTAGCAATTTGGAAATCGAAGGCGCCCGGAGGGCCGAGGTTTCGCAGCAGGCAGGCGGCCTATCGATGGACCGCAAGCTGACAGGGCCCGGTTCGGAGCCGCTCGAGGAGGTCGAATACGTCCTTCGAGACAGCCAGATTGCTAATTCCGACGGCTCGGTGGTGTTCGAGCACAAGGGTGCGCAGGTCCCAGAGGGCTGGAGCCAGCTGGCGACCGACATCGCGGTCTCCAAGTACTTTCGCAAAGCCGGTATCGACGGCGACAAGAACAAAGGTGAACGCAGCGTTCGTCAGTTGGTCTATCGCGTCTCTCATTCGCTCCGCGAGGCAGGCGAGAACTTTGGCGGATACTTCGCTGACAAAAAAGCCGCGGACACATTCGAGGCTGAGCTCTCCCACCTCCTCATTCATCAAAAGGCAGCCTTCAACTCCCCCGTTTGGTTCAACTGCGGCCTCTACCAGCGCTACGGCATCGAAGGGTCGGGCGGCAACTACGCCTGGGACCCTGAGCAGGACATCATCTTCAAAACCGACACGGCGTACGAGCACCCACAATGCTCCGCCTGTTTCATCCAGGCCGTCGACGACGACCTGATGGCGATCTACGAACTGATCAAGAATGAAGCCCGCCTCTTCAAGTACGGTTCAGGCACAGGCACCAATTTCTCGAAGATCCGAGGCAAGCAGGAAAAGCTTTCGGGCGGCGGAACCTCGAGCGGTCTGATGAGTTTTCTCGAAGTGCTCGACCGCGCGGCAGGCGCCACCAAGTCGGGCGGCACCACGCGTCGCGCCGCAAAGATGGTGTGCCTCGACATGGACCACCCGGAGATCATCGACTTCATCGAGTGGAAGGTCCGCGAGGAGAAGAAAGCTCGGGCTCTCATCGAGGCCGGCTACGGGTCGGACTTCAACGGCGACGCCTACCACACGGTGTCGGGCCAGAACTCGAACAACTCGCTTCGCGTGACCGACGAGTTCATGAATGCAGTCGAGACCGACGGCGAGTGGAAGACCACGTTTCGGACCACCGGCGAGGTGTGCGACACGTACCGCGCGCGTGACGTGTGGCACAAAGTTGCCCAGGCCGCATGGGCCTGCGCCGATCCCGGCCTCCAATACGACACCACGATCAACGACTGGCACACGTGCCCGAACACCGACCGCATCAACGCGTCGAACCCGTGCTCGGAGTACATGTTCCTCGACAACTCGGCGTGTAACCTCTCGTCGATCAACCTCTCGAAATTCCTCGACCAGCAGGGCCGTTTCGACATCGAAGGGTACCGTCAGGCGATCCGCATCCTGATCATCGCAATGGACATCGCGGTCGACTACGCGAGCTACCCGACCCAGGGTATCGCGAAAAACAGTCACAATTTCAGGCCTTTGGGGCTTGGCTACGCGAACCTCGGCACGCTGCTGATGCAGCTCGGGATTCCTTATGACAGCGACGAGGGCCGGACGATCTGTGCGGCGCTCACCTCGATCCTCTGCGGCCACGCGTACGCGACGTCCTCGGAAATCGCTGCAAGCAAAGGTCCCTTCGCGGGCTTCCAGCGCAACCGTCAGCCGATGCTTCGCGTCATGGGCAAGCATCGTGACGCGGCCTACCGCATCAACGAAACCGGTGGCCCTGGGATGACCGACGAGGAGCCGACCGCTTGCCCGCCGGAGCTCATTCAGGCTGCACACGAAGACTGGGACTTGGCCTGCAAGCTCGGCGAGATGTACGGCTACCGCAACTCGCAGACGACCGTGCTTGCACCGACCGGTACCATCGGGCTTCTGATGGACTGCGATACGACCGGCATCGAGCCAGACTTCGCGCTGGTGAAGTTCAAGAAGCTCGCGGGCGGAGGTTACTTCAAGATCGTCAACCAGAGCGTGCCCAAGGCGCTTCAGAACCTTGGCTACACCGACGCGCAGCTCGCCGACATCGTCTCCTACGTGACCGGCACCAACACCTTCACCGGGGCGCCACACTGCGGCCGAAAGGCATTGCTCGAGAACGGGCTCACCGAGCGAGAGATCGAGAAAGCCGAAGAAGCGCTTCGGGGTGTGTTCGACGTCGGCTTCGCGTTGGCGCCGTGGGTGATCGGGACCGAAGCGTACGAGCGGCTCAAGATCGAACCCGAGGTGTATGGAAAGACGGGTTTCCACCTGCTTCGTTACTTGGGTCACACCGATAAAGAGATCGGCGAGATCAACGACGTCGTGATCGGACGCATGACGGTTGAAGGCGCTCCGCACCTGCGGGCCGAGCATCTTCCGGTGTTCGATTGCGCAAACCGCTGCGGCAAGATTGGCGAGCGATTCATCGATCCCATGGCGCACATCCACATGATGGCGGCCGCGCAGCCGTTCCTCTCGGGCGCGATCTCCAAGACGGTGAATCTCCCGCAGGAATCCACCATCGACGATGTCGAGGAGATCTACAAAGAGGGTTGGAAGCTCGGCCTCAAGGCGGTCGCGCTCTACCGGGACGGCTCGAAGTCCTCGCAGCCGCTCAACGCCAAGGCGGACTCCGACAGCGAAGAAGAAGGGGAAACTGCGGTCAAAGCTAAGACACCTGCTCCTGCACAAGCCATTGAAGCCCCCGTTGAGGAGTGGCTCACGCCACCGGCGACCCGGCGTCACCGCCTTCCAAAGAAGCGCAAGGGCTTCACGCAGGAAGCACGCGTCGGCGGGCACAAAGTATTCCTGCGCACTGGCGAATACGAGGACGGCTCGCTCGGCGAGATCTTCGTCGACATGCACAAAGAGGGCGCGGCATTCCGCTCCCTGATGAACTGCTTCGCAATCAGTGTGTCGATGGGTCTCCAGCACGGTGTGCCGCTCGACGCGTACGTCCGGCAGTTCACCTTCACGCGCTTCGAGCCGCAGGGCATCGTCGAGGGTCACCCGAACATCAAGTTCTCGACCTCGATCATCGACTACGTCTTCCGCGTCCTTGGTGTCGACTACTTGAAGCAATACGACTTCGCGCAGGTGCCGCCGAAATCGCATCGAGGGTTCGCAGCCAAGCGAACCACCCCCGGCCATCGAGCCGATCGAGCAGGTCACCTTTGGGTTCGACGATGCAGCCCCGCAGCCCAGCGCGCTCGATCAGCAACTCAGCGAGATGATGGGCGATGCACCGATGTGTGATAAGTGCGGCCACATCACGGTCCGCAACGGGGCGTGTTACCGCTGCCTAAACTGCGGCAACAGCATGGGCTGCTCCTGACGGGGCGATCCGCCGCCATCTGTCGGCTTACGTCCTCGAACCTTCGCTGCGAAATACTTTCGTATTCCTCGCTACGGTCCTGCGGGCGCGCTCGACAGCTGACGACGCCTCACCCCGTCAGGTAGATGTGGGGTGGGGGCGCTCGCCGATCGACGCAACTCAGCCCCCTCAGCCGCCGCGAAAAAAAGGACAGGCCCCTTTTTCAAAGGGTTAATGCCGGACAGTTCTGTCAGTGCCAGTGCCAGTGCCAGTGCCAGTGCCAGTGTCAGTGTGAGTTGGATGGGGTCGGGGTCGCGGCGGGGGAGGTCTTGGTTGGGATTCCTTCTTCACAGACTCCCATCAGCGCGCACGGATAGGCACGCAGATCGTATTGACTGGTTCGGCCGATGTTCCTCAGCCAGGCAGGCCGCCGACCAAAAGAATTCCGAGTGCCCATACACAGAGCACCCCGATCAAAGAACGCATTCGTAACCTCTCAGGTTCCGGGGTCCGTTGCTCGAACCCGTACGCTAGGAACCTGGGTCCTCCGGATTGCTCTTTCTATACGTAATTCTTGCCTTTTCTTCGGGTGCAGAAGCTGCGCCACGCTCGTCTGAAAGATGACCTGTAAGTATTGGGTTTTTCGTCAACCACCCGCGGACGGCGCAATGCATGCGCGTTATTTTCTTTTGAAACATCCTCGGCACCAGCGCCGGTGCCAGCGCCAGTAACGGCGTTTTGCCGTTCCTTCCTGGGGGCCTTACAACTCTGCCTCAGTGACTCTGCCATTCTACAAGTACCACGGCCTCGGCAACGACTTCCTCATCATCGAGAGGGAAGCGCTTGGCGGGGTGCCGCTCACGACCGAGCAAGGAATTGCGCTTTGTGATCGGCATGGTGGCGTCGGTGGTGACGGCGTGATCACCCTCGATGTGAATGATCCGTCGATGGATGTGATCAACTCCGATGGCTCCGTGCCCGAGATGTGTGGCAACGGCCTTCGGTGTGCAGCGTTGCACCTTGCGCGGCGGGCCAGGCAGTCTGCCCTCGAAGTGACGATCAGTACCCTGGCGGGACCTCACCCGTGTGTCGTGGTGAACCGCCCGGGCGCGGAGTCGGTCGCAGCGCGAATGGCGCCGCCGTCTCTGTCGCCCGCGGACCTTCCGTTGAGCTCGGAGTTGCCGTGGATCGACCATCCTCTGTCAGTCGCCGGCCGTACCCTTCACCTGACTGGCGTGTCGATGGGCAACCCCCATGCCGTGATCTTCGAAGAAGTCGGCGATGCGCGGTTCGAAATCGGCCCGGCCATCCAGAGCGACCCCCACTTTCCCGAGGGCGTCAACGTCGGCTTCGTTTCGGAGCAAGGTGGCAGCGCGATGCGCCTCGATGTGCTCGAGCGTGGCGCCGGCTGGACTCAGGCCTGTGGCACCGGGGCGTGTGCGGCGGCGGTTGCGGCCGTGGAGACCGGTCGCGCTCAACGCGAGGAGCAGCTCAGCGTCCGATTACCAGGGGGAACGCTGATGGTCACAGTCGGTGCGCCCGGCGACACGGTGCTCATGCAGGGCCCTGCGCGTTTCGTCTTTCAAGGCGAAGTCGAGCTCTAGGTCGGGTATTGCAATATCGGCCGCTTCCGTTACTTTTGTCCGATGCGTAGCTTACCCGTAGCCCTTGGCTTGCTCTCCCTGTCGGCAGCCACCCTGGGATGTGGCCATGACAGCCCCGCACCGGTCGGCCCCGATGAGTTTGGACGTTGCGCGGACTTCGACGAGCTTCGCCAGCCGTTTTGGGGTGATACGCACATCCACACCAACCTTTCGCTCGACGCGAACCTGCAGGGCACACGCACCTCACAAACCGAGGCATACGCGTTTGCGCAGGGCGAGCCGATCGGCATCCAGCCGTACGACGCGGACGGCAACCCCACGCGCATGGCGCAAATCGATCGGCCCCTGGACTTCGCGATGCTGAGCGACCACGCCGAATTCCTCGGCACGATCCGGACGTGCATCGACCCCGCGTCGCCCGGGTTCGACCAGGTCGACTGCGAGGAGTACCGCAGCGCGCTGCAGTTCGACGCCGCGCCGGACGAAGTGAGAAGCATCTTCATCAGGCTCAACGGGTTCACTGCGCTGGCCCCCGAGAACGCCCGCTATCCTGCGCTCTGCGGGCCAAACGACGCGTATTGCTTGACTGCCGGCATGGAGGTCTGGGGCGAGATCGTCGATGCGGCCGAAGCGGTATACGATCGCTCCGAAAGTTGTCGGTTCACCTCGTTCCCAGGCTACGAGTGGAGCGGCGGCCCCGCGTCGAAGAACCTCCACCGCAACGTCATGTTCAAGAACGAGAGCGTGACGGCTCTGCCCTACAGCTACTTTGACGAGCCATACGTCGAGGGCCTCTGGGCCCGGCTTCAAGACGAATGCATCGACGCGGGCGCCGACTGCGACACGCTCACGATTCCCCACAACACCAATCTTTCGGAGGGGATCTACTTCGAGAACAAGATGGCTGACGGCGAGCCCTTCAGCGCTGCGTATGTCGAAACCAGAAACGCGATGGAGCCGGTCATCGAAATCTACCAGCACAAGGGTGCGTCGGAGTGCCTGCCTGGCGAGACAGTTGCCGACGAGCTTTGTGGGTTCGAGATCCTCCCGTTCACGAACCTCGCAACGACGAACCAAGAGCTCTTCACGCAGCCGGATCCGAGGGGTTTCCTCCGCGAAGCATTCGGTGAGGGCATGAAGTATGAAGCAAGCCTCGGCACCAACCCCTTCCAATATGGCATCACCGCAGCGACGGATACGCACATCTCTGCGCCGGGCTTCGTCGCGGAGGACGACTTCAAGGGTCATGGTGGCGCGGGTCAGCCAAATCGCTTCCTGCCCCCGCCGGGGGGATTTCCCGACGTTGAATACCTCAGTCCGGGTGGCATGACCGCGGTTTGGGCAGAGGAGAACGCTCGAGAGGCCATTTTCTCAGCCATACGCCGCAAGGAGACATTCGGCACGAGCGGCCCGCGAATCGTCGTCCGGATGTTTGGAGGCTGGGAGTATTCTAGTGAGTTGTGCAGTGCCGAGGACCTTGCCGCTCAAGGATATGCCGGAGGCGTGCCGATGGGCGGGGTCCTCGATCCGCAGCCGGGAGCTTCGGCGCCGATGTTTGTGGTGTCCGCCCGGCAGGATGCGGCCAGCGTACCCTTGCAGCGCATCCAGATCGTGAAGGGCTGGCTCGAGGGCGATGCCTACCAGGTGCTCGTGTATGATGTGGCCGGTGACAAAGACAATGGCGCGAGCGTAGATCTCGACACTTGCGCGCCGCAAGGGAACGGCTTTGGCGATCTCTGTAACGTCTGGCAGGACCCGGATTTCGATCCCGCGCAGCGTGCTTACTACTACGCGCGAGTGATCGAGAATCCGACGTGCCGCTGGACGACTTGGCAGTGCTCCAAGGCCGAATACGACTGCAACGATTGGGACTACGACGCGTGCGAAGCGCTCAAGGCCAAGCCCGAGCCGGAGAGCAACTATACGTGTGACTGCTGTGACCCCGCAGCCGGTCTCAACGACGCCGCCTGCGACGGCGTGGACTGCAGCGACCCGGGCGCCTTGCCCGAAGTCGAGGAACGCTGCTGCTACCAGGTGGAGCCTGCCATTCAAGAGCGCGCCTGGACATCGCCGATTTGGTATCAACCGCCGAGTTGATGCTTCGTGCGCTGCTCAATTTCTTTCTCATAGGTGGCCTGCTCTTCGGTGCCAAAGCGGTCTATGAGGGTCGTCGCGTCGAAGGGCCGGAGATCAGCGTCAAAGTCGCAGCGGGTGCGACTCCTGCGGAGGTCGAAGCCGCGATCCGCGATGCAATTCTGCTCAACGAAGCAAGGCGTTACGGTTGGGACAAGCGTGACCCCATCGTGTTCACGCACCTCGTGCGCAACATGCGTTTCATCGATCCCGACTCGACCGAGGGCGACCTGACCCTCTACCAACGGGCGCTCGAGATGAACATGCAAGCGCACGATCCGGTGGTTCGAGCACGGCTGCTCTATCGTGCGGGCGAATCGCTTGCCTACGTGCCCGAGGATCGAATGCCAACCCGCGATCAGCTCGAGGCGCATCGGCAGGCGCACGGCGACAGGTTCGAGCGTGAGGGCCGAGTTCGCTTTCATCATGTCTTCTTGAGCCGCTCGAAGCGGGGGGACGCTTTGCCAGCGGACGCCAGCGCGATGCGGGAGCAGTTATCGAGCCTTGGCGATGGGCCGCCGAAGGGTTTGGGCGACCCTTTACCGGGTCTTCGTATGGAGCAGTCTGCGACCCCTTCGAAGGTCAAAGAGGACTTTGGCGCAGAGTTGGCAAGAGTCGTGGACGGGGCCGTCACGGGGGTGTGGCGCGGACCTGCTGGGTCGGTCTACGGCCTTCACTTCGTGCGCGTCATCGACCAGGACCCGGCCTACGTCCCGTCGCTGGACGTGATCGCTGCGGAGGTGCGCGCCGACCGGCTACGCGAGATTCGCGACGAGCTCCGAGCAGAGCGCATGAATGCGCTCCGGGGTGCGTACACCGTACACATCGAGCGGGTGCCCTGATGCGCGCCGCTCCCGTGATCGCACTCGCGGTGCTCGTCCTTGGGGCTTCGTCGGAAGTTGCGGCCCATCCGCTGGCTCCGTCGGTTCTTTCATTTGAGCAGGGCTCGGAGGGAGCCGTCACCATGCGCTGGCGCGCGCCGGTGAAACGCCCAACCGGGCAGTCGCTGCGGCCGCAGATCCCCGAGTCCTGCGTGGAGGTGGGCGCCCCTGAACGTCA
Organism: Deltaproteobacteria bacterium; assembly: GCA_019313915.1. Classification (GTDB taxonomy): domain Bacteria; phylum Myxococcota_A; class Polyangia; order Polyangiales; family Houyiibacteriaceae; genus SG8-38. The sequence continues at coordinate 16,382 of JAFDAJ010000032.1, forward strand.
CAAGACCGAAGACGGAACCGCCGTCGAGGAAACCCGCACGCTTCGCTGCGACCCGCCCGACATGGTGGGTGCCGTCGTTCGCATCGATGGCTTTGCAGATTCAAGCGTGAACGTCGTGGTGCGCATCGTCCGCGCCGATGGCGACGTTCACCACGAGATCCTGGACACCCGCACCCCAGAGCTTACCGTCGTTGCACCGCATGAAGAATCTCATTCGTTCTTCGGGTACTTGGCGCTTGGGGTCCAGCACCTCCTGACCGGGTGGGACCACCTGATCTTCGTACTCGGGCTTCTGATCCTCTTTGGTTGGCATCGCCGGCTCATAGCGGCGGTCACCGCGTTCACCGTGGGTCACAGCCTCACGCTGGCGCTTTCGGTATTTGGGATCGTGTCGGTCCCCATGGCGCTGGTCGAAGCGTTGATCGCCTTCACGATCGTCGTCCTCGCGCTCGAGATCCAGATGGGGCGACACGGCCCGGTATGGAAGCATCCGTGGACCCTCCCTGCGGCGCTGGGCCTCCTTCACGGCCTCGGCTTTGCATCCGTCCTCTTCGATGCGGGCCTTCCGAGCGATGAGATCCCGCTCGCCCTCCTCGGCTTCAACCTCGGCCTCGAAGTCGGGCAGCTCGGAGTGATTGTCGCGGCCGGGTTGAGCTTTTCGGTCATTCGCAAGGCAGTCCCTTCGAGCTGGCAAAGCAACCGCACACTACCCGCGTACATCATTGGCTCACTCGCCGCATTCTGGGTCATCGAGCGAACCCTCGCGGCCTTTGGGATCGTGGTTTAGCTGGCCCGCACCCGGCTCGGGTGCATCAATCCAAACGCGCCGGCAGCGGTATGATCTGCGGCGGGGCGGTCTTTGGCTGCGGAGAGGTAGCCGCGGAGCTCCGATGCGGCTTTGCTCTTGTCGAAAGGCGCTAGAAGCGATTGCGGCACATTGGCTAGCGTTTCATCGAGGTGCTCTGCAAAGAGGATGCACTCGCGCGTCGCCAGGTTGAGCGTCGTCGCATCGATCGCCTCCTGGCGACTCAGTGCGCTGACCGCGCGCGTCATCGGCCCTCGTCGTGGGTAGTCGGTCGCTCGGCTGAGGCGTGGGCCAAACATCCGAAAGTGGTGAACGAACTCAGCAACGAAGTCGAGGCTCCCGGCGTCGCTCCAATAGTCGGCGCCGATCGACGCGACCGAGGCTTTTGCCACGAACGCGCGCAAGATGAATCGAAAAGCCCAAACGTCTTGGTGAGTGTTCTTCCGTACACGCTCGCTCTTGCGTTCCATGCGCGGCTCGTGAACCAGATGACCCAGGTTGCGAAGCTGCTTGGCGGATTCCTTCACGGTCAGGCGAAGCTCGCGAATTCCGTTTCTCATTCGTTCGGCAGGAAGCGCGTAGCCGCCCTCCGGATGCAGCTCTGGCAACCCATCGCCAAGCGCCGACCGCACCTTGGCGTGGATGTCCATCGCGAGCGTTTCCACCGACTCCCGCAGCTCTGTGAGCTCATTGGAGGCTCGTGTGATCTCCGCTCGAGCCCCGGTGATGTGGTGGGCGTCGAGAGATAGTAGCCTCGCCTCGAGCTCGTCGGCAAAGGTCTCTACGCCCTGAACCAAGAGAAAGCGCGTCAACGTGCGAAGCTCTCGCCGAACCGCCGCGACCACGATGTGTGCGCGATACAGACCATCCTGTTCGCGAACCTGCCGATCGGCGATCGCGAGGAACCGATGGCCGCGGAGCAACGTCAGGAACGCGATGATCGTCGTCATCTTGGCCGCCGCGCTCTTCCACGAGTCGAGCTCGGGCGTCAGTCCATCGGGGCGGACGAGCTCTGCCACGTTGGAGAACTCGAGCGGTTCGGGCGGGTGAAAGAACGAGTTGCGCGCGAGGTCGCGCAGGAACAGATCACCACTCGCCTGAAACGCGCTGGCGTCGACGAGCGGAAGCTCCAACAGCCGCTCGCTCACGCGAAGCGCATCGGTCAGCGAGCGTTCGAGGTCGCGCAACGAAAACCCGGGCTCTCCCAACGGCGCACCGACCGATTTCAGCGGCTGCTCGGGCATGTCGCCGCCTCGCAGTTGAGCGACGAGCCCGAGCGCCCAATCATAGGTCACACGCACCGCATGCAGGTGCGGGCGAAAGTCGCTAACCGGCACCGAGAGCGGGTGGTTCTCCAGCTGCCGAAACGCGACGAGCCCCGACAAGGCTGCCTGCAGAGGCAAGAGCGCCTCAGCCCGTTGCTCTGCACTGAGCGACTCCCGCCAACGCCCCCACAGCTCTGCGTCGGCCGGGGCCCACCGCTCGGCGGAGCAAAGAAGGCCCTCTTCGGCCGCGCTCGAGCGGGAATTCATGGGGGGTCGACTCTACCAGCGCCCGGGCGCGAGAGCGCAGATTCTTCACAAATGCCTCAGAAAAGGCCCGATTGCTTCCCGGTCGGCTGCTTTTTGCCGAGGTGCTCGAACGCATGTCGGGTCGCTACACGCCCCCTCGCGGTGCGAGCCACAAGGCCCCTCTGAAGCAGGTAGGGCTCATACACGTCTTCGAGTGTGTCGCGCGGCTCGCTCAATGCGGCCGCCAATGTTTCGATTCCGACCGGGCCGCCATCGTAGTGATCGATGATCACCGTCAGATAGCGCCGGTCCATCTGATCGAGGCCCGCGTCGTCGACCTCGAGACGGTCGAGTCCTTCACGTGCGGTCTGCGCGTCGAGTTTTCCGTCCGACAAGATCTGGGCGAAGTCGCGTGACCGCCGCAGCAGTCGATTGGAAATTCGAGGCGTGCCACGCGACCTACGTGCGAGCTCGTGTGCGGCCTCGGTGGTGATCGCGAAGTTGAGCAGCCGGGCGCTTCGCTCGATGATCGCGCGCAACGCATCGTCCGGGTAGTAGTCGAGACGCGCGACGTATCCGAATCGCGAAAGCATTGGATTGGTCAGCAGCCCGGTTCGAGTCGTCGCGCCCACCAAGGTGAACGGGCTCAGTGGCAGCTGAAGCGTTTGCGCGTACGGACCGTCGCCGTTGACGATGTCGATCCGGAAGTCCTCGACCGCGGTGTAGAGGTTCTCCTCGACCGTGGCGGTGAGGCGATGGATCTCGTCGATGAAGAGCACGTCGTTGGGCTCGAGCTTCGTGAGAAGCGCGGCGAGCTGGCCCTTGTGTTCGATCGCTGGGCCAGAAGCCGAATGGAGCGTTACCCCTCGTTCGCCTGCCAAAATTAGGGCTAATGTGGTTTTTCCGAGCCCTGGCGGCCCACAGAATAGGGTATGGTCGATCGGGTCGCCGCGCCGCCGCGCCGCTTCGACGAAGATCCGCAAGTTGTCTTTGATTCGCTCCTGACCGACGAAGTCTTCGAAGCGCGCTGGGCGCAGGCTTCGGTCGAACACCTGGTCGTCGGCCTGCTTGTCGATGCTCAGGTTCTCGTTGGCTCTGGCTTCGATTTCACTCATGACAATGCCGACAGTGCAGCACGCAACAGACCTTCGACGTTGTCGTCGCTTGAAGCGTCACTCGAAGCGCCGCTCGCGCTCCCCACTGCAGCCTCCGCCTCGCTTCGTTTGTATCCCATTTGCACCAAGGCACCAACGACCGCGTCTCCGGCCGAGCCTGCGGGGTTCGGAACCGCCCGGAGCCGAACCCCCGTCTTGCCGCTCGCGGCAAAGTCGAGCTTACCTTCCAGGTCGAGAAGAATACGCTCGACGGTCCTCTTCCCGACGCCGCTGATTCCCTTGAAAGCGGTTTTGTCTTGGAGGGCGATCGCGTTTTGAAGCTCGGCCGCGTTCATCACGCCGAGGATCGCAAGCGCGAGCTTTGGCCCAATGCTGCTCACCTTGAGCAGGGCTCGAAACGCGGCGCGATCGTCAGCGGTGGCGAATCCAAACAAGGTCATCGCGTCCTCGCGGACGTGCGTGTGAATGTGAAGCACGACCGTCTGCCCCGGCTCGGAGCCGCAACGGCCCGCGGCCCCCAGCGGAAGAAACACCTCGTAGCCAACGCCATTCACGTCGACGATGACCGAGCCATCCCCCTCCCGAACCTCGATCGCCCCAGTAAGCCTGCCGATCACCGGGGGAACGTAGCAGGTTACTGAACAGATGTCTGGAAATCCGCGGGAAGTAACGGTGCCAGTGTTAGCGCGTGATGGCTTTGGATCGACTCGCCTGAATATGAGTGATCGCCACCGCGAGCGCGTCTGCGGCATCTTCCTCGGGCGGCGTCTTCAACCCCAGCAGTGCCATGACCAAGCGGCCTACCTGCCTCTTGTCCGCAGCGCCCCTGCCGACCACTGTCCTCTTCACGATCGCTGGCGGGTACTCGTGAATCTCCAACTCTGATTCCGCTGCGACCAACAGCGCCACCCCGCGAGCGTGCCCGAGCTTCAGGGCGGCGTTTGCGTACTTCGCGAAGAAGATTTCTTCCACCGCAACCGCTTGGGGTTGGTGCTCGGAGATGACCTGCTGAAGGCCCTGGTGGATGAGGTGCAGTCGTTTGGGCAGCGGTAATTTCTCCGGGACGGCGATTGTCCCGGCCCCGATGTGCCGAAGCCTCGTCCCCTCGAGTTGCACCACACCCCAACCGGTGCGCCGGCTCCCGGGATCGATGCCCAGCACACGCATCGCCGTGTTAGTCCATCTCCGCGAGCGCCTGCTCACTGAGATCGAAGTCGGAAAACACGTTCTGGACGTCCTCGTTGTCTTCGAGCGCTTCGTATAGTTGAATTAGTTTTTCGGCGTCACGGCCTTCGACGACTTTTGGGTTGTTGGGAATATAGGCGAGGGTCGCCTCCCGCACGGTGATCCCCGCGCTGTCGATCGCGTCGCGAACCGCATCGAGATCATTGCGAGCCGTCGTCACCACCCATTCTTCGCCTACCAGCTCCATGTTCTCGGCGCCGCCGCCCACGGCCGCCTCGAAGAGCTCGTCCTCGGTGGCCGCCTCTTTGTCGATTCGGATGATGCCCTTCTGCTCGAAGGCCCATAGCGCGGAACCACTGCTGCTGATTTGCCCATGATTCTTGTCGAAGAGCTTTCGCACCTCGGCGATCGTTCGATTGCGGTTGTCGGTGACGACCTCACACAGGAACAACACCCCGTCCGGGCCCACCCCTTCGTAGAGGAGCTCTTCATACTGAACGCCCTCCAGCTCGCCTGTGCCTTTCTTGATGGCCCGGGTCACGTTCTCGGCGGGCATGTTCACGCCTCTGCCGAGGTCAATTGCCCGTCGGAGCCGGGCGTTGCCCTCCGGGTCGCCACCCCCCGAGCGTGCCGCGATCGTGATTTCCTTGATGACTTTGGTGAACAATTTCGCGCGCTTGGCGTCCTGAGCACCCTTGCGCCGCTTAATTGTCGACCATTTGCTGTGGCCACTCATTTCGTCCCTGTTATCCAACGGAATTGTTTGGTTTTCAAGCCAATCCACCAGTGAATATGCCTTCGGCCGGCGCGTCGAACCTCCCATGAAACGCTTCGGCATTCTCACAATCGCGCTATTCGGCCTCACTGGCTGCCACAACGACTCCCGCTACGTCTGCATCGCCGACGGGCCCCTCAGTGATCGCGGCTGCTTCTTGTGCCAGGGGGACGAGTGTGACCCCCAACCGGCGCCGCACCGGGACCTGTGTGTGGCGGCCACGGACTGTGCCGTCGGGGAAGTCTGCACCACGCTTGGCTGCGTCCGCGAGTGCGACGAGGAGTACGATTGCTCCGTGGGGACGACCTGCGCGGACAACGGTCTTTGTCTCAATCCTCTCGAAGACGATCCCGACCCGCCTCCCTTCCGTTGTCAGTTCAATTTCGAGTGCGGCGACTCTCGCATTTGCATCGATGGTGAGTGTCTACTGACGTGTCTCGATGCGCCCTGTCCGGAGACACAAGAGTGCGTGGCGGGCGCGTGCCGCCCTTGCACGGATGACACGTGCCTCACCAGCTGCACCGAAGATGCCAACTGCGCCGATCACGAGTACTGCAGTTCATTCCAGTGCATCCCCGACACGCGCCCCGAACAGTTCTGTCCGGGCAACGAGTGTCAGCCGGGGCGCGTCTGCGTTCGCGGCCAATGCCGAACACCGTGTGAGACCGACGACGAATGCGCCCGCATCGACGCGACGATCCGCTTCTGTGCGTCGGTCGAGGAGCGAAACCTTTGCGTGCGCAGCAGCGAAGTGCTCGCGGAGTGTCAGCTCAACATCGACTGCGGGCTCGGTGAGGAATGCGTCGACGGCGCCTGCGAGGTCGGCTCCGAGTCGCCTTGAGCGAGCCTCAGCCGGAGCGCTTCGTAGAGGCTCGTGAGGCCGACGTACGTGAATCCACCGCAAAACAGGAGCACAAAGGGCACGCTCGCCCAGCTCTTCGTGACGATTGCCACCACCAGCGTAGCCGTGCAGTAGACCGCAAACGCTAGCTCGATCGTGTTGTGCCAGGGCCAGCGACCCCGGTAACCAAACGTTCTCGAGCCGGGCTTGGTGTCGACGGCGCCGCGTTTGGGCGTTCGAACGAACTCGACATCGCGGCCGAACAGCCCCTCGATGGCAGCGCGTCCGTTGTTGATCGACAGCCCGATACCGACGGCCATCATGATTGGCAGTCGCCTGATCGCTTGCCAGTACCCGCCATAGAGGTCGTGATGCGCGACAACGTAGAACGCCGCAATCGACCCGCACGTCGCCAAGAATAGAGGCACGTCGAGCATCAGAAGCTCGGGGTGCTCCATCTGGCGGCGAATCAGCATGTTGGGGAGCTGGAGCGCCGCGAGCACCAGCAGAAACAGGTAGGCTAGGTTGTTGGTCAGATGGAAGAACGCCTCGATCTTCACCTTGCGGCCTATGGGTGCCCGTACGATCCGTCCCAGCAGCTTCCGCGCGGTTTGAACCGAGCCTTTGGCCCATCGGTATTGTTGTCCCTTGAAGCTATTCATCTCGCACGGGAGCTCCGCCGGCGCGCTCACGTGCGGCGCGTACACGAACTTCCAACCAGCGAGCTGCGCTCGGTAGCTGAGGTCCATGTCTTCCGTGATCGTGTCGTGTTGCCAACCGCCCGCGGCGATGATTGCGGACTTGCGCCACATGCCTGCGGTGCCGTTGAAGTTGAAAAAGCGCCCGGAGCGGTTGCGCGCTGCGTGCTCGATCACGAAGTGCCCGTCGAGGAGCATCGCCTCGCACTGCGTGAGCAGCGAATGACCGCGGTTTAGGTGCGCCCATCGTGCCTGCGCCATCCCCACCGAGGGGTCCTCGAAGAAGTCGATCAGGTCCCGGACGATCGACGGGCCCGGAACGAAATCCGCATCGAATACAAGCAGGAAATCGCCCTTTGCACGCGCCATGCCCGCTTCGAGCGCTCCAGCCTTATACCCGGCGCGGTCGTCTCGATGGAGATAGACGACATCGAGCCCCTCGGCACGAAGGGCGTCGCACCTGAGACGCGCGATCGTCGAGGTCGCGTCGGTCGAGTCATCGAGCACCTGAATTTCGAGACGGTGGCGCGGGTAGTCGATGCGCGCTGCTGCCTCGATCAGCCGTTCGGCAACGAACATCTCGTTGAACATCGGGAGTTGGATCGTCACCATCGGCAGGTCCTCTTCGTCGAAGCGGGACCGTGGCGCGCTTCTCTCGTGGCGGTGGCGCAAGTACAAGAACAGCAGCGCGCTTCGATGAACGCCGTAAAGCGCCAGTACCCCGAGTGTGACCAAGTAAAGAACGATGACCAGCGTCTGCACAATAGGCTCCACGAGTATGAAAAATGCGCCCCGAGGTTACGCGGAGGGTGTCTCCGCGGCCGCAGCGATCTCCGCCGCGGCCCGCAGCCGCATTAGCGTCTTTTCTTTGCCAAGCACTTCCATGACTTCGAAAAGCCCCGGACTCCGCGTGCGCCCCGTCATCGCGACGCGGGCGGGTTGCGCGACCACTTTCATCGGAAGCTCGCTTTCTTCGAGCCAGGCTTTAACCGTCGCGTCGAGCGGCCCTTTGGTGAACGGCTCGACGGGTTCCACTACGTCGGCAAGGCGCAGGAGGGTTTGTGCGCTGTCTGGGACGAGGAACTTTCGCTTGCCTTTGGCATCGAACTCCACCTCTCGGAAGAAATAGTCGACCGCTTCGGCGACATCGACGAACGTTTCCGCACGCGGCCTCACATAAGGGATCGTCTTCAAGAGAACCGGATCGTCGGCCTCGACTTCGATGCCGTTCTTGGCGAGAAAGGGAACGCTCAGACGCGCGATCGCCTCATCGGAAAGCATTCGAAGATGCTCCGCTTGCACGTGAAGAAACTTCTTCGCGTCGTAGCGGCCAGCCGTCGACCCCACGCGATTCCAGCCGAACTTCTCGATGAGCTCTTGGCGCGTGAAGATCTCCTGGTCCCCGTGCGACCACCCGAGGCGGGCCAGGTAGTTCAGGACGGCGTCCGGAAGATACCCCATGTCTCGATACTCGAGAACACCCACGGCAGCATGACGCTTCGAGAGCTTTTCGCCGTTGGGGGCCAGCACCATCGGCATGTGCGCGAACGCCGGCACGGGAGTCCCCAACGTTTCGTAGAGCAAGATCTGAGGCGCGGTATTGATCATGTGGTCGTCGCCGCGGGCAACGACCGTGACACCCATCGTCAAGTCATCGACGACACAGCCGAAGTTGTAGAGGGGCATCCCGTCCGGACGCAGCAAGATGAAGTCCTGCTGCGTAGAGTTGAGGATGTCGATCTTGCCCTTGACCTCGTCGACCCAGCTGGTGGTTCCTTCGTGAGGCGCCCGGAAGCGAATGACGTGGCGCGCGCTCGGATCGTCGGGTTCGTCGGTGCGATCGCGCCACGGGCTTTCAAAACGGAAGCCGTCTTTGGTACCACTCTTTTGATGCGCTTCCCGCGCCGCGGCTATCTCTTCCTTCGTGGCGTAGCAGCGATAGGCATGCCCCGACGCGATCAGCCTCTCGGCGTAGTCGGCGTAGATGTCGAGGCGCTCGCTCTGCACGTAGGGGCCGTGGTCGCCACCGACTTCAGGGCCTTCGTCCCAATCGAGGCCGAGCCATCGCATCGACTCGAGCACGATCTGGATACTCTCTTCGGTGCTGCGTTCACGGTCGGTGTCCTCGATCCGGAGGATGAACGTGCCCCCATGCTGGCGCGCCCACAGCCAGCTGTACAAAGCCGTCCGGACGCCACCGATGTGCAAGTACCCGGTGGGCGATGGCGCGAACCGAACACGAACCTCCGACATGGCCGGAGAGCTACCTGCCCCGCGTGACCGGGTCAAGCGAAGGGCGGCCTAGCTCTGACCCGTCGGCTTCGCGTTGGCTTGAAGCACACCACTAAACGAATCGCGGTACGCCCAGGCCAAGAAAAGCTGCGCGAGGATGATGAAGATCGCCATGGGCAGGCCGCCCTGATCCAAGAACGCGTGGAGGAGCAAGATGTGGACGGACACCGGAGCGAGGATGATGAGTCCGAGGGGAAGAAAGCGTCCCGTCAGAATCATCAGACCAGCCGCCACCTCGACCGCCTTGACGACCATCATGAAATAGCCGGTCGCGACCAACGCGCCCATGAAAGAGCCCGAAGCCTCGTTCATTTCCGGGGTTGGAATGAAGTTGAAGAACCCGTTTAGGCCAAAGACTACGAAAACCAAACCCAGCAGTATGCGCGCTCCGATTACAGCAAACTTCATGTCCCGCTCCTTTTCCTGGTCCTCGGACCTATCCCGACGATAGAGCCCTGCCGTGCGACGTTAACCGCAGAGCCTGAAGCGCCCCAATTTCCCGGGGAAATCCCCTTGACCAGGGCTGAATGGCTGCGCAGGCTCCCGCGTTCATGGGAGCGCCCGAGGTTCTGATCGAACGGCTCAACCGCGGCGTTCGAAAGCGCAACGCGCGGTGGACGTTCGTTCGCGACCACGCATTCGGTGATGCGCTCACGCTCAGGCGTTTTCGGCTGGGCAATGGACTGACCGTGCTGACACTCGTCGATCGCTCCGCGCCGACCGTCAGCTACCACACGTGGTTTCGCGTCGGGTCTCGTCATGAGCGCCCCGGTAAGACAGGACTCGCCCATCTTTTCGAGCACTTGATGTTCAGCGAAACGCGAAACCACCCACACGGTGACTTCGATCGTTTGATGGAGCGCGCGGGGGCCGAGGCCAATGCGGCGACTTGGACCGATTGGACCTGCTACTACGAGAACGCGCCTCGGGACGCGTTGCCGCTCCTCATCGAGCTCGAGGCCGACCGGATGTCGAACCTAGTGCTGCGCGTCCCGCAAGTCACTTCCGAAAAGGAAGTAGTCGCCAACGAGCGCAAGCTCCGTGTCGACGACGACGTCGAAGGTAAGGCACTCGAGCTGTTGTACGACGGCGCGTTTCGACGCCACCCGTACCGCTGGCCGACGATCGGTTGGATGAAAGACATCCGTGGCTTCACCGTGCGGGATTGCCAAGAGTTCTACCGAACGCACTACGCGCCGAGCAACGCCACCGTCGTGATTGCTGGCGACTTCAACGAACAGAAGGCCCTTTCACTCGTCCAAGAACACTACGGCGGGCTGTCTGCTGCTCGGATAGCCAAGTTGCGGGCACCTTCGAAGGAGCCTTCGCAGCGCGCGGAGCGCATCTTTCAACTCACCGCGCCTACCCCGACCGAAAAGCTGCTCATCGGATACCGCGCACCCTCGTTTTCCGATCCCGACACTCCGGCTCTCGTCATTGCCAACGAAGTGTTGTTCGGTGGCACCAGCTCGCGACTCCAGCGGCTGTTCTGTCTGGACGAGGAGATCGCGCTCTCGGTTCGCGGTTCGATATCGCCGTTCATCGACCCCGGACTTTTCGAGATGTGGATCTTTCTCCGTGAAGGAAAGCGGAAGGCCGATGCACTTCGGTTGCTCGACCGGGAGATCGAGCGGCTCGGATCGAAAGGTCCAAGCCCTCTCGAGCTCGAAAAAGCCATCAACCAGCTCGAGCTTTCCTTCTTGCACAGTTTGGAAACCGCCGGCGGCAAGGCCGAGCAGATAGGGTTCTACGAGACCGTGGCCAATGACGGTGCCGCCGTGTTCGATCGCCTCGCAGCCTATCGACGAGTCACCGGCACTGACGTGAAGCGGGCGGTCGCCAAGTACCTGCGTCCTTCTCGCCGCACACGAGTCGAGATTCTGCGAAAAGCCTCATGAGTATCTTCGTCGAATCGAGTGACGTGTTGCCGTTGGTGGATTTGGAGATCGCGCTTCCCGTAGGCAGTCTTCAGGACCCGGCGGGTCAAGAGGGCCTTGCCCAGCTCACAGGCCACCTGATGCGTCGCGGGCCTCGTGGGCTTTCGCAGGAGCGATTCGAAGAGCGGCTGGCGAGCCTCGGGGCTCGAGTGTCGGTCGAGGTGTCGATGCGTTCGACTCGTATTCGCGCCACGGTCCTTCGCCGCAACTTGCAACCGCTCCTCGGGCTCGTGGCCGACGTGGTGTGGCAACCCGCGCTTCGCACGACGGATTTCGCGAAACTCAAACGACGCACTCAAGCAGCGCTCATTGCCCGGCTCGACGACGACCAGACGTTGGGCGCGGTGTGTTTTCGTGAGGCGCTGTTCGGTGAGCATCCATATGGCCGCACGTTGAGTGGGGATACGGACAGCCTCGCGCGCATCGGCATCCAACAAGTCAAAGATTTCTATGCGAGACACGTTGCGAAGGGCGTATTCCTCGTGGGCGTTGCTGGCGATGTGAGCGAAGTTGAGGTTCGCTCGCTCATCGCATCCCATTTTCCCAAGGCCAGACGCGCCACGAAAAAGGGCTTCGATGTCCCAGCGACACACATCCGCCGCGGCCGCCACGTGGTCATCGTCGACAAGCCCGAGCGCACACAGACCCAGCTTTTCATCGGTACCCTCGGTGCGCGCACACGCGATCGAAATCTGTTTCCGCTCATCGTTTCCAACACAGCGTTCGGCGGCACTTTCAGTGGTCCGCTCATGCAGCAGGTGCGCGGGGTTCGTGGTTGGAGCTATGGCGCATACAGCCGATTGCTTCATTCCACACAACGTGACGCCTGGTACATGTCGACCGCGCCTGCTGCCGAGTACTCCGCCGACTGCGCGGCGCTGCAACTCGACCTGCTCGAGCGCTGGGTCGACCGAGGGACGAAGAAAGCCGACCTCGACTTTGCCCAGCGTTACCTGGTCAACAGCCACTGTTTCGATCGCGACACACCTTCCAAGCGCCTCGAAGCTCGACTCGATGTCGAGCTCTTGGATATCCCTCGGAGCTACGTGGACAAGTACGATCAGCTCGTCGCCCGAGTCACCCGGCAACAGGCTAATGACGCGACGCGGGCCCGTATTTCACCGAGGGATCTCATCATCGTAGTGGTCGCTACTGCGAACGAGGTAGCGAGCTCCTTCGAGCGGCTTCCCGGCGTGAAGTCCCTGCAAATCGTCCCCTTCGACCGGCGCTAGTTGCTCAACGCGCGCCGTAGCTCCGAGCGGCTCCAGATGCGCGGCACCCGGACCTCGGCCAGCTTTGCGAGGCGTTCGGCCCGCTCACACAGCGCTCCGTTGGGCTCTGGCAAGATGATGGTTCGGAGGTTCTCGGACCGTGTGAAGAACTCGACCACGTCCATCGACCGCGTGTCGTGCGTGACCGAGTGAATGACCAGCCCGGCGTACTTGGTTTCGTCGCTTTCGAGCTCCCGAACCGCGTCGGCAAGGGAACCGACACCCGACACGGGAAGCCCGAAGCTTCGAATCTCCGACTCGATTTCTTCACGCACCCGGCGCCGCGGTTCGAAGACCAGAAGCGGGAGGTGCGACGTGTCGGCATCGCGTCGCAACAGCGCTCGCAACACGGCGTTGTGAATCGCGTCTTCTTGGTCGGCCGACAACACCGGGAACGCGATCGCAAGACCCACGCCGTTGTGCCTGTCGCGCACGCGGCGCACCGACCCCGTTAGACTCATCGTCTCTTCGCCCCTCTCGAGGTCGATCAACAGATGCACGAGGTGGCCGGGACGCAGGTCCCGCTCACCGGAGACCATCGCGCCGCCTGCGGAGATGTTGTGGAGCGTGTACTGTCCGACGGAGTCGCCGCGCTGAAACAGAACAGCACGTCCGTCGAGGTCGACTCTATGGCTAGAGCGTCGATCTCGTTCTATCCGTGCATGCCCCATTGAGCTTTCAGAGTGCCGATCCGCGCAACGAAAAGCTAGTCCACAAGGGGTGATAACCCGATTGGTTGTATGTGATTTTACAGTTCGTTTTCTGGGGTTCTCAAATCCGAGAATGATTGTATAATCAGCGAGCGACGAGGCCCTGCCTATGATGAACACACGAATACGCGACATTCTCCGCAGAAAGGGCGAAGACGTGTATTCGGTAGGCCCGCTTGCAACCGTGATCGACGCCGTCAACACGATGAACGATCATCACGTTGGCTCGGTGTTGGTATGTGAAGGCGGCTATCCCGTAGGCGTTTTTTCGGAGCGTGACGTGTTGGTTCGCGTCGTGGCTGCGCATCGCGACCCCCGGCAAACAATAGTACGCGACGTGATGACGACGCGCCTGTACACCGCATCGCCGGACGATACGCTGCTCGAAGTGATGCGCTTGATGACCGACCGCCGTTGCCGCCACGTCCCCGTCATGGAAGACGAGCGGCTCATCGGCGTGGTATCGATCGGCGATCTCACCAAAGCCACCCACAACAATCTACGCCAAGAGGTTCGCGAGCTTTCGAGCTACATCGGAGGCCCCTACTTGAGCTAACCGGTCTCGCACTTCCCCCAACTCGTAAGAAAAGGTCACCTGACCCCCAAACAGGTGGCCTTTTTGCTAACCACACAGACCCGGTCTCTGACGTTTCGGTCCCCACTCTGATAGAGTCCCTCACCTATGCCGAGCCTCAAATGGATGGCGCCCGAGGGCCGGCCCCGCGTTTTTGGGATCTATAAGCGCGTGACGTCGATTGGGCGGGCGGGGGCCAATGACGTGGCGATCGATTCGGAATCGTTGGAGGCCCATCACGCTCAGGTGGTGTTCGATGGGCGCGACTTTTCGGTGGCTTCGGTCGACTCGGGAGCCTCCCTTCACGTCAACGGGAAGAAGAAGAAGAAGTCGAAGATCTTCCACAACGACAAGCTGACTCTCGGTGATGTCGAACTGGTGTTCTCGCTTTACGACGAGAGCAGCACCTCTCGCGACCCTGATACCGAAGGCGGCGTTTCTCAGACCTCCGAGATCGAGGGAATGATGAAGCTCAGCGACTTCAGTCGCAGGTTGCTGGAGATTCGGGCGATCCCCGATCAGATCGAGACGTTGCTCGATGCGGTGATCGACGTCCTTCACGCGAATAAGGGGTTCGTCATCTTGCTCCGAGACGGTGATCCACAGATCGCCGCGGCGCGCAACGTCGACCGAGAAACGATCCCGGACGCGGTGACGCAGCTTTCGGACAGCATTCTCCGACGGTGCATCGACACGCGGCAGCCACTGATCGTGAGCGACGCGGTCAACGACACCATGTTCAACTCGAGTGAGAGCGTGCTCGACCTGCAACTCAGCTCGGTCATGGTCGCTCCGCTCATCGCGCAGGGACAGCTTCTCGGATTGATCTACGTGGGCAATGACAACGTGGTGAACCTCTTCGAGCAATCGAGCCTCGAAGTTCTGACGGTGTTTGCGGGGCAGGGTTCGTTGATCTTGCAGAACGCGATATTGCTCAATCAGATGACGACCGATCGCGATCGCATTGCCGAGGAGCTCGAGGCGCAGCGGTTCGGCGACATCATTGGAAGTTGCCCGAGTCTGCAAGAGGTCTTTCGGCGCGTGGAAAAGGTCGCTCCGGCCGATATCAACGTGTTGATCACCGGCGAGACCGGCACCGGTAAGGAGTTGTTTGCCAGGGAGCTCCATCGTCGGTCGAACCGCGCGAACGGCCCGTTCGTCGTGGTCAACTGTGGTGCGATCCCGGAAAATCTCATGGAGTCGGAGCTCTTTGGCCACGTGCGTGGTGCCTTCACGGGCGCCGTGTCCACCCGACAGGGCAACTTCCAAGCGGCCGACGGGGGCACGCTGTTCCTCGACGAGATCGGCGAGATGCCGATCGCGCTTCAGGTAAAGTTGCTGCGCGCGCTTCAAGAGCGCGTGGTCGTCAAGGTCGGCGACACGAAGCCTCAGTCGGTCGACATCCGCGTGCTCGCCGCGACCAACCGCGATCTCGAACTCGCCATCAAGGAAGCGACATTTCGCGAGGACCTCTACTATCGTTTGAACGTCGTGAATCTTCACCTGCCGCCACTTCGGGAGCGTGGCGACGACATCGCCATCCTGGCGAAGTTCTTGCTCAACAAGTACAGCGCGGAGTTCGGCGCGCCCGTGAGAGGCTTCACGCCGAAGGCGCTCGAGGCGATGCAGAACTACGATTGGCCGGGCAACATTCGGCAGTTGGAGAATCGCATCAAGAAGGCGATCGTGCTGGCGGACAAGACCCTCATCGGATCCGAGGACCTCGATCTGAGCGGCGATCAACAGCGCGCGGTCGTTCCGCTCACGCAGGCGCGGGAGGACTTCACGCGGCAGTACATCCTGGAAGTCCTCGAGCGAAATGGCGGCAATCGGACGCGAACGGCGCGCGACCTGGGGGTCGATCCGCGGACGGTGTTTCGATACCTCGAGCGTGAGCCGGACGCCCCAGAGCCGGGTGGAGCTGCGGGGGACTGACATTAATGTCATAGGTAACCCCCGAATTTCAACCCCAGGGTTTTGTGCTCCGGAGCCACGGCATGGCCTTTGCTTCTAAATTTCGTGCGATGCTTTTCTTTGCTTCATGTGTGGCGCTGGGCGCCGCCGCCTGCAGTGGTGGGTGCATCGCGACGAGCACAATCGAGTTCGACCCCGCGGAGAACTTTCCGCCTTCGGTCGTGAGCGACCCCAGCGCCGACTTTCCGCTCAACCGGATCGGCCAGATCAACCTCGATGATCTGGTTGAGACCCCCGAGATGCCGCTCCAGGTGATCATTCGCGATCCGAACATCGACCAGACGCTCGACTACCGGATGTTTCTCGACTCGCCTCCGGCACCCGAGGTTCCCTTCAACAGCGGTGAAGTCCTGCCTTCCGGTTTCGTGGAGCGACCGACTGTGTTCTTCGTTCCCCACGACTTGCTCGGCGCTGGCCGCTGCCACAGGATCGAGCTCGTCGTCGTCGGCGAGTTTGATAGCTTCGTCGAGCCGCGACGTCCCGCTGAAGAGGGGGACTTCGACGACGCAACTTGGTGGGTCGAAGTGATCGACGAAGGCAATCCCGTCATCGTGGAGCAGTGCCAATGAGGTCGCGGTTGGCACTGGCGCTCGTCGTCCTCGTCGGTTGCAGTTTCGATTCGCCTGAGGTCCAGACGATCGACAACTCATGCGCGAATGACGGGAGCTGTCCGGCGGGATCGTGTGACGGTAACATCTGCATCGACGACTCCGGTGCTTCGGTGGACGTCGCCATCGAGGTGCTTCGTAGCGCGACCGACATGCAGCGCGTGACACCCGCGAGCTGGGCATTTGCAACGGAGTCGGCGTCGGGATCGAGCGCTCGTGACCTCGTCCTTCCGGCGACGCGGGAGGTTCGCGGCGTGGTTCGTTGGGGTGACCTTAGCATTCCTGCGACCCTTCGTTTCGTTCGTCGGATGGCCGGGCCCGTAGCTTCGCTGGCGCCTGTCGTGGTCGAAGTGGACACCTTGCGTGAAGCCGTGGGCGAAGATGGGCAAGGGGCCTACGACTTCACCACCGTGCTTGTGGCAGGTGAAATCTACGATGTGGTCGTGCTGCCGAGCAGCGACATCGTGGTGACGCCCACGGAGGCCACGGAGCCCGCGATTCGCAGCCTTCCTCCGATGTATTTGGAGCTCATGGTTGGCGATGGCGATTCCGCCGAGCCCTTCCGCTTCGACGTCAGGTTCCCAGTCGACATCAGCAAGGACTGCTCAGCCGACATCGACGCCGGGTGCACCTTGAAAGCCGAGATTCTCAGCATCGACGGTGAAGTCGAGCTCGCCGAAAGTGCCTTACAGGTTCGCGCGATCGACAGGCAGACTGGGCGCGTCGTGTCTTCAATCGGCGAGACTGATGAGCTCGGCCGCTTTGCGATTCGCATTGGTGAGGGCGTCTCCGACTATTTGATCCGGGTCACATCCGGCGTGGGACGCGACCCGTTCCCGGCGGTGTCTGTCGACCCCGACGTGGCGTTCGCCAACGACCCAATCAAGAAGCGCATCTACATTCCGCGCCTCAGTCCCGTTCAGTTTACTGGTAGCGTTCGCGACACGAACGATAGCGCCGTGCCTGGCGCAACGGTGCGGTTCCTGTCGACCGGAATCTTTGGTGAGAATCAGCTTGGGCTCGAGGGCTCGTTCAGCGGGTCGGCTACCACGAACGAGGAAGGCATCTTCGGCGCCCAACTCCTCCCAGGCTACTATGCGATCACCGTCACTCCACCCGCAGACGCTGAAAACAGCTGGGGCATCCTTTCTGCGGAAGCGCTGGTCGGCGAAGAAGTCTCGGCCGCCGAGGCGTTGATCGTTCCCTCGCAGTTCGAGCTTCGAGGCTGGGTGACGACATTTCGTGACGAGATTGCGTCGGGGGTCACGATCCTCGCGCGCGCGCGCCCGGAACCGGTCGCGATGCAGAGGTCCCAGGAGGCGGTGTCGACCGACCTTGGCGGCTTTGAGATGAGCGTGGACGCCGGGCTCTACGACTTGCACGTGAAGGCGCCGTCGGAAACCGGCTTTGCCTGGTTGGTCGAGCCGGAAATCGTGATGAGCGGCGACTTGGAGCGAGCGTATCGGTTGGACCCCCCGATTCCGCTGCGGGGCGTCGTCCGAAGCAACAACGGAGAGATTGTTCCGGACGCCCTGATCCGCGCCTATGTTCTCACGCGCACCGAAGGCGCGGCGACTCGGTCCCTGCAAATCGCCGAAACCGTGTCCGGGGAAGACGGCAGCTACCGGCTGCTCATTGCTCCGCGTCTCGGCGACGAATGAGCATCCAAACGACTGCTGCGAGACCGATCCAACCCGGCCAATCTCCGAACCGCGTATAGAGCGTTTCGCCGTCGAGCATGTGAACGTCGTAGCGAAGATTCTCGCGTGTGAGGAGTCCGGTTCGGGCGACGACGCGCCCCAGCGGGTCGACGACTGCGCTTATTCCACTGTTGGTCGCGCGCACCATGTACCGTCGATGCTCGATAGCGCGAAACTGTGACAACACGAGGTGAATCCAAGGTTCCTGGCTGTCGCCGAACCAGGCGTCGTTCGTGAGGTTGATCAGGATGTGGGGCTTGGCTTCGAGCACCATCTTTCGCGTGAAGCGCGCGAGCACGTCCTCGTAGCAAACCGGCGTGGAGATGCGCCATTTCCCCAAGGTCATCGGGCGAACGTGGGTCCCTGCGGTGAAGCGCCCGCTGTTGGGAGACAGCTCGTACAGAATCGGAAAGGCGTCGCCGAAGGGGAGGTACTCCCCGAACATCAGTAAATAGGTTTTGTCGTATGTCGACCGGACAATCCCCTGCTCGTCCGCCAGGAACACGGTGTTGTAGATGCGGCGCCTGCCGTCGACGCGCTCGGTCGACACACCCCCGAAGAGAATCGGGGTCTGAAGGTCTTGGCGGACTCGGGCTACATCGGTGGGCAATGTGCGAGGCAGGCCATCGACGAACGCGGATTCCGGCCACACGATCAGGTCGAGCTCGCCGGCCTGTTCCAACTGGCGGCTTTGTTCGAGGTGGCGCCGGTGGCCTTCGATGGCTTGGGTGCGCTTCTCGAAGATGCCCATGTTCACCTGCACGATGCCCAGACGAAGGACCGGCGCCGCTTCCATCTCTGCTTCGACTTGGGCGATCCGGACGGTTCCGTAGATGAGCGTGAATGCGATCGATGCGACAGTGAGCCCCCACAACCGTATCGGCGCTTTCCCGCGCCGCGGCCACCAACGCGAAGCCTCGTAGACCGATAGGTTCACCAACGCCATCACGATCGTGACGAGCATCGGACCCCCAAGGTCGGCAATCTGAACCAGCCTCGTTTGATGCTGAAGACTGTTGGCGAGATAGGTTGGAAACAGCGAGGGATAGAGCCACTCGATCAGGAGCAGGACCGGGATCGCGACGGTGCTCGTTTGCCAGCCACGCAGGCGGAGCGCGCGGTAGATCAGGCCGTAGACCGCAAAGTTGAAGCCGAGATAGGCCGAAAAGACCAACCAGAAGAGGGCGCTTGCGGCGTACCCATACCCCGAGAACACGTCGAGAAACTCGACGAGCCAATGGTAGCCGCCGGCGCACGTGACGGTTCCATACAACCAAGCAACCGCGAGAGTGTGACGCCAGGTACGCCCGAGGCCGAGCTCCAACGCCCCCCAAAGCGGAACGAGGCACAGCAGCGACAGCGGCCAAAACCCGAACCCGGCCCACCCGAGAAAGTAGAGTGAGCCACCGAGGACTGCGAGGCCGTACGCCTGATAGCGAGGCGGCGAGCTTGCCGTTGTGGAGATGCTCTCGGTCACTGGGCGCTTACTAGCACGCGTTCGGTGGATTCGCGCACGATGTCGAGCAAGCGGTCGAGGTCAGCGTCCTCGATGTTGAGAGGCGGAACGACGTACACCGTGTTCCCGAGCGGGCGAAGATGCGCCCCAAGCTCGAGGGCCGCATCGGAGATTTGCCAACCGATCTTCCCCATGTAGCCGCGCTCTCCAACGTCGAAGGCGGCGCACATGCCGAGCGAGCGCGGGGCGGTGACTCCGGTGATCTCGGTCATGCTTTGGATCCGTGCGGCGAGCTTGGTGGCCTTGGGTTTTGCCGCTTCGAGCACGGCATCGTCACGGTAAATCGCGAGGACTTCGCGCGCGATCGCCGCGCCGAGCGGGTTGCCGCAGAAGGTGTGCCCGTGCATGAGAGCGCGGCTTTTGTCGCCACGAAAGCCGTCGTAAATGCGACCGGTGGCCAGCGTGGCGGCGAAAGGGAGGGCGCCCCCCGAGAGTCCTTTGGCTGTGCACAGGAGGTCCGGCGCGATGCTCGCGTGATCGCACGCCCACATCGGGCCGGTTCGGCCCAAGCCGGTGAAGACCTCGTCGGCGATCAGGAACGTGTCGGCCCGCTGGGTTTCTTCCCGCAGTGCGGAGAGGAGGCCCGCCGGGTACATCCGCATGCCGGCGGCGCCCTGCACCATCGGCTCCACGATCACTCCGGCGATCTGGTCCGCCCCTTCGCGAAGGAGCGCAAACAACCCCTCGAACACCGGCTCCCACTGGTGATCGACCGCGTCGGGCGGTCGCTGCACGTCGAAGAGAAGCGGGCGAAATATGTCGGTGAACTCATCGACGTCGCCTGCGCTCATCGCGCCGAGGGTGTCGCCATGATAGCCGCCGGGCAGAGCAAGGAAGCGTTTTCGTTCAGGGCGGCCGTTCTGCTGCCAATACTGAAACGCCATCTTCAGCGCGACCTCGACGGCGGTCGAGCCGTTGTCGCTGTAGAAGACGCGGCTCAGGCCATCGGGAGCCACGCGGACGAGCTCAGCAGCAAGGCGCGAAGCCGGCTCATGCGTCGCCGCCGCCAGCGTGCAGTGCATCATCCGTTCGGACTGCCGCGCAATGGCCGCCCGAAGCCGCGGATGGCTGTGCCCCAGGTTGTTGCACCACCAAGACCCACTCGCATCGAGCACCCGCCGCCCATCCTCGGAGATCAGCCAAGGCCCCTCGGCCCGATGGACAACGAACAGGGGACGCTTTTCGTGATCCTCACTTGACGTATAGGGTCGCCAAAGATGCGCGCGGTCGAGAGCAATCAACTCGTCGTCGGAGGACATGGCCGAACCTTGCGCCAGCGCCAGTGCCAGCGCCAGTGTCAGTGTCCACCCGTACCCCGTGCCCGCCGCACCACCAGCATCGTCATCGCCAACATGAAGGCGAACGCGATGAATGTTCCCCATGCTGCGCCGACCCCTCCCATGCGGGGGATCAAGACGGCGTCGGCTCCTAGATTGACGAGCGCCGACACGACGGCGATTGCCGAGACGGTTTTTGTCTTTCCGCGAGCGAGGAGTGGCGACTGCCACAGAAATGAGATTCCAAGACATCCCAATCCGGCAGCAAGGATGGGAATCGAGAGGATGACGTCAGGCGAGGCGCGATACGACTCCGCCAAAATCGGCGTGTAGATCGCAATCAACGGCAACAAGACGACCAGGAGCCCGATCCATGCGGTGGCCTGAAGGCTCGTCTTGCGAAGAAGCTTCGTGGCTCTTTCGCGATCCCCGCGTCCGTAGGCAGAGTAGAACAATGGGGTAAAGGACTTGAGGGTCACTACATTCACTGTGTTCACGAGCAAGGCGAGGCGGTAGGAGGCCTCGTAGCGACCCGCCGCCGCGATCCCACCCCAAAACGCGACGTACAGGCGGTCCGCGCTTTGGTACCCGACGTAGGCGAGCCCGGCAAGAATCATCGGAAGCGAGAATCGCAGTGGCTCCCGTAGCGAAGCGAGTGAAGGCGGACGCGCGAGCCAACCTTGGCGGGACAGGATCAGGACCGCTGCGAGTCCCGCGCCAGCGTGGGCCAGGACGAGACCACCCCAGCGAGCCTCCCAGGTCCAGCCGAGCAAGAAGAAGAGGGCGATCGCGATGAACGGGCGCGTACCGTCGACGAAGTCCGACCACAGTGCCGCGCGCGTCGGCTGACTTTGCGCCTCGTTCACCGACTGCGCCATCATGCGGCCGGTGGCTAGCGTCGCCGCGACCAGCACGCCCACGATGGCCCAACGGGGAATGGCCTCGACCCCGAGCACGAAGAACGATTCGGGGAGCACGCACAACGTGAGGGTCGCAACCGCCCCGACGATAAACGCGAGCCCAAGCATGCCCCCGAGGTCACCGCCGAGCTTCTCACGGGGCTTCTTATGGAGGTAGACGAGGATGTATTGTTGCGGGGCGAGCGTGATTGCGGCCGCCGCGAACCCGAACACCACTCCTTCGAGAATCGCGAAGCGCCCATAATCTGCCTGGTCGAGCAGATGAGTCCAGAGCAAGTGCGCCAGATGTACGAGACCCCCCATGGCGCTCGCCATCGTGTAGATGATGACGTTTCGTCGGAAGGTCTTGTCCTTGGAGACGATCACATCGGTCCGACGAGGACCTCCCGGCGTCCGCCAGCTTTCGAGCTAGGCGGACCGACCACGCCCTCTTGCTCCATGCGCTCCACGAGCTTCGCGGCCTTGTTGTACCCGACGCTCAACTGCCGCTGCACGTGACTGATCGAACAGTAACCCGCATTGGCGACGACGGCGACTGCTTTGTCGTAGAGCGGGTCGTCGCTCTCGCTCTCAAAGCCCTCATCGTCGCGCGGTTTCAGGATCTCTTCTTGATACTCGGGGGCACCCTGCTCGCGCAGGAAGTCGCACACCTCTTTCACTTCGTCCTCGCTGACGTACGCCGCGTGCACTCGCTGAAGGTCGCTCGCGCCCGGGGGGATCATCAGCATGTCGCCCATTCCGAGGAGATGTTCGGCGCCGGAGCGGCCGAGGATCGTCATCGAGTCCTGGCGTTGTGGAACCTTGAAGGCGATTCGGGCCGGGAAGTTGGCCTTGATCATGCCAGTGATGACGTCGACGCTCGGGCGCTGCGTGGCGAGGATCACGTGGATGCCCGCTGCGCGTGCCTTTTGCGCGAGCCGGGCGATGCAGGCTTCGACGTCCTTGGCCGCGACCATCATCAGGTCGGCGAACTCGTCGACGACCACCACCACCGAGGGCAGCTTTTCCGGCTCGAAGTTCTCGGCATCCGCCGCTTCGCCGTCGGCCGGGTCGAGCAAGATCTCATGCCCCTGGGCGTCTTGCGCGCTGACCTTGCCTTTGCGCTTCGGCATGAATTTCTCGACCGAGAGGTCGCCGCGCAGCACGCGGTCGACGCGCCGATTGTAGGTATCGATGTTACGCGCGCCGGCGTCCGCGAACATTTGGTAGCGACGTTCCATCTCGTCGACCGCCCACCGAAGCGCCAGTGACGCCTTCTTCATGTCGGTCACGACCGGCAGCAACATGTGCGGGATACCGTCGAAGACCTGTAGCTCGACGACCTTCGGGTCGATCATCAACATCCGGACCTCTTCCGGCGTCTTCCTGGCGAGGATCGACGTCAGCATCACGTTGAGCGCGACGCTCTTACCGGACCCCGTCGCGCCGGCGACCAGCAAGTGTGGCATCCGCGCGAGATCGGCGTAGACAGGCTGTCCCCCAATGTCTTTGCCTAGCGCCATCGGAAGCGCTCCAGTCTGCTTCTCCCAGCGGCGATCCTCGAGGATCTCGCGCAGGTGAACCGTTTGCCGTACGTCGTTCGGGAGCTCGAAGCCGACGCGCGCCTTACCGGCGATCGGCGCAACGATACGAACCTTCTGAGCCGCCAGCGCCATGGCGAGATCATCGGCCAGGCTGGCGATCTTGGAAACCTTCGTCCCGCTCTGGGGCTCGAACTCGTACATCGTCACGACGGGTCCCGGATGAATTTCATCGACGCGACCCCGCACGCCGTACGCGGCGAGCTTCTCGGTGAGTAGCTCGGCATTCTCTCGAAGCGCCTCCGCGTCGACGTGAATCACGGACGCGTCTGGCTCATCGAGAAGGCTGCTCGGCGGCAAATGGAAATCGCGATGACTCCGCTTCGGGCGCGTCGAGATCTCCAACGGCTTCTGTTTGGTTTCTTTGGGTGCGACGATCGTTGGACCGAGCGCTCCCGCTGGCTTGGACGCAGGCGTCCTTGGTTGGGGCGCAGACATGACCACTGGCGCGGGAGGCTGTTCGTCAGGCTCGTCTTCATCGAACTGCACGCCCATGATCCGCGGCTGACTCACGCGGATCTCTTCCTCGTGGAGCTCCCGTGCCTCTGCCCATGCTTCGCGGAGCGCGACGAACACGCTCCGAATCTTCGCCCACGCTGCGTGTCCCACACGCACAAACGCCTGTGCCGCCTCCTCGAGGGTCCAAGGCGTCCTCAGAATGATGGCGGTCCCCAGAATCGCGAACCCGATGATCACCGTTCCGTAGAATCCGAGCAGCGATCGAAGGACTTCGCCAAGGAGCTCGCCGACGGCTCCCCCAGGCGATGCCCCCCACACCGCCTTGGGCTCGACCAGCAGATGCCCGAGCGCCGCGCCAATGACGACGAGCACGAGCGTCGATCCCATGGTCGCCAAACCGAGCATCGCGGAGCGTCGCCGGAACAGCCGATAGGTGAGCAGACTGCCTTCGAGTGGCAGGAACCAAGCTACCAACCCGAACGCGAGCATCAACGCCCTGGCAAACCTGTGACCGACGGGCCCCACCAAGTTTGCGCTCCCGTTTCGCGCGTCATATGAGATCAACGCAAGGGTCAACAGTACGGTCGCGGTCAAGGTCAGGATCGCAAGAACGTCCTGCCGCCTGCCCTCCGGCGCCACCAGGTCGCCCGAAGAGGTGGTTTCATGTGCGCTCAAGTAAGCGGCCTCCTACAGGGAGAGGCTATGCGTGCGGCCCCGGGTTGGTCAAGAAATCACGGGCTGCAGACGTTCTTGATTGCCTGGCGGAATCCTCTATTATCTTGCCGAGTTGCATGCCCAAGGGGGATGGTTTCGCAAGTCGGATGGGTTGGACGTCGAAGAACATCATTCTTTGCTCGATCGTTCACGTGATGCTGGGCGTGTTGCTGGCCGGCTGTCAGGTCGACAGCGATGACGTCCAGCAATGGAAGGGGACCGTCAAAGGTCCGACCCGGCTCGTCGCCGTGATTGGCAGCGACCGGTACCCGCTCGAGCTGCGCACGGAAGCTGCTCTGGCGATCGTCGAGATGGATCGCAATGACGTCGACGCCTTGGCTCTTCTCAAGGGCGCGCTCGACGACCTTCGCGGCGAGGACGCTGCCGCGAGCGAGGCGATCGTGGGCGGGATGATCCCACGCTTGGAAGCCCTGTTGTCCGAAGAATCCGACGAGGCCCAAAGCGGTCCCAATCCAACCCAGGTGCGCGCGAAGGATGCAGCGTACATGGTCATTCCCTACGCTCCAGAGGAGGTTCGGGACACCCTCATTCGTTCCGTCGTGGGATGGTATTCCGCCGACTTCGAAGGACGTAGCCTCGCCGGCAACTACAGTGCAGAGCAGGTGACGCGGGCGCTCGGTGCGGACGCGGCCGGCATGCTCGTCGACGCCCTCGACGAGAAGATGCCTCCACAGGCCATGCTCAAAATCGCTGAAATTATCGGGGAAGACGGCGACGAAGAGACCAAGCAGCGCGCAGGCAAACGGCTCGTGGCAATTGAGAAAGCGATGGAGAAGCCATCGTTCGTGAAGTGGCTGGCGTCTCAGATTCGCGAGTCGATCGAAGCCTCGGGCGAGGAGGTCAACGAAAAACGCGTGAACTCGTTGGCGCTCTACAATCGCGAGAACTACATCACCCAAGGCGCGCTCCCGGCCATGCAGTACCTCGGAGACCAACAGGTGGTCTCGACGCGGTTGCTGGCCATTGCAGACACCAAGCCCGGCGAGAATGACGGCAAAGCGTGGGTCGAGCGCCTCAACGCGCGGCGAGCTACAGCGCTCAAGGCGCTCGAGGGGCATGTGAGCCGCGCGCACCTCAACCGGCTCCTCTCGATCGCGCTCGACTCCAGCAATTCGATCGAGGTTCGTGACTACGCCTTTGATCGCGTCGGCGACATCCGAAGTCGCAAGGCGATCCCTCGGCTGTGGGCGCTCGTCGAGCGCTCGGGATGCACCGCGGCCTCTTGCTCTGCATCGGACAAGCTTTCGAAGCGTCTTCGTTGGCGGGCCGGTGAGTTGGTGCTGTCCCTGGGCGGCCCGTCGACGATCGAGCCATTTTCGCAACGATTACCAGTCGCTACGGGGATCCAGTACGAGCCGGAGGAGCTCGAGGGTTACGCGACGCGGATGAGCCAGATGACACCTCAGCCTACATCCACCGTCATGACACTGCTCGAATCGCAACAGTGGTGGAATCGTGTGGTCGCATTGCGCTATCTTGAACGGAGAGGTGGGGAGGCAGACATCCCTGCAATGAAGCGATTGATGTCGGACGAGGGCGAAGTTTCGGGAGAAGGTTGGTCGGAGCTGAACCCGCCGGTAAAAAAGGTGGGCCAAGTGGCCGACGCGGCGATCAAGGCGTTACGGACGCGCGAGCAAGGTGACAAAAAGTGAGTAGTCGAAGCGATGGGTGATCAAGGCGACAGAAAAACAGTGCGTGCCTTTCAGTGCCGCGACTATCTCTTCGAGGTGTTCGACAGCATGAGCTCCGAGCTCCAGTGCTCGGTCGACTATCTCATCAACGAGGCGATGCGGGAGTACGCGCGCTCTCGTGACCAGACCGTTGCAGCCGTCGATGCGCAAGAGCTCGTCGGCTCTGCCGTGGCGGGTGCTGCGCCCATGAGCCTGCCGCCACTCGACGCCCGGCCGGCGCCGATGCTGACACCAGTGCCCTCACGACGCCCAACGGTGCAACCACGCATCACCGCGCCACCGCCCCTTCCCGGACGCCGGACTTCCGACGCCGTGGGTCGCCGAGTCCTGGTGCTCAAGTTCAACGGCCAAACCTTTCCGGTCGAAAAGGACGAGTTTATCATTGGGCGGGGTGCGCGAAGCGCGGACCTCGCGATTCGCGACGGAAACATTTCGCGAAGGCATGCGGCGGTCGTGTTTCACGACGGGGTCTACTTCATGAAAGACTTGGGCAGCACGAATGGAATCGAGTTCGCGGGTCAACGTGTCGAATCCAAGCGCATCGAAGAAGGCGACGTCTATCGCATCTGCGATTACGAGCTTCACTTCACGTATCAATGAGCCGGACTGGGCGCGCGCGGCGTGCCTGATTCTGGTTGGGCTCGTCTGCTTCTTTCCTAGGTCTTCCGGGCTAGCCGACGAGGGGGCGTCACGAGCTCAGACCGCTCAGCTTCAAGACAGGCTCGGGCGGCTCGAGGCGCGTGAGGACGCGAAGTATGCCAAAGGCGCGCTCGAGCAGGCGCGCCGCGCACTGCTATCCGCGTCACGCTCCCTCGAAGATGCAAACGCAGCAGCGCGGGCGCAGCAAATCGCTCGAGCGGCGATGGTGTTGGCCGATCGCCAACTCGAACGACGCAAGGCCCAGGCCGAGCTCTTTGCGACCCAGCGCCGCCTCACGGCAACGCGCGAACGTGCCAACGCACAGCGCCGCGCCCTCGAAGCGCTGATGAGAGACCGGGCTTCGCTTGCGCGCCGAGGGGAGCAGCCATGATGCTCCGCACGCTCGTATTCGTTGGTTGCGTCACTGGGCTCGGATGCGCAGCCCAACAAGCGACGCGGACGGCGGACTCGCTCTTTGGGTCTCCGGCGGCCGACCTCGCTCGCGAGCATGCTCCCGACCTCTACGCTCGAGCGCAGACCGCTTGGGCCGAAGCTGCCGAGGCTGAGCGACGCAAGGATGACCAAGCAGCGGACGACCAACGCACCGAGGCGCGGCTTTGGTTGACCGCGGCCGCTACCGAGGCCGAGCGGGTGCAGTTGGACCGTCGCCGTGCCGAGCTTCAACGCGAGGAGGAGCGCTGGGCAAAGCAACTTGCCCGTGACCAAGAAGCGGCGGCGGTGGTGGCGCGCGACATCTCTCGCTACGAGGCCAGAGCGGTCGCGCTCCATGAGGCGGAGCGGCTGTCCGCGCTGAGCGAAGGCCCCACGCTAACCGACGCAAGCCTCGATGCCATCGTGACTCGCGTTCGGCTGAATCTCGCCCTGGCGGAGGCACTCGGCGCGAACGACGAACAACTCCGGCCATTGCGCGAGCGCACAGAGGTCATCGCGCGCAAGCGCCCACCTTCCGCCAAGGCTGCCGAGGCGCTCTTGTTGAAGACCGAGGCCTTGATCGGCCAAATGCGCGCCCAGTGGCCTGAGCCTCGTCCGGGAGCCTCGACCGAGCTCGTCGAAACCGCGCTGGTGACCGGTTTTGCCGCCGACCGCGTCGGTAACGGCGTGGTGATCCGTTCCGAACGCTTCTTCACACCCAAAGGACAGGTGTCGAGCGCCACCGTCAAGCGATTTCACGGACTTCTGGCGGCGTTCCCCCATGGTCCGGTGGCATGCCAAGTTGCGGTTCCCGAGCTGCGGAGCCGCGTTTGGGCGCGGCGCGTAGCACTGCTGATCGAGCGGCTACGGCGCATGAATGATCCGGGGCGAGTGTCTACTGGCATGGTCGTCACGCAGTCGCTCAGCGCTGGTGCGGTGCAGTGCACCTTCGCAGCCTATCGGGGACTTTGACGACGTTTGACCACGTCTGCGCGGGTCAGTCGAGCGTGCGGAATGACTGCTGGGCGGCAGCTTTGGTGCGATCGGAGCTCGGGACGTGCCTGGGCGGAGGGGGAATCTCGGTCACCGAGATCCGCGTCAGGCTGTTCCCCACCTCGAGTATCGATACGTCGACCTTCGTAGGGTTGACCTCCGCGCCGCGGACGCTTGCCCGCTTGTAGATCGCACCTTTGCCGCGGCGCTCGACGTTGCCTGTGATCATCATGGGCCCGAAGTACGCGAGCACTTTGCCGATCGGGGCTTGGATCCGATACACGTGGTGAAGCCCTTCGTCGCGCGACAACTCGGCACCACGCGGAAGGCGGATCCCGACTACGTAGTCGTCCGACGGCAGCAACTTGCCTTGCGGATCGTAATTCCAAGTGACCCGCTCGCCCTTCGGGGCTTCGCCGCTCGCCTCTTCGGCCGGCGCCTCTTCGCGCTGATCCTCGGCCACGCGTTCCGGTGTCGACGTGCAGCTGGCGAACACCGCCAGTAGCGCCAGGACGAAGAGCCGAGATCCATGCATCGGGTTACGGGCTATCATCAGTGTGCCGATCATTCCAGCGTATCCGCCATGCCCGAGATGACGGTGAAGCCTTCGGGCGCGGTGATCGTCTCCTCGAGGATGTTGATCGACAGGCCGCCCGAGGTCGCCAGAGAGCCGCTGAGGTGACCCATCAGCCTGAACTCACGGCCGCTCGTGGCGTATGGCATCGCGAGGGTGCTGGTGTTGCCGCTGAACGGATCGGTGACAGCGATGCTCTGCGTCGTCGTGCAGACCGGCAGCTGAGTGACCTGGAGACCGACGAGGAGGGCGTTCTCCAGCGCCGGGATGTCGGTCGAGTCGACGACGATCGTGGGGTCGCCGAGGCTGTCTACGAGCAACGGAACCGGGTCTCCTGGGCTTGCCGGATCATCTAGGAACTTCAGCCCGAAGACGCGGCTGCCGCCGAACGGACACGCATCGATTGCCGTGCCACCGCCGGCCTTGAACGACCCGAAAAAGACCTGTCCCCCGAAGAGTTCGATCGGGCCGGTCATCTGTTCGCCAAGATCGAGCTCTATCTCCCAGTTGAGCCGTCCTTCGAGGGTGTCGACGAAACCATCCCCGTCGAAGGTCAGCTTCTCCGTGATCGAAACGACGCGGTTGACCGCCGTAGCGTCATCGAGCACATCGATGTTGCCCGTCCCGACCAGAATCACGATTTCGCCGTCGCGGTTGATCGTGAGCGCCGGGGGATAATACGTCGGCTCGGCTGAATCGAACGCTTCGTCGTAGTAGAGGTCGTGCAGCGCTTCGGCCTCCCAGTCCTCCGGGTCCGAGGACGACATGTCGACCCGCCAAAGCACGCCGTCCGCGTCGACGGTATAGGCGGCGCTTCCAACCGTGCCCGTATCCCCCCGGAAGACCGAGACCGCGCCGTTTAGCGGCGCCGGGAACGTATCCTCACCCAGCTCATGAATGATCGAGCCTGTCATCAAGTCGATGAAATAGAGGACTCTGCCGTGTTGAACGGCCGGCGGGACTGTAGTCGTGCCTCGCCAACAACGGCGGTCCGGACGCGGGGTGATGTTCGCGGGCGTTACCGTGTCCATGCCCTCCGGGAGCGCCGGGCCAGCCGCGATGGTGCAGGGACTCGCGCCTTCCACACCCTGCCCGCCCGGCAGGATGATCACGCCATGCGATTGCCTGGGCCTGAACACGACCCCTCCGCCCCCGTTGCCCCGCGGGGTCGGATTGCTGTCTTCGAGGAAGATCTGAGCGGCGGTGGGCTGCCCGTAGGTGTCGCCGAGATTGTCGTCGGTGAACTGCCACAGGAATTCGGGTTTGCACGGATTGGTGACGTCCAGCGCCACCACTCCGTTGCCGCCGTTTCGAAAGCTCAAGAACAGAACGGTGCGCCAGACGTTGGTCTGCCCGGTGGGAGAGGCTTCCGTTCCGCCGCCACCGTCGTCCTGGGCGAAGGCACGCACGTCGTAGAGGTCGCGAACTATGACGCTACCGTCGGCAAACCACTGCTTGCTGCCGCCGGACAATAAATCATCGAGATCGTCGAGGAACATCGGCGGAATGAAGCCCCAGAGCTCGGTTCCCGCGTTCTTGTTTCCCGCGCAGGCGAACTCCTCGAGCTTGTTGCCGATCGTGAACTCTCCGGCGCCGTAGTCATCAGCCAAGAACGCGTGGATGATCCCGTCGTTCGTTGCCGCGTAGATCACGCGCGGACGCCGGTCGAGCTGCCAGCTGTTGGCTATGACTGAAAGGTCCTCGGAGGAGTCCGGACTCTCTTGGTGCCCCAACCCTAGGCGCCAGTCGTTGTAGGAACGGTCCGCGATGTCGTCGACCAAAGGTCCGACGATGGCCGGGGTGGAGTGATAGATGTCGCCTAGGCGTTCGTTCTCGCGCCCACTTCCGGCAACGCCGTGTACCCACTCGACGATTGTGTCGCGCAGGGCATCGTCGGCGCCGTTGACGAGGCCGAAGTAGTCTGCGGTAATGTTCTTGGTGAACTCGCCGATGGGCACGTCGATGAGCTCACCTCCCGCGGTCGGCACGTCGATCCCGTCGTTGTTGAGCCTCGGGGGGGTCAGCTTGGCCTTACCATTGCCGACCAGGTGTCCGTTGATGTCCGCCGGGTCGGTTGGCAGGACGGTCCAAAGGTTTCGCGAGAAGCCGCCCGTGAAGGTGACTCCCCCGTCCGAGCCCCACGCCTCCACGTCGCCAGGAGCAGAGGATTGTGCGTTGAGGACCGTCTGGAAGCGGTCCCTGTCCTCGACGTCCTGAGCGACCGGGATCCCGGCGACACACTCGATGCGCCGCCGTTCTAGGATGCCGTCCCAGGGGTCCGTGGCGCCCAATGATGCGTTGAACCCGGAGATGAACTGGGACTGAATGAGGCCGGGCGTAAGGCCCGTGCTGACGGGGGCCGTTCGGCTCGTGGCCCCTTGGTTCTGCTCGTTGAGGGCGGTGCTCAACGCGGTCACCAGCTCGGCGCGATCGGCGACGAAGAAGGCCTGATCGGTGTCACCGACCAAGGCGATATCGTTGAGAAGCGCTTCGACCGCGGCGACCTGCGCGGCATTCCCATCCAAGGCGAACCCAATGACGTAGAACTTATCGAGGTCCCCGGCAGCGATCATCGCCGACACAGTGTCAACGATCTCTTCGTAAGGACACCCGGTGGCGCCCACCGGTTGCCCCAAGAGCTCGCAGTCCACCGGGGCTCCGCGCATGTCGCCGTTTGGGAAGCCGTCAGTGATCAGCACGGCGCTCCGCGGGCGGCAGCCGTAAAATGGATCGCCTGGACCCGGGTCGGCCGTCTTCTCGGTAATGTCGGCGTCGGTTTGAAGGAAGGTTTGCAGGTCGGCGACCAGCGCGGCCGTCGGCGTCGAGCCGAAAGGACGTAGAGGGTTCTTGCCCAACCCGACGTCCCCCAGAACGGTTGCCTGAATCGAGGCGTTGATCGACGTCATCGCGGCGGTGCTATCCGCTCCGACACTCACCAAACCGCCTTCGGGCGCCCCCGAAGCGCGCGCGCCGCTGTTGAGCATGTAGACCGCGCCACCTGCGCCCGGGAACGTATAGGGCTTGTCGCCCGCGAAAGAGTACATGCCCTTGGTGCCGAGTGATTCGGCTGGGAACGGGGCCGTCTGGAAGGCGGCCTGCGTGACGAGGGGGGGCCTGTCGCTCAAGGTGCCGATCGAGTCGAAGGTCAGCAATCCGAACTTGATGCGCTCGAGGTAGATATCGAGCACGCCGTTTCCACCTTGCGATCCAGCGTACGCCGGGATTTCTTGAGGCAGCTGAATGTGCGGAAGGAAGTAGCCCTCATCGTACTGGCCCGTGTAGATGCCGCCGATTCGAACGTCGGAGTTACACTCGTACGGGGTGAACTCGCCGGTTAGCGCCTGCGCAACGACGGACCAGCGGTTCTGTTCGTACGTACCCGCGCTGCACACCGGAAGGCATTCGAGGCATGCCGGCGTGGTGCAGAGGCAGTTGGGCTTGCGCTCCATCGACCCAGAAGAGTCGACGAGGAGCATGATATGCGGCCGAATGTTTCGAATGTCGGGCTCTTGCGCCGAGACCTTCGTGCCCGTTCCAAGGGAAGCCAACAACAAGCTAGTCAAAGCAAAGTAAAGCCAAAATCTCATAGCGACCCCGTCATGAATGGCCCGCTGATGATGTATGCACGCATGTCAGCGCCGGTCTCGTTACCCTGGCGACCATGGTCTTCGGCGTGCACGTTGTCCGTCGCGGCGGCGGTCTTCAGCTGCGCACGGCCGCGGGCGGTCAGCGTCGTGCGCATGTACTTGAACTTGGTGCCGCCTTGAGCTGCCGCGCCGGGCGCGAGCTTGCTCACCACGTGCTCGTCATACACGTCGATGACCACCAGTGGCTCCTGCGCAGAGGTCGCGCCAAACGAGTAGTCCGCGTCATAGGGAAGGTTCGCGAGCAAGCCGGGAGTGACGCCCCCGTCTTGCGAGAGCAAGGCCTCGAAGTGCTGTGGATAAAGCCGGTAGACGCTGCGGTTGTTGGCAAGCGGCGGCTCCGGGTAACAGCCGGTAGTTTCGGTGCAGGCCGGGAACTGGATCCCTTCCGTGCTTCCCGGCGTCAGCATCAGGTTCCGGACGGTCGATGGACCGAAGATGTCGAACCACTCGAGGCCGCCGATCATCCCTGCGCGGGCCGCATATCGGGTCTGCATTTGCTGCCGGGCAAACCCTGCGCCTCTGAGCTCGTGAGACACAGTATTGGCGGAGAACACGGCGCTGGCAGTGCCTACCATGATGATCATCAGAACGATGAAGAGCGCCGCGCCTTCCTGTTTTGCGGGATGCTTCATCAGAGGTTCCTCCTCGCGACGTTCATCAGCGGGACCTCGATGCGCATTTTTCGGACGCGCGCGGAGCCGGCTTGAGCGGTATCGACCTCGAACCGCGTTCCTGCATCGGTCATCGAGGCGTAGTCGACCGTCGCATCCTCCAGCGGGTTACGAATGCCCAACTCGATGATCACCGACCGGACTTGCTGAGGGTTCGCGTTGATCGTCGCTTCGTCTCTCGTTCCCGTATGCGAGTTCTCGGATACGGCCGCCGAGCCGGTGCCGGAACCCGTGTCGAGCACGAAACTCACCTGGAAGTTGCTGACGAACTCGGCGATCACTTGGGTGGAGTTGAGCCGGACGTTTCCCGACGACGAATCGAGAATGCGGCGAACCAGCACCCGGTTCGGCAGTTCGAAGGTGCTCACGCCGCCGTCGCTGGCGAGATTGGCCGCTGGATTGTTTGGATCGGTACCAATGAAGAAGACGCTGGCCATATCCATGAAGTCGCCGCCGACTTCGGTGTCGTCATAGGGGTCGACGACCGCATATTCGACCCATTGCAGAGGTGCGATGGTTGCGCCTTCCGCGGCCCCGGGAAGGCACGCGGTGCCGACGGGAAGGGGATCGGAGGAGTCGAGCTCGATGCGGACCTCGTTTTGCGTGTTGCCCTTCTTCCCGAAAACCGAGCGAAAGAAGTGCCGCCCCTCAGGCGTCTCGATGTGCAAAACCGATCCTGTCTGGAACGCGCGCGCTCCATTCTGAGCAATGCCTTTCCAACTTGCGGTCTCGCCAGCCCACGCGGAGTTCCAGTCCAGGTCGCCGGTCAGATACTTCGGTGCGGCGCCGCTCGTGAAAGGCCCGGCCGTCTGACCCCACGAGAACGTGCGGCGATACGCTTGGTTGCCGTCTTGCAGGACGATGACATCGCCTGCGGTGCTGGCAGAGTGAACCAGTAATTGGTCGGTCAGGTAGAGGCTGGTCAGGACGCGAAGCCTGTCCGCGTGGACGCCGGCGTTGGCAGTCTCCGGGTCGAGGACCGCGAGGTCCTCGTCTGCATAATACTGAATCGCACCCATGGGGAGGGTGCCGCCGCCGAGCTTTGGGAGGGTTGGAGCGGTGGCGTCGCACGTGGACTCGAGGCCGCCGTTGGGCGAGCCGAAGAGGCCTGCCCGCGAGATGTCTCGGCGCAGCTCCATGATCGCGACTCGCGACGTGCCCTGCGAGGTCCCCACGCGTTGCTCCTCGTAGAACTGCCGGCTCATCGCAGCGCCGAGGCTGTACATCGAGGTGATCGCGGTAAGGCCGACGACCATCGCGACCATCAGCTCAATCAAGGTGAATCCGCTTTTTGCCACGCCTAGTCCCTCCTCAGCCATGTGACCACCGTCGACGCGAAAATCACGTTCACGTTCGGGGCGCTCCCGAGGTTCCAGCCGTCCGCGGTCGCCGCGTCGCACGCCGCGCCTCGGAAATCGCTCCCTGACACCCACTGAGGATGCGTCGCGTTCCCAGCCATGTGACCTTCGCGGTACCAAAACGTGCGCACGTCGACCCGGGCCGAGCTTCCCTGTCTAAGCCAGTACAAGCGTAGGTTGGTGCAGTACTTGATCTGGCCGGCGTCTCGGGTGTCGCCGCCAAAGTAATCGAACCCGTAGGATTCTTCGGTGTCCGCTGGCAGCGGTTTGAGCCAATCGGTCTTGTCCACGGTGGTGGCCAGCGGGGAGAGATAGTCCGTGCCCGTCAACTCGCTGGTGTTGAGCCCCTGCCGCGACCACGACAACGTGTCCCGTTCGATGCGCGCGATCCAACGTTCGGTGATCGCAAGGGCGGTGTTCATCTCCTGGGCTGACTTGTTGGCGCCGCTCACCGCACTGTGCATCGAAAGGATGCCGAGTGAGCCGACTGTCATGATGCCGATTGAGATCATGACCTCGACGAGGGTGAAGCCACCGTGCTGGCGCCGCTCCAAACCGCTCATCGCAACACCCTCGGGGAACCGGTCCCAAGCGGGATCAACACTTTTCGAGCTACGCCCACTGCGTTGCCATCGCGCTCACGATAGGCGAGGAATCCAAACCCGGCCTGCGCGTCGGGGGTCTGCCAGCTCGCAAACAACGTCGCGTCGCGGAACACCTGGTTGTTCGAGCCCGCCTCGTAGCAGAAGGCGGAATTTTGCCATCCATCCACTCGCACCGTGTCCTGGTCGGACGGATCGGCGTCGTAGGTGTTGGCGTAGACATGATCGACGCAGCGCCAGTTGTGGTCGCAGTCCAGATTGTCGAGCACGATACCGCCGAGGTTCCCGAAGGTGGCCAATGAGCAAGCACCACCCGTGCCCCGAAGCGTCTCGAAGGCCCAGTCCTGATTGCTCAGGCCGAACCCCGAATCGTTCATGTAGACCACTTGATGCGCTCGGCCGTACGCCATCGACATG
The DNA here is from genome assembly GCA_019313915.1 of Deltaproteobacteria bacterium. GTDB lineage: Bacteria > Myxococcota_A > Polyangia > Polyangiales > Houyiibacteriaceae > SG8-38. Next base: position 51,889 of record JAFDAJ010000032.1, read on the forward strand.
TATCGCGCGCGCTGAAACAGCGACACGACATCCCGAGCCACCATCGACACTCGTCGATCCGCCAGCCCGTCGCTCATACTCGGCAGAGCCGCACTCACGAGAACCCCCATGACCGCCAACACCACCATGAGCTCCACCAGCGTGAATCCTCGAAGCCTTTTTCTAGATTTCCCAGGCACGTCCACTCTAGTTGCAACACCCGTACCGAAATCCAAACGGAGCTAACCCATGGAAATCAAACGATATCCAACCATGAGTGCACCGCCGAAGCTATGAATAACATGCGGCCTGTATGAAAAGATTACAGAGCCAGCCGATGATGGATGCTTACAGGCGGGAAGCGACGGCCTGCCTTGACAGGGTGAAGGGCAACCACTATCTCGCCCCTCTCTTCTCGTGCGGAAGTGGCGGAATTGGCAGACGCGCATGATTCAGGTTCATGTATCCGCAAGGATGTGGAGGTTCGAGTCCTCTCTTCCGCACCGAGTCCTCTGTAAACGTTCCGCACGTACGTACGAGGACTCGACCTACGGTGCACTCGGCCCCTTTGGGGCTCAGGCGGCGATCGAGTGCATCGAGAGCTTCTGAGCGCCGTGTAGCGAGACAGCCAGCACCAGGCCCTGCATCGAGAGCCGGCACCGCGAACCGTCGACCAAGCCTTGCGCATCGAGCCGAACCAAAAGCTCCTGAACGCGCGTCTCCTGAACACCGAGCCAGGTCGAGAGGAGCTCGGGGGTCGCGTGCGTATCGGCGCGGCCCGCCTCATACAGGGCCTCGAGTAGACGCCAGCCTAGTTTTTCTTCGTTGGTTTTCATTGGAAAGAGAAGATCGCTCAGTACTGAAAATCGGTCCAGTTTTTGGTGTTCAGTACGTCCGAAACCCACAACCGATCGAATGATATATGCTTTTTGCCTCAGATCTCAAGCCCGACCAGCAAGAACTTGTTGCAGTCCCGTTTGGTGGAGAGCTCGTGGATTTCACGGTCAGGCACTAGCTTTCGGAACCGGTCGAGTCGCTTGTGCTCGAGGACGAAGTACGCAGTGCGGCCTTCGTTCTCCTCGAGCCACTTGCCGATCCGCTTGTTGTCGGTCTCGGTAAAGACGTACACCCGATTGCCGGTGTAGAAGTTCTCGCCCTTCCAGTTCATCTGCCAGGCGACGAGAGGCTCGTCCGCGCTCTTTCTTGCGGCGTAGTAGCGCTGCGTCAGATCGCGAAGCCCCCAATGGTCGGAGAGGTCGACCATGTACACGTTCAAGCCCCACGCACAGAACATGACCGACACGCCCAACAGGGCGCGAGTCGCGACGGGGCGCCAGGTTCGAAACGCTGCCGCCGCGCTCGTGACGCCCGCGGCGACCGCGAAGCCCGTCAGGATGGCTCGGTAGTCCAAGTGCTCCGGCCACAGACGGCCGTAGTTGTAGACGAAGAGATGAATCAGCCGCTCGTTGCCCTGGGGTCGGGCCGATGTCGCCCAACTCAAGTCTCGCCCGACGAATGCAACGAAACACGCGCCCAGGAGCAACGCCGCGCCGAGGCCCACGCCCCAGTTCGAAGGAGCCAGCCTGGTTTCGGCTTTGGCGAGATCCCTGCGGGCAAGCGCGGCGAGCAGCATAGCGAGGGCGATGAGGGCGTAGGCCCGCATCGGTCGAGCTTGCCGCAGCACCCAGTCTTCGACGTCCATGGCATCTGCGGGAACGACTCCTCGCGGGTCTCCGGCGAGCCAGGCGAAACCGGCGATCGCGCACAGGCCCGCTGCAGCCG
>JAFDAJ010000134.1 GCA_019313915.1 Deltaproteobacteria bacterium
GTCGGCGAAGCTACACCGTACAGCACGGCGTCGGACCTCTATTCCAGCACTAAGGTCGCATCGGAGCAGCTCGTTCTTGGTGCGAATGGGAAGTCAGGCTTGCTCACCAGCGCCATTCGCCCCGGAGGTATCTACGGCCCAGGTGAACGCAATACGATCGTCGGGCCTTTGATGAAGGCGCTCAAGCAAGGCGCGCCCCTCGTGTTTTTCGGCGACGGCGCATCGCGCATCGACTACACGTACATCGACAACTTGGTTGATGCACAAATCCGCGCAGCGGAGCGACTCGTCGAGGGGTCTCGCGTATGTGGTCAGGCCTATTTCGTTACCGACGGAGCCCCCCTCAACAGCGGGGAGTTCAGTCAGACTCTTGCCAGCGACATGGGCCTCGACCCTCGCTCGATTCGCATTCCAGGTTTGGTGGCCCGCGCGCTGGCGACCGCCGGCGAACGGGTGTTTCAAGTCTTTGGTAAACCAAAGCCGCCCGTGAGCATCGTCGAAGTACAAATGTGCGTTCATGACAACTACTTTTCGATCGATAGGGCGAGGCAGGACCTCGAGTATCAGCCCATCGTCGATACGCGCGAAGGACTCAGGCGGACCGCCCGAGACGCTCGTGTCTACTACGACAGCCTCTAGAAGGCGGGCCTAGCGTTGACGGGGCCACCGTGGGCGTTGACGGGCTTCCAGCTCGGAGGCGATTCGTCCGAAGTTGCGGCGACGTTTGCCGCGGATGAGAACCTCAGCCGGCTTGGGTAGACGGCCGCGCGCGGCTTTCAATGCGAGGCCGAAGCCTTCTCTGGACGCGTCCAATGCCTGGCTTCCAACGCGATGGATGGCGCTCACCTTGGGCACATCGTACCCGAGCGCCGCGAGCTCGCGGTGTGCGATTTGGTTGAAAGTCTGTGCGCGCCACCAACCGAGCTCTTTCTGATGCTTGTTGAAGTTCTGCCCCATGATTGGCTTGGACAGGTTCTCCCAGTTCCGTACGCCAGCAGACTGCTCACGGATCTCGTCGCGACCGTGAAACTCGAGCATCGACTCTTCGAAACCGACGTCGATGAACTCACACAACGATTCGACGGTTTCACGCGGGTTGGACACTAGATCTTCGTAGTGAACGACTTGGATCTTGTCGGCGAGGGTGGGGTCACACAAGAGGGACAGACAAGCTCTCTGTTCGTCCCGCCAGGTTCGCGAGATGTGGGAAATGCCGCCAAAGTGGTTTGGGGACTTAATCCACGACAACGCAGCATCACGTCCGTCTCGAACCAAGTAGACGAAGCGGATGTCCGGATACCGGTTAGCCAAGCGGTGTGCATAGCGGAACGCCTCATTCTCTTTCAGCAGAACGCGCGTCGCTCCCTCGGCCTGCATGATGAGGCGAAAAGCGGCATCTAACAGCCCAAGCAGACTTCGCTCGCGCGCGCACTCGAAGAGCGCGGCACCTTCCGGTGGTTCGGCATGACCGGCGATTTGGTGTTGAAAGAACCGCGACACGTCATTGCAGGCCTCGCGAAAGCTCTCGTCTTCGGACAGGTCTCCGTAAAGCGGCAGAAGTGGATCGATGTTGGTCAGGAAGTGCACCGGGCTCGGCGCGACGATCTGTGAATGGCTTCCAAGAACTGCGCGGAGCAAGTTTCCGCCGCTGCGCTCGGACGCCAGCAGGACGATCGGCCGGTCGATCAACAATCCGCTGTCGCTCATGGGCATTGCCCCCATGTGTTGAAGCCTAGCGCACCCGTCGGACTCACTGCATCTCCTCAACCGGTGGCAGCTCTCCGGATCCCCCAATGCGCCCCGGAGGAAAATTCGAGTCGTCGACGCTGGACAGGGGCAAGAAGGTCGGGATGCACTGTGGTGACCAGACCATCACCACAGCATTCCTATCGGGGTAGAGCTCCATCAGCTTCTTGTCGTGTTCCACGGTGAGATGGTTCACCCACAGAATCGGGTTCTGCAAGTCCGGGTCGTTGTTTGGCCGCCAAAAGAGGAAGTGGTTCGTCTGACTGCATTTTCGCGAGATGAATGGCCGCTGGACGAACACGACCGTCGGCTCCTCGAACTCCGCTCTGGCCGTTCGTTGGGGCAGCCCAGCCACGGCGCCAACCTCGTTCAATGCCATCGCGCGCACAGGTATGTAACCGAGCCACGAGGCGGCGATGAGCCCAAGGCAAAGTGCGAATGGCGCCCTTGCTGAGACCAACGGCGCCAGGCCGGTCGAGCGAATCGCTCGCAGCCACGAGGTGAGCCGAGTGATCCCCAGGGCGGTTAGTAGAATGATCGGGAGCGCGGGCTCGAGGTAGTGCACAGGGCCAAAGGTGTCGATACCACCATTGCGCATGTAGAAGTGCGTCACCGCGAAGGAGATCAACATGCTCCAAGGGATCCAGCTGCGATGGCTGCGCCAGCCAGCAAACGGCAGGAAGACGAATGCGAGAGGCCAGCCAAAGAGCGCGTAGTTGAATCGTGTCAGGGAAACGCCCGTCTGGGCGGCTGCTAGTCCGATCGGACCGAACGACATGGCGAGCGTCCGATCTTTCGGAAACCAGTTCCACGCTGCGAAGCGAAAGCCATTCTCTCTCGCGTATTGGACAGCTCGTTGGTACGCCAGGGATGTGAAGCCTCCGGTCTGAATCATGTTGATCACGAAGAACGCCGCGGCAAAACCAAGCGCGGGAGCTGCGAATGCTGCCAGCGCGTTCCGACGCGCCTTTCCATGAAGCGAAGAAAGTGAAAAGAGCCAGGTTGCCAGCAAAGGAATCCCGAGCGCCAAAGCAGAGCTCGGCCGCACGAGGAATGCGACCGAGAACGATGTGGCCAGCGCCGAGTGCAACCACCATCTGTCATCCCCGGTGTAGATGCGGACCGTGAAATATGCCGTCCAGGCGAGCGCGAATAGGCAGGATGTGTGCGATAGCTGAGTGGCCGCACCGAACTGTAGCAAAGGCGCGGACAAGAAGATGATCGCACCGATCACTGCGGAGCGCCGTCCGCCGAGGCGGCGAAGGGTGAGGTAGATCGGCGGGACCGTGAGCGCCGAATACAAGGGATTCATCAAGGACGGCACGCCAAGTGCGGCGCCCGGAGCGAGTAGGGCTGGCCATCCCAGGAAGTACTGCGAGTAGAACTTGCCATCGTTGATCATGAACGCGCGATCGAAGAACAACTTCATCGGCGGTGACTCGGCGTAAAGCCGCCCGCTCGCGAGTAGCTCCGCCATGAACCGATACGCCGACTCGTCGTCGGCAATGTCTGCGCCCATCAGGACGCGCCAGCGAATGAGAAGCGGAATGCAAAAGCCGATTAGACTGAGCGCCAGGATCAGGCTGCGGTCCGACGTCTCGCGCAGCTGGCGAATCGTATGCGAAGCCCAGTCTTCGTGGCCTGCGGTCGCAATGGCGCCGCTGAAGAAGAGAGCCGCGAGCGCGCCAAACACCGACCAGAAGAGCAGGAAGAACACGTAGCCCTGGCTCATGAAGTGGGTGGTGCCGAGCCCTAGACTGTACGTCGACAGATTGTGATTCCCGATCTCCTGGAAGATCCACAACGAGGTCATGCCGGCCAACAGGAACCCTGCGATCTGCAGCCGCCGTCCGCGCTTGGAAGAACGCATTTCTTAGTTTCCTACGGGCTGAGACGGGAGGTCAACAGATTGACGTTTAGGATCCGACAGGGCAATAAGAGAGCCACAATGCCCAACGCGACTCGAACCGAACCGACTGAACGAAGCGAGAAGCTCTGCGTTCTCGTTCCGTGTCTGAACGAACAGGAACTCGTCCGGCGTACCGTGGAAGAGGTGCTCCAACATGCCAACAAGATCTCGATCCCTGTCGAGGTCGTGATGATCGATGACGGCTCCACGGACGAAACACGCGCCGTGATGCAAAGGCTCTGCGATGAGGACGACCGGTGCAGAATGATTGCGCACGACGTCAATCGCGGGTTGGGTCGCTGTGTGACCGAGGCTTACGAAACCATCGAGGACGACACCTGGGTCACGGTCTTTCCAGGCGACAGTGAATTCGTGTTCGCGGAATCGATCGACAACCTCTTGGCGGCTCGCCATGGTCACGACGTGGTTTTGGGGTACCTGTACAACCCTGTCGTTCGGAAGTTGTCACGCCGAATTGCCTCCACGGGATTCCTGAAGTTGACCAAGACGATCTACGGATTTCGTTGGCGCTCACTCAACGGAATGAAGCTCTACAGGGCTAGCGCCTTCAAGGGCATCCACGTGATATCCGGCGGGCATGCCTACGTCGCGGAGCTGCTAGCCAAGGCGCAGCTGCGTCGACCCGATCTTCGCATCGCCGAAGCGCCTTTCATTTCACGCGGCCGAGCGATTGGGGACTCCCACGCCATCAAACCGATGTCTGTTGTTCGCGCGGTTCGTGAAACCTACAAGGGTGCCCAGGACGTGGCTAGGTACAGGGAAAAGATGGTGCGCAGGTACCACGAAGAGCAGGAACGCGGCGAGTCACACGAAAGCTTTTTCCCTCCTCAAACGTTGGAGTGACATCTCAGGGCGTCTGAGGAACGCAGTGAGGGTATCGGGGTCCCCAATGCTCGATCAAATGTTCGTAGAGCGGGGCGTACTCTCTCGCCTTGCCTACGAAGATTCGGATCAGCGGGCACGGATCCTCCGGTTCCAGGATTTCGGGGAGCTCGACGAAGCGTTGTAGTGGTGACAGCGAACGAGTGGACTCTATCTCTTCCCACTGAACCGCTTCAGGAAATCGGTTCACCAGGTACGTATCGATGAGCCGGTGGTAGGCGCCGCGATCGAGATCACCGGCGCGAAAGAACGTGTTGGACACGTTGCGGTGATGGCGCGCGGCCCTGGGTTCTACCCGGACCGCATATATCCAGAGCGAGTCCTCATCTGTCCACGCACGCCGGGCTGAGAGACTGCTGACGAAAAAGGCGACTGCCAACGAAGCGACAACCACCTTCCGTATTGCGGGTCGTTCCACCCAACCGAAGATGCCGATGATCGCAGTCATGGCGATCCCGAGAATCGACGGGTAGAGCAGTCGCTCCGCGAGGTCGGTGATCAACGGCACGAACCAGTGCGACTGCAACAGTGCCGGTGCGTAGAGAAACGAGAGGGCCGCGACCCATTCCGCCCGCCGTCGCCCGAGGGCCCAGACGCCGGCGATGACGCCGACGATCAGCAGCAGAGCACCAGCGGCTGCGTAAGGAGCGAGCACCTCTGCCTCGAGCTCCACGGCCGCATATCCATGGTTTGGCGCAATCGGCCAAGGCCACACGGTCATCACCAAAGAGCGTCCGATGTTGTAGAGCCCCAGCAGCAGACGAACTTCGCCGTGCGCCTGATGAGCCAGGTTGTTGGCGATCATCGCTACGCCAGGGGCCCTAGGAAGGCTGAGTTGGAGCCCGACCACGCAGCCGGTCATCACTGCCACCGGAAGCGCCGCGAGCCAGCGAAGCCGTTTCGCGCCTGGTTGGATCAAGAACAACAGCGCCGCGAGGGGCGCAAAGATGACCGTAGACTCCTTGACGAGTGTGGCTAGCAGAAGCACCGACGCACAAAGCGCTCCGGCGCGGAGGCTTGGTGGCTTGAGGGCGATCGTGCAGGCGCCGAGGGCCAATGAAAACGAGAGCAGATCTGCCTGTGCGACGATTGCACTCACGCTCTCTGTATTTAGGGGATGTAGTGCGAACAGCGTTCCGACGGCGGCGGCCCAGCTGAGCGATGGGCGGAGCCCATAGACGAACCGCATGCTCATCGCGACCGCCAACACGTGCAGCAACGTACTCAAGATGTGAAATGGCAAGGGGTTCCCCGGCCACAACTTCCAGAGCAGTGCCCAGATCATGGGCATCACCGGCCGCCATGAAGTGAATCCGTGACTCGCAGGCCGTCCCCAGAAATCCCGCACGAAGGCTTCCCACGCTGGCGCCTCGCCGTTCACCAACGGGTTCTCGAGCAGGGCCGACGGATCGTCATAGACGAAGCCCGCGTCCAGGACGACGATTCCCACGCTCGCGGCCAACAAGAGAGGGACAATGCGGAGCAACATCGTCGTCACCTTCGACGACTGTCCCTGAAGAGTGCCATTGCCCAAGCCCCTCGACACATCGTCACCCTTGGCGCTGCTCGACGAGCTTCGAGCGAAACGCGGGAAAATGGGTGGAGTCGGAGCTGTCGCACGCTTCACACAGGGCGGCATACCGTGGCGCGTCCACGATCCGTTGCACTAGGCTGTACGGAACCGTTCCAGTCGCGATTTGTGACTTGAAGGCTCGCAGCGACTCGCTGCCGCCGCCCAGGTGAAGCGTTCGCAAGCCACGGGCCTGTGCATGACGGATGGCCGCGTCGAAGATCGCATTGTTCGTGCCGGGCGGGCGGTCGTCTGCGGATGCACCCAAGAAATAGAAGAGATCAGAGCCGGAACGCAGGAAGATCGCCGCGCCACCAGTTCCGGTCTCACCCGTCGCGCGCATGAGGCACATCTCCTCGAGTGACATCAGGGCCGATAGTGTCTCGTGCGTGAAGTGGTAGTCCGAGCTCGCGCCCACACGGCGCATGGTGCGGTCGTACAGCTCGACGAACGAACAGCCCGGCGGTGGCGCCTATGTTGAGACGAAAACAAGTCGTCGTACGCGAGGCTCAGGTCGACGATGAAATTCTGCGCGTGGATTTTCGCATCAGCGGGGCGACCCCCTTCGCAAAGTGGGTGAATCCGAGCGAACTCGGAGACGACGCGGTGACTTCGGAGCCAGGCGACAAGTGCGGTGCGAAACTCCTCGTGGAGCTGCACGAGATCGGCCGAATCGCCCCTCGGACCACCGAAATCGTACGGGGTGCGCGCCTCGACGAGGCCCGCCCCTCCAGGCAGAGAGTCGAGCGGAACCAGCAGCAGGGGATAGAGCATTCGCCCTGTCGCTGACTCGTACCGAATGCCGATGAAGCTGCCGCGTTCCTCACGCGCCCAGATAGCCGCGTAACTTGCCGAGTAGTACACGTCATCAACTCCCGCATCCGCGAGCCAAGCGGACCAGGTTTCATCGTCTCGAGTGGTATCGAAGGAGGACATCTACTGTGCCAGCGCGGTCTGAATGTGGGTCCATGTTTCGTCGTCAAGCGTCTTGTGATTGCGAGGTTGGAGCGCAATCGCAGCGAGCCGTTCCCGGTTTGCGACATCAGCACCGATGAACCGCGCGACCTGCTCGAGCGTCTCGGGCGGTTTCTGCATCAGCTCCTCGTAGTTGAGCTTCAGCCGATCCTCTGGGGGGATGACCTCGAATGCCTTCTCGATCGCACGGCCAACGTCGATCACCTGATGGGCGACTTGCTCCACGGGTGACCTGTCACGCCACTCCCGTGCGTCTCTTGGCCGAACTGACCACCAAATCCTCTGATCGCCGTACTCGTCTTCGCGCACGCGCAAGATCGACTGCACGGTGTAGCGGTCATCGCGCTGGATCCAGATGAACTTCGCCGTGGGCAACAGGCGCTTGAGCCAGGCAATCTGATAGGAGACGAAATTGATGTTCTTGAGCACGAGTGGTCGCTTGAAGTAGCCAGTCAGGCCCTCGAGGGACCTCTTGACTGGCTGCCAGTCGATACGCGATAGCTCTTCGTCGCTCAGGTCGTCGTTGAGGCGAAAGTCGCCGTAGTAGTGCCAGAACCAGGAGAACTCGTGGGGCGAGTGATCGCCTCCCGTTCGGCCGTACTCCGATGACAGCGCAAGCTCGTGCCCACCTCCCGTGCGACCGTGAAGCATCGCTCCCACGATGGGCGCAGCGAAGTAACGGGCCATTCGATTGTTGATGAACCCCACGTCGAGATGCTCCGCGATGAGTTGGTACAGCACGGTCGTTCCCGAGCGAGGAGCGCCCACGATGAAGACGATTGGCATGCGGGACCCCGAATGTCTCCGTCGAAACAGAGCATCGATCGGTTCGAGGGCGCGGTTCTTCAGGTAGAGTGCGAGGTCATTGCGGAGGCCGCGCTGAATGTCGGCGCGCCGCAGCTCATTGTCCCAGTACACCGCCCGAAAGAATCGACGCACCTTCATATGTGACCCTCCACTTTGGTGGGGAAACAGAGGGCTAGCACGGCGGCTCTGTCCAGAGTGGGAACTAACTCAGTGTCCGTCTCGGCCCATGCAGGGCGCGCCGTGGCGACGACCACCGCGCGCATGCCAGCCTGGGTCGCGGCGAGCCAGCCATCGTGCGAGTCCTCGAACGCAATGCACCCTGCGGGGCTCACGTCCAATCGCTTCGCAGCCAGTAGGTAGCCTTCCGGGGATGGCTTGGGCAACGAAACGTCGTTGCGCGTGACCAGGACCTTCATCAACTCCAAGACCCCTGCCGCCTCTAGCCAGATTTTCGGAGATCCGCTGTTCGTGACGACCCCCATCGGGACCCCGCCTGCCGCCAAGGCAAGCACCGTCTGAGTTGCACCGGGCATGCTCACATCCTGACCGCTCTGGAGCACTTTGACGACGGCGTTTGGCTTGGCGTCGAACAGTTGTTGCTGGGTCACGGGGCTTGCCGCTGGTGCGCCGATTTCGATCACTTTCGAACGGGGTTTTCCTTCGCGAACCGCCTCTCGGGCCGCTGCGGGAAACACGAGTCCCGCGTCACGAAAGACCTGCTCGTAGGCCCGCACATGTAGGGGCGCCGAGTCCACGAGCACACCGTCCATGTCGAAGAGCACGGCGGTTGTCGTCATTTTTCATTCATCCGGGGATTAGGATATCGTATCGGCCACGTGAGGCGGAAATGACGAACCAAAAATTACTCGTGACCGGGGGCGCCGGGTACATCGGTGCGGTCCTCGTCCCGGAGCTGCTGGAAGAGGGGCACCATGTCACCGTCTTTGATGCCTTTCTGTATGGGACGGACCCGAGCTCGGACCCCATCGTCCACCCGCGTTGCGAGAGGATTCGCGGTGATATCCGGGATTTCGCTTCCCTAGACGCCGTGCTCGAACAGGGCGGATTCGACGCGGTGATTCACCTCGCCGCCATCTCAAATGACCCAAGCTCCGAGTTGGATCACGAGGTCACCGAATCCGTCAATCTTCGAGCGGTCGATCACCTGATGCGTGCGTCCAAGAAATACGGAGTGACACGATTTCTCTACGCGTCTTCCGCAAGCGTCTACGGAATCAAAGAAGACGACGACGTGACCGAGGAGCTTTCGCTCGACCCAATCACCATCTACGCCAAGTGCAAGGCTGAGGGGGAGAAGATCCTCAACAGCCTGGTCGACGATTCATTCGTTGGTGTTTCAGTCCGCTCTGCAACGGTGTGTGGTTACTCGCCGCGCCTGAGGCTCGATCTCACCATCAACCTGCTGACCGATCAGGGCCTGACCGACAAGCGGATTCGGGTGTTTGGTGGCGCTCAAATGCGTCCCAACGTGCACATCCGGGACCTGACGGCTTTCTACCGCATGCTCCTCACAGCTCCTGCCGACAAGATTTCCGCGCGGGCGTTCAACGTCAGCCGGGAGAACGCATCGGTCATGGCCTTGGCAGAAATGATTCGAGACGAGCTCGACTCGTCGTTACCGATCGACACGGTGCCCTCCGATGACCCGCGTTCCTATCACCTCTCGGCAGATCGGGCGCGGAGGGAGCTCGGCTTCGAGCCGCAGCACGATCTGGTCACCGCCGTGCGAGAGCTGCGCGAGGCGTACCGCTCGGGGCGAGTCTCCGACAGCCGGTCCAGCATCTATCGAAACGTTGCGTGGATGAAGGCTCGCCCAGAGCTCTGGCGATCCGCCACGAAGCTCGTTTCATGACCGCGGTGCCATACGTCGATCTGATCAAGCAGAACCAGGCGCTACGCCCTCGGATTCTAGACGCGATCGATCGAGTGTTAGGCCATGGGCAGTTCATCAACGGGCCCGAAGTGAGCGAGCTCGAGGCGAGGCTGGCGCAACGGCTTGGCGTCGAGGACGTCGTCGGCGTGGCTTCCGGCACTGCGGCGCTCACCTTAGTGATGCGCGCTCTCGACATTGGCCCCGGGGACGAGGTCATTACCGTTGCCCATTCGTACGTGGCCACCGCGACTTCGGTCTCGTTGGTCGGGGCGACGCCGGTTTTCATCGATATCGATCCGGAGACCGGACTGATGGACCCACAGCTGCTCGCTGTGGCGATTTCACCTCAGACCAAAGCTGTGATTCCCGTACACCTCGGCGGCATCCCTTGCCTGATGGAACCGATTCAGGAGATCTGTAGAGCACATGGACTGCACCTCATCGAGGACTGTGCACAGGCGATCGGATCCACCCACCAAGGACGGAGCGTAGGCTCGTTCGGCACAGGGTGCTTCTCCTTGCACCCCTTGAAGACGTTTTCTGCATGTGGGGATGCGGGATTCATCACGACGGACGACCAAGATCGCGCCGCGCTTCTTCGACGGCTCAGGTCGCTCGGCCATCGCGATCGCGACCACGTCGATGTGGCGAGTGAGAACGCTCGCCTGGACACGCTCCAAGCGGCGATTCTACTGACGAAGCTTCCACATCTCGATGACTGGATCGTCAGTCGTAGGCGCCATGCTGCTGCGTACGAGACGGCATTGCGCCCGTTCTTCGAGCTCACGAACGTCACGGAAGGCTCCGAGCCCGCGTACAGCGCGTTTGTCATCCGTCATGATGCCCGCGACGCTCTGATCGCGCATCTCGCGTCCCGCGGCTTCGCTGCCAAAGTACACTATCCGGTTCCGATACACCGGCAGCGCGCGTATGAGGGAATGACCCCTCCGCAACTTCCGCACACCGACGCGCTGGTACGGCGCATCGTGAGCCTCCCGGTGACGCCTGAGCTGGAATCATCCGACAGGGACGCGATCATCGACGTCTTGATCGATTGGAGCCGCAATCATGCGTAGCGCCGAAGCCGACAAGAAGATTTACTCCATCGAAAGCTTGCGAACCGAGAGGGCGCGACTTCGCAAAGCAGGGAAGACCGTTGTTCAGTGTCACGGCTGCTTCGACATCGTTCACCCGGGACATATCCGTTACCTCCGAATGGCCCGCAGCCTGGGCGATGTCCTGGTCGTCACCGTGAGCGCAGACGATGTCGTGATGAAGGGATACGAACGGCCGTACATCCCGGAGGATCTCCGCCTCGACAATTTGGCTGAGCTTGGCTGCGTGGATTACGTGGCCCTCAGTAAAGACGAGTGGGCTGGCCCGGTCCTCGAGGCCATCCAACCCGACATCTACGTCAAGGGGCGGGAGTACGAGTCCAAGGTCGACCCGCGCTTTGCCAAAGAGAAGAAGATCGTCGAGTCGTATGGTGGCCGTGTCGTCCTCGGCTCGGGAGACGTCATCTTTTCGTCGACCGAGATAGGCCGGCGCAAACGCAACACGCTGGATATGGAGCAGCAGAAGATCCAGCGGTTCTGCCAGGTCAACGAGATCAACCCCGCGCGACTCAAGAACGCGATCTCTGCGTTCTCGGACCTCAAGGTGTTGGTGCTCGGTGACGCGATCCTCGACCAATACACGCACTGCGAAGGCGCGCGCGTTGCGTCCGAGAGCCCGATCGTATCCGTGAAGCCCGTGAGCGAGGAGTGGTTCATCGGAGGCGCCGGCTTGATCGCGCGTCAGGCCGCAGTGCTCGGCGCCAAGGTCACCTTCGTCACATGTTGTGAAGAGGACGAATCATTTGAGCGAATCAGGAGCGGCCTGGAACGCTTCGGCGTCGAAGTGCACAACCTGCCTGCGCCCGGGCGCAGGGCGTACACGAAGACTCGGTTCTTGGTCGGCGGCAAGAAGGTCTTCAAAGTCGACAGAGGGAACCCAGCCCCGATTCCCATCGAGACTAGCAATGAGCTCATCACGATGCTGCGGGAGCAGCTCGAGGCGCACGACGGACTGATCGTGACCGATTTCGGATATGGCTTGTTTGGTCCGACACTGGCCAATGCCATTCCCAAGATCGCCGCGAAATGCGGAAAGCCTTACTTTGCCGATGTGAGCACGAACGGGCAGGCCAACATTCTCAAGTTCCGTGAGCCCCAACTCGCAACCCCAACCGAAGACGAGCTTCGGTTTGCTTTGGGCGATGCGGAGAGCGGTCTCTCGAACCTGGCAAGCCGGTACTATACGGCCAGTGATGCGCGCGGCCTGATCGTCACGATGGGGCGACGTGGGTCCCTGTGCTTCCGTCCGCCCCAAGGAGAAGGCGCTCGCCTGCGAACCGACTACCTTCCGGCGCTCGAAATCAACGAGGTGGATGCGGTGGGCGCGGGAGACGTATTCCTGACTGGTGCGAGCCTCGCGGAGCTTTGCGGGGAGTCGCTTCCTGTCGGGATGTATGTCGGCAGCTCGTTGGCCTCGATCTCCGCTGGGGCTCTCGGCAACGAAGGTGCGTCTCTTCCTGACCTCTACGAGTTCTTCGAGCAGCGTGTAGAGCTGGCAGGCGAGTAGCGATGCGGCAGCGCCTGACCAAGGAGCGGGTCGTCATGAGCGTCGGCCTCATTCTGTCCGCCGTTCTCGCTTACTATTTCCTACGTCGTGTCGACCTCGGTCAGTTGGGATCGACGCTGGGTTCCGTGAACCTCTGGATTCTCTCTTGCTGCGTGCTGACAAAAGGAGCAGTTTTTTCGCTTGGCGCGCTGAGAAGTAAAGTTTTCTTGAAGCCGCTCCGTAGCTATAGCTTCGCGGAGTGTTTTGCTCCGGTGTTGGGGGGCTACGTCACCAACAACATCTTCCCTTTTCGGCTCGGCGAGCTCGTTCGCATCGACCTTCTCGCTAGAGCTGGCGGACTCTCTCGTGGTTCCACCGTTGCGGTGGCGGCCCTGGAACGCTTGCTCGACCTTGTGTCGTTCTTGATCCTTTTCGCGGTCGTCGTGCCGCTTCTGGCGATCGACATCTCGGGCGACCGCCGCCTCGCATGGGCCCTGGGCGCTCTACTCAGCACGCTTCTCGCAGTCGTTTGGCTGGTCGCCAAACCCACCAGGCTTCCGGGCGTCGTCGTATTCTTCTCGCGCCCCTTCAGTCCGTCGGTGCAAGCCTGGCTGTTCCAGAAAGCGCAGCGGTTCGTCGATGGGTTCAGTGCGTTGCGGTCCACGAGGGCGGTGGCTGCAGCTCTAGCGCTCACCTTTGCGACGCGCCTGATCGGGATGCTCACCATCCAGTGTTGGCTTTGGGCATTCGGGCTGGATCTGCCTCTGTACGCCCCGCTCGTCGTGATGGTCTTTCTCTCGATCGGAACGATGGTTCCCTCGTCCCCGGGCTTTATCGGCACGTTTCATGTCGCGGTAGCGTATGCCCTGGAGCTTCTGGGGGTCGAACCCGGGATGGCGGCTTCGGTCGCAATCGCTGGGCATTTCATGGCCACGGTTCCCTGGACGATCGTTGGCTTGTTCGTGAGTCTGCCCGCCATTCGAAGCGTCTGGAAACGAGGGCCCAGACACGACGGATCGGTGGAGGGCGTGCTCGGGGCATAGCCCCGCCATCACAGCGCTGGTGACGGCGGCCCAGTTTCTTGGTAACACCGGCACTCTTGACTCGTTCAAGGCGGTACCTATGAATGGCCAGATGTTGCTAGAGCGGCTTGCGAGCGATTTCGAACGAGTGCGCGCGCAAACCGAAGCGCTTGCTGCGCCGCTCTCCGCCGAAGATCAATGCGTTCAAAGCATGGCGGACGCGAGCCCGACGAAGTGGCACCGCGCACACACGACTTGGTTCTTCGAGACATTCGTGCTCGGCCCTGCAGGCGTCGAATCGAGACATTCGTGCTCGGCCCTGCAGGCGTCGAAGCCCTTTCTCCTGAGTCTTACGCTGTGCTGTTCAACAGCTACTACAATGCGGTGGGTGAGCAGTTTCACCGTCCGTCACGCGGGATGCTGACGAGACCGAGCCACGATGAGATCACCGCTTACCGCAGACGAGTCGACTCCGCCGTCCTCGATCTGCTTGGCACCGACCTCGATGGCGAGCTCTCGATGCGCATCGAGGTCGGCCTTCATCACGAGCAGCAACACCAGGAGTTGCTCGTGACGGACATCAAGCATCTCTTGTCGTGCAATCCGCTCAACCCGGCATATGCCGACGATCAAGGCCAGCCCGAGGATGCCGCTGCGGCTCCCACGATGCGGTGGGCCGAGCAACCGGGTGGCATCGTCCGCGTCGGCTGCGAACCGGCGCTGTTCCACTTCGACAACGAGGGTCCGGTCCACGACACGCTGCTCCATCCTTTTCAGATTGCTCAGCGCCTCATCACCAACAGCGAGTACCTCGCCTTCATCAACGACGGCGGGTACGACCGCCCGGAGCTATGGCTCAGTGAGGGTTGGCGTACAGTACAGACGCGTACCTGGCGGTCCCCACAGTACTGGCGCCACGACGCGGACGGCTGGAGCATGTTTACGCTCCACGGGCGCCAACGGCTTCGAGACAGCGAGCCTGTCGTGCACGTCAGCTACTACGAAGCCGATGCATATGCGCGCTGGTTCGGCTGCCGCCTGCCGACGGAGCACGAGTGGGAGACAGCGACCGCAGAGCCGGAGCCCGCGCCCCTGTGCGGCCGCGCGCCCTCGCTGAATCCAACCGTTCCGAGCCTTTACGGCGCGGCATGGCAGTGGACGAGCTCTAGCTATGCCGCATACCCGGGCTACCGCCCCGCCGAGGGCGCACTCGGCGAGTACAACGGCAAGTTCATGTGCAACCAATACGTGCTGCGAGGCAGCAGTTGTGCGACCCCCGCTGGCCATGGGCGTCGAAGTTACCGAAATTTCTTTCCACCGGAGGCTCGCTGGCAGTTCAGCGGCATCCGCTTGGCACGGGATGGTGGTTGAACCGATGATTGCATTTGATCCATTGAGCTCTGAGGAGCGTGTTCGTATCGTCGACCTTCACCCTGAGGTCGGTGACCTCCGGGCGGAAGCGATCGAAGGGCTTCGACGCTCCGAAAAAGCGCTTCCGTGTAAGTATTTCTACGATGCGCTAGGGGCACGGCTGTTCGAAGCGGTCACCGAGCTTCCCGAGTACTACCCCACTCGGACCGAGCTGGGGATCATGAGCCGTGCGGTCCACGAGATGGCTGAGTCGATTGGGCCACACGCTACTTTGGTCGAGTTTGGCTCTGGGGTGGGTCTCAAGACGCAGAGGCTCCTCGACGCATTGATCGAGCCAAGCGGTTGCGTGCTGATCGACATCAGCAGAGCTGCGCTCGAGGCATCGGCCTACCAGCTCGCGGACCGCTACGATGAGATGGAAGTGATCGCGGTCTGTGCGGACTACACGCAGCCGCTCCGTCTACCGCGCCCTCATCGCCCCAGCTCTCGCACTGTCGCGTACTTCCCAGGGAGCACCATCGGGAACTTCACGCGCGATGAGGCGATTTCGTTCCTTGGGCGCGTTGCCGATCTCGTAGGGCAGGGTGGTGGGTTGCTCGTCGGCATCGACCGCAAGAAAGACCCAGAGCTCATCGAGGCGGCCTACAACGACGCTCTCGGCGTCACCGCGGCATTCAATTTGAACATCTTGCGTCGACTCAACCAAAACGGCGCCAGCTTCGATTTGGGCACGTTCCGCCATCACGCTCCCTACGTCGAGAGCGAGGGCCGAATCGAGATGCGGTTAGTCAGCAAGGTCGACCAGTCGGTTCGGATCGGGGGCGCCGAGTTTGGTCTGTCCGCCGGCGAGCATATCGTCACTGAGCATTCCCACAAGTACGACCTAAAGCAGTTCGGACAGATGGCCAGCGCCGCTGGGTTTCGGCTCACGAGGCAATGGAGCGACGAGCGCGACTGGTTCAGCGTCTGCTTCCTCGAGGCCGAGGCCGCCTAGCGCCTCGACAGCTTGGCGACCAAGTCGAACTCCGCCGAGTACACGACTGCGTTGTGGCGAAAGCTCTTGCTTCCGTCGGTGTAAGTCACCTCGAAGCGGTAGGTTCCGGGACTCGTGGGCTCTCCCGAAGCTTCGCTGAACTCGCCCAGATTTCCGACCACGAACGGGCGGCTCGACCCAGGAGCAATTTTCACGGCTCCCGTCCGGCATTTGACCGCATGAAACGGTTCGTACCCCTTCTCCCAGGCGTCTTCCTTTTTGCGCGCGCGATAGAACGGAGTGCCACAGACCGTCTTCAACCAAATCGCTCGCTTCGAATTGTTATGCACGCGCGTTTTGAGCTTGTCGGAGGCGCTGACCACGGAAGGACGCGTCTCGACTTGGATGTCCCGCGCCTCGGTCTTTACGACGGGCCGGCAGCCCTTCTTCGTCCAGCGGTGACTCGAAGGACACTCGCACGGCATGCACGACTTGCAGCGCTCGTTCGGTGGGCATTCGGGGCAACCGGCGTAGGTGCCTCGCGTGCTCTCGCACAGGGTCTGCACGCTTCGGCCGCCGCGAAAAAGCTCGGGCGGCTCGTCCGTGAGGACACAAGCGCCCTTGAAGCACTTCGCGAACTGGGTCTCGCACTCGAAATCACACGTTGCTAGCTCGTTCTGCCCGCGGCATTCGGCAAGTTGCCTCTGGTAGTCGAGTAGGTGCGCTTCGTTGACCGCGATGCCGCACTCGCACCCCTGCGATTGGCAGCTCGTTTCGACGACCCCGCACGCTTCCCCCTCATCGCAGGAGCGGTGTGCGGAAGCGACCTCGATGCGCTCCAGGCGCGGCTCGGCCTCCTCGCATCCAGCGAGCGAGACACCGATCATCGCGATCCAGCAGAGTAAACTCCGCGCCCCCATAGACTGGGTCCTACCGAACGTCGCACGTCATGGCAAGAATCGGCCTATGTTGGGGCCGCTCAGCGGGCCTGAAGCCGGGCGATTCGCTCTTCCAGCGGAGGATGGGTCGCCATCAGCTTGAGCATCCCCCCACCGCGGATGCCGAATGCGTTCAGCTCCTTTGGAAGTTGTGATGGCGCGTCTCGCATGGCTCTCAGGCGGTTGAGCGCAGAAGCCATTGCCCCAGCGCCTTCGAGGTCGGCGCCGCCGGCGTCCGCGCGGAACTCCCGGCGCCTCGAGAACCAGGCCACGATCATGCTGGCAAGGACGCCGAATGCCATTTGCAGTGCGATGTAGATCATGAAT
>JAFDAJ010000135.1 GCA_019313915.1 Deltaproteobacteria bacterium
CTTGCGGCAATCCGCAAGCCTGCCTCGACCGGGCACAGAGTTCTCCTTGGCTCACCAGTTCGGCGAGCTATCCGGACACCTTGTCCCGCAACGGTTTGTTCGCGGCCGACTCGGACCTCAACCCGGACTTCTTCGACTGGAACGCCGTGTACATCGGGTACTGTTCCTCGGACACGTGGAGGGGCAGCAAAGCGGCCACCGAAGAAGAAGGTGGCTTTCATTTTCGCGGCCACGACATCATGCGGGCCGTCCTCGAAGACCTGCAAGACGCGGCCTATTTCGGGACCGACAACCTAGTAAACGCGACGGCGGTCATCCTCTCGGGGACGTCCGCCGGAGGCAACGGCGTGAAGCAGAACCTCGATCGAGTCGCTGAGATGTTGGCCTGGGCCGATGTTCGAGGGCTAGACGACTCCGCGTTCTGGAGTCGCGAGGCGATGGGCGGTTCCCCGCTCGACGTGGGTAAGTTGAGCGAAAGGGCCGCCTATCAAGGGTTCGTGTTCGACGATTCGTGTGCGGTCGGCGAGCCTGACCCCGCTCTTTGCGCCAACTCGATGGTAGTCGCGCTGAATCACGTCACCACGCCGTACTTCGTCGTGATGGATCAGATCGACCTGGTCATCATCGGGGCGGCTGTGGATCAAACACCCGAACGCATCGATGCGATTGCTGAGTCCGCGCGCGTATTGGTTAGGGACCATGGAGCGGGGTTTGCCCCGCGTTACGGCAACCACGGCTGGCTCGCTGATCCGCTGAGCTATCAATATGAAATCGATGACCTGTCCGTGCTCGACAGCTTCGGCAATTGGTACTTCGATCGGGCAGGGCCCGCCCTAGTCGTGCAGGAGCCCTAGAGCCCGCCAGAATCTTCTGGGATCGGCGTCGGCGGAGCAACTCTCAGCAACTCCCGACCTGGGTGGCCGACAACTGGGGCAATGAATCGACAAACGCTCGCAGGCCTGCTTGAGATTTCCACATATCTGTGTAAGACTGGCCGATGAAGCGAAAGGAGCTCGTCAAGCGACTTCGGATCCTTGGCTGGGTTCTGCTTCGAGAAGGTGGTCGCCATAGCGTCTTCGCCGATGGCTATTCTGAAGGCAGCGAGAAGAGGCCGAAAATGAGATTCGCGGGTCACGTGGTGAAGGCAGGCAACTGGTGGGCCATCGAGGTGCCGGACCTGGGGGCTTTCTCTCAGGGGAAGACGAAGAAAGAAGCCTACACGATGATCTGTGACGCGATCGAAGCGATGATCGACAAGCCTGGGTTCAGCGTGGATGTCCATGTTGGCAAGGGTGGCTACTTCGAGGTCGGGGCTAACGGGGATGCGGCCCTAGTTGCGTTCTTCCTCAAACAGCAGCGAGGCCTCTCGGGAAAAACACTTCAACAAGTCGTCCAGAATCTCGGTCAGACATCGGTCAATGCCTACGCACGCTACGAGCAGGGAGCTTCGGTGCCAACGATCGACAAGCTGACCGAGCTGCTAAGAGCCCTGGAGCCCGACGCTGACTTCGTCCTTTGCAAGAGCGCCATCCGCAAAGGTGCTTGATCTCGCCGCGATTGCCGCGAGGCGCGCTGGCACCGATACCGACGCTGGCGCTGCCGCTGCCGGAATTTGTTGGGAATCGGCTCCCTCCCTCCGTATAACTCACACCCATGATGCGTTTGAAGGACGGGGAGAGGTGGCGTTTGCTGCCTCTGGCGGTGCTGCTGGTAGCTGCTGTTTTGCTTGCCGGCGGGTCGGTGGCGTTCGCGCAGGTGGAAGAGCCGCTTCCAACGGACGACCCTCATCCGGCGGGGCCCGAGCAGAGCGACACGGCTAGATCCGAGCTTGGAAAAGACTCCGGTCCCAACACGGCGGTGTTGGTTCAGAAGGCCCAGGAGGATCTTCCCCAAACCTACATGATTCAGTTTGGGGACGAGTTTGATTGGGTTCGCTTGGCTTCAGGCGAGTGGTTGAGAGGCAACCTCGAGCGAATGCGCGATGGTTCGCTCAGCTTCGATAGCTCCGAGCTCAAGCTGCTCACGTACGATTGGAAGAAGGTCCAGGAGTTGCACTCGCCTAGGGCCAACACGTACGTCTTCACCGAAGGGGACGACTTGGTGGGCCCCTCGATGATCAACGAAGAGTTTGTCGTGGTGCAGACGGCCGAGGGGATCGTGACCCGACCGCGCTCGGAGCTACTGGGCATCATCGAGCACACGGAACGCGAACGGAACTACTGGTCAACGGTGTTGCGGCTTGGTTTGACGGCCAACGCGGGTAACACAGAGAACCTCACATTCAATGCCTTCTGGTCGCTCGTCCGCGAGGACGCGCTCACCCGCGCCGAGATCACCTATGACGGGACTTTCGGTACAGCAGCCCGCGCGGAGATTGCAAATCGTCATCTCGGCGGTGGCGATGTCGACATCTACGTTCACCCGATCGTCTTCGTCAAAGCGCTTACCGGGCAGCTCCTTTACGACAAGTTCCAAAACATTCGGTTGCGTGCGACGCCCGCCGCCGGTCTCGGCGTGCACATCATCACCACGTACGTCGTCAACTGGGATTTCGAAACTGCGCCTGGCTATCAGTACCTGTCGCTGCTCGATCCCGACGCGGGCGTAGAGAACCCGCAAAGCGACGGTTACTGGATGTTCCGAATGTTCGCCGACATTGATTTTACGGACGACATCCAGCTGCTCTTGGACTGGCGCACCAACCTAGTCTTCACGACCATCGGCAACACCAACCACGTGGGCAGCATGGACTTTTCGCTGAGAGTCACCTCGATTCTCCACTTCAACACGTCGTTCCTGTACTTGCGCACGGAGCAGCCATTTCCTCGGTCGGACGGGACTGTCCCGAAGAAAAACGACTACCAAATCGTCGTCGGCATCTCACTGCGAATCGGCTGACAAGCGCCGTATCGCTGCATCTAACGCGCGGGACACGCACGTTTGATCGCGGACGCGGGCGAGCATCGGCCAGGTCGCGCGCTCGCCCTCGAGGATGTACCGCAGGAGCTCCTTGTGCGAGATGTTCGACATGGTGCGAAGGAGCGCCATGGGGCGCAGGCGCGGGTGGATGTCGATGTCCCCGCCATAGGGCTGGTCTGCTAGCGAGTAGGCGACGTCGAGCGGCGCGTAGAGGGGCGTGCTTTTCGTGAGATCGCGGGCGAGCCCGAGCTGCTGAGTGAGCTGCGTGCGTAGACTCGAGACGATGACCCCCGACACGACCGGAATTAGTCCACGCTTTCCCGTGACGCGCCGTACGGGTGCAACGTGTGGGTTGACTTGGCTCACGATGAAATGATTGACGTTGTGCAGGCGACTCAAGCGGCGCATCGGCAGGTCGCCCTTGAGCGAGCCGTCGATCCAAGTTTCGGTACCCATGTACGGGGCGCTTTCGCCGGACGGCAAACGTTGGCGGAGCGTTGCACCGGGGAATGCACCGGGAATCGCGCCGGAGGCGACCGCGGCACTGTTCATCAGCACGTTGGGCGAGGTGTAGTGGCAGAGAACGCGGGGCTTTTGGCGCTCACGCGTCGGTGAAACGCTAATGCTGACGGTACGGCCGGTGCGCGCGTGGGCCTCTTCGAATGTGTAGTCACCGGAGTTGTGCGCGACCACCTCTTCTAGGCGGGCCGGATCGTATACGGCGCGTTCCCTCGCGGCACGCCTCGGCGAAAAGCGCTTGAGCGCATCGGTGCGAAGGACCCGTGGGTCTGCGAAGAGCGCCTCGAGCTCGGCGTCGGTTCGCACGCCGGTACCGCAAGCGATGAGGGCACCCATGGATGCCCCGGAAAGAACGTCGGGCAGAAGCCCCTTCTCGAACAGCGCCTTGACCACGCCAATATGAAGAAATCCGAGCGTTGCGCCGCCCGAAAGCAGGAGCGCCGACCGCCCAAAGATGTGTGCCGCACGTCGGAACCCGAGCAACGTAAACGCCGGCTCGAGCCCCGTCTGGTCGGGATCCGCCAAGTACTCGATACACGCGAGCGCCTCTTCATAGAACGCCTCGACGACGCGCTTAGTCCCAAGCGGCGTCACCGCATAGAGTCGCGGATCCGCCAGCTCGCCAAGATGACGGTAGAGCGCCTCCCGCAACAAAGGCACGAGGTCGAGGGCCTTTCCAGCCTCGCGCGTACGGGTGAGCTCCTCGGTGTGCTCGCGCAAAAGCGCAGCGTCGTAAACAGACGACTGCGGATCGGCACGCCAAGCCTCGGCCCCAACCCGATCGGCCCTAGCCTCCGCCTTCTCCCTCCATCCCTCGTACCCACCACTCACCCTGTCTACCTCCGGAAAAGGGGACAGCCTTCTATATCATGGCGCAAACGCTGGCGCCGGCACTGGCACTGGCACCCCGTAAAGCCGACGCTTCGCGTCGTCCACGGGGCTTCGCTGGCACTTGGTTAGTCCGAGCTAGCGTTTGTGCTTCTTCACTGTTTCGAAGAAGGATTTGCCGGGGTCGGGGGTGTGGGGGTTTAGCATGCCGGCGCCTATTTGGTCAGCTGCTTCGCGGGGGTCGTCGGGTTCGGGGGAGAGGTCGGGGAGGGACATGCCGGAACGGAGGACTTCGATGGCTCGGTGGGTGGAGAGGTAGACTCGGCCTTCCCTCGCCAGTGTTTCTAGGAGGCCGGTGCGGTGGAGGACGTCGCGGACGGGGCCTTTGATTCGGGTGAGGACGAGCTTGACGCCTTGGGCCGCTAGCTCTTCGTCGAGCTCGGCCAAAGTTGCGGCGGCGGCGGAGTCGAGGCCGTTGACGCCGGCGGCTTCGAGGACGAAGTAGCGGACGGGATGCTCCGACTCGCGCACCAAGGTGCGCACGGTCTCTTTGAGGAAGCTGACGTTGCCGAAATAGAACTGCGCGTCGATTCGGACGAGGATGATGCCCGGGAGGGTTTCGGCGAGTGGGTGGCGCGCGATGTTGACATAGGTCTGGGATTGCGGGATGCGGCCGAGCACGGCGAAGTGGGGGCGGGTGGTTCGCACGAGGAAGAGTAGGATCGAGGCGGCGATGCCGACGAGGATGCCCCACTGGATGCCGAGCGACAGCGTCGCGAAGAACGTGAGGACGAGGAGGTAGAAGTCGGAGCGTTTGACTCGGTAGACCTCGGCGGCGCCTGGAATGTCGATCAGACCTGCGACCGCCGCCACGATGATGGCGCTCAGGGCCGACTTGGGCAGGTAGAAGAACGCGCGAGTAAACGCGAGGAGCGTGATGACGACCACCGCGCAGGTGACCAGCGCTGCCAGTTGTGTCCGGGCGCCAGCGCGTACGTTGACCGCCGAGCGCGAGAAGCCGCCGGCGATCGGATAACCACCGGTCGCGCCGCCCGCCAGGTTGGCAAACCCGAGCGCGATCAGCTCACGATTCGGATGGATGTCGTAGCGGTGGGCTTGAGCGAAGACGCGGCCCACCGAAATCGCCTCCATGAACGAGACCAGAGCAATCGTGGCGGCCGCCGGAATGAGCTGCGTCAGTAGGGCAGAGTCGACGGTGGGCACGCTGAAGCCTGGCAGACCCGCCGGAACCTCCCCCACGATCGCGACGCCCTGAGTGGAAAGGCCGAGCACCCAAACAGCCACGGTCGTCGCGACGACGACGAACAGCGCCGCCGGAACACGCGGCCACCGCTTCTTGCTGACCACCAGCGCCGCAGTTGCGGAAACGCCGATCGCCAGCGTGGGCCAAGACCAATCCGAAGCGCTTTGGATCGCCTCCCAAACCACGCGGTGGACGTGATGGGTGCGAGGTAGCGGGACACCGAGAAGATGCCCGAGCTGACTAGCGGCGATGATGAGGGCAGCCGCCGCGGTGAACCCCGCCACGACCGGTCGCGACAGGAAGTTCACTAGGAAGCCCGCGCGCAGAAACCCGAGCCCAGCTTGAATGGCGCCGACCATCATGCCGAGCGCGGCCGCAATGAGCACGTAGTTCTCAGTGCCGATCGTCGCGATGGCGCCGACCGCTCCCGCGACCAGGATCGAATCCATGGCCACGGGACCGACTGCGAGGTGTCGCGACGTCCCGAGCACCGCGTAGATCAAGAGTGGAGCAACCGCCGCGTAGAGCCCGTGAATCGGTGGAAGACCGGCGAGGAGCGCATAGCCCATCGCCTGCGGCACCAACATCACCGCGGTGGTCAGGCCGGCGACTAGGTCAGGCCCTAAATCGGCACGCTGATAGCTTCGTAGCCAGCCAACGATAGGCAGCGCAGGAACGCCCTGGCTCATCCGTCGATCATGGCCGCAGCCTGTGCGTCTGCCGGGCCCCCGGTGCGGCTTTCTCGGATTCGCATGAAGAGCTGGTAGGCGCCAACGCCGACCAGCATGGCGGCGCCAAACGTAAACGCCTCCTGTGACCCGGCACCCACCGAAGTGAACGCGGGCCCCGGACAGTAACCCCCGAGTCCCCAGCCAACGCCAAAGATCGCCGAGCCCAGCACGAGCCGCCCGTCGATGTCCTTGCGCGTTGGCAGCGAAAACGCGGGCGCCCAAATCGGCCGTTGCCAGGTCCGAACGGCCCAACGATAGACGGGCGCGTACACGAGGATTGCGCCTCCCATGACGAACGCGAGGCTCGGATCATAGTCCCCAAAGAAGTCGAAGAAGGCGATGATCTTGGCTGGTTGGGTCATCCCCGCAATGGCGAGCCCGATGCCGAACAACGCGCCTCCAAGAAACGCCCCAACTTTGACCTTCATATCGACCCCCCGAGGACCTCATTGACGACGAACACCGTGAGCGCTGCGGTGACCATGAATGAAATCGTCGCCACGGTGGAACGCTTCGACAAGCGTCCGATGCCACACACGCCGTGACCGCTGGTGCAGCCGCCGCCGACTTGGGTGCCGATGCCCACAGCCAGGCCGGCCACCGCCAGCGCCCCGGTCGAGCGGTCGATCTCCACGAGATAGTCCTGGGGAAAGAAGTAGCTCCAGCCCAGACCAGCCACGAACAACCCTACGAGGAACATCACCCGCCAGGACGTGTCGCCCGAGACGCGCCGAAAGATACCGCCAGCAATGCCACTAATGCCCGCGATCCGCCCATGGAACATGAGCAAACCCGCGGACGCGATGCCGATCAACACACCTCCGATGGCGGAGGTGATCGGTGTAAAAGACTCCATGGTGCTCATACAAAGCAGCACCGGTGCCAAACCGCCAGCCCTTTCTACGGGGTGGGTTTGCGAAAGCGATCGAGTGCTGTTAATTCAGCGACTTAGG
>JAFDAJ010000136.1 GCA_019313915.1 Deltaproteobacteria bacterium
CGATGGGATTCCGCGCGTGCTCATCGAAACGACGGTCAACGATGAGGTTCGACAGAGGCAGTCCACGGCGAACTTGATCTACACGCCGGTCCAAATGCTGCGCTTCATCCACGATAAGTATCCCGACACACGGCTGGAAAAGGGAACGCTGGTTTTCACTGGGACACCGGGCGGAGTAGCGTTGAACACCCCACGCTGGCTTGCGCGCCTGAGCGGCCTGCTCGGGCTGAGCCGCTTCAGGAAACTCGACGCAAAGCTGAAGGGCGACACCACTCGTTTCCTGAGCCGGGGCGATCACGTCGTGGTGCGCGGCCAGGGCCTCGGCGAAGTGAGTATCGTGATCACCGACGGGGAAACCGGCGCATAGACCGGCCCGCTGCGCTCAGTCCTCGGTAATCGAGCCGAAATCACGGAGCTTGCTGACGAGTTGGGTGCGTGTTTGGACGCCGTGCTTGCGCATCGCGGATCTCAGCAACGTCGACACGCGCCCCTGGGAAAGTCCGAGATTGTATCCGATGAGCTTGTTGGTTTGCCCGAACAGCACGTAGGCGACGACCTGCACTTCGCGTTCGGTGAGCCCGCGCGGATCGCTCACGTTCGGCGCATTTGGCAGGCCGAGCACGAAGCGCCTACCGTCCGAATCGAACCAATCTACGGTCGACCATCGACCACGCACCAGCGCCTTCCAAAGCTCCAACGCCTTCTCCGGGTCGCTCTCCCGCATCCGCCCACGGGCGCGGTCAACTTGCAACGCTGCCTCACGCAGGGCGCTGATCGCGGCTCGTGACTTCGCGGGGCCTTGGGCGTCTGTCACTTGGAAGTTCTTCGGGTTGATCACCGCTTCCGCGCCATGCGGGAGATCTGTCTTGGGCTCGCGTGCGCCGTCGCGAAGCGCCCGTCTCAACCGCTGACCCGCGCCGAAATGGGCGGCAAGCATTTGCCAGCGCTCTCGGGACTTGTCCGAGAGGGTGGTCACCTTAGGAAGGGGCGCGATGAGATAGACCCCACGCCCGTTCGGGTCGAACGCAGACATACCCAAGCCGTCCTTCGCGAAATCGAAGTGACGCATGATGAGCCTAAAGGCTTCGAGGTCGTCCCCCGCTGCTTCGCTCAGGGTCATGGGCATCGTAGGACGGCTCAGTAGCCACAAGAGACTGGGCGGCATCTCCCTCTGCAAGCGCATGAAACGCTCCGCCAAGTCGTCCGGAGGGGAAACCGCATGCACCTGGTCGATGACGAGAGACGCTCCGTTCGGTGGCCGCGTGCAGGTCAGTGCAAGGACCCCGAGCCCGTGGTCGATCGCGGGGGCCCCTGCTTGGAGCAGCTTGGATAACCACTCCTGTGGCTCGGGCCCGAGGTCGTAGGCCGCCTCTGTAAAGTCGATCAGCGCTGATCCTTTCTCGCCCATTATCCCTAAGAGAGGAGTGTATTCGCGTTGGTGTCCATACGTAATTGTTAACGGCAACCTGTTGAGGCCTTCCCGGATCTGTTATCAATCGCAACGAAGTAGGAGGTTGGGCATGTTGAAAAGAGCCACCACCGTGACGTTGGGCATCCTTCTAGGCATGGTTGGACACCCCCTCTCGGCGAGTGCGGCAACCGTGGACGGCATGGTCAAGACGTCCACCGGTCAGCCGGTAAGCGGCGCCATGGTCACCGTCTTCAGCGCCAACAGAATGCGGAAGCAGACCGTATTCACCGACGCGGAAGGCCGCTATCTCATCGTGGTCGACTACGAAGGCCAGCTCACGGTCCGCGCTCGCGCATCGGGCTTCGCGGACCACACACAGAAGGTAGCGATCCGCAACACCGACGCTCAGACAGTTGACCTGACGGTCACGGCGTTCGAGTCGGACATCGAGCGTTCCAACGCCCTCCCCGCATCGGCACACCTGACCACGCTCCCATGGAAGGACGCCGAGGACCGCGCACCGTTCGTGTCTCAATGCAACTACTGCCATCAGGTCGGCAACCCCCTCACGCGAGGCAAACGAAGCGCCGAGTCGTGGGTCAAGTCGATCGAGAAGATGGAAGGCTACATGGCGATCGTAACCGATGAGCAAGTCGAACGCTTCAGCGAAGTCTTCGCCGCAGGCTTCGACGGTGAGCCGATTGACGTGGTTCAGACCGACGATGCCAGCCCCGAGCTCGCACATGCGAAGATCGAAGAATGGCTCGTGGGTGACGGAATGTCGTTCATTCACGACGCCGACGTGGGTGAAGACGGAAAGCTCTATGGCGTCGACGAGGGTCACGACGTGATTTGGGTGCTCGATCGCGAAACCAACGTCGTAGAGAAATACCCACTGCCCGAGTCCGACCTTCCCGTAGGCGGCCTGCTGTCGGGCGCCGCGTTGCCCATCGGCATCTTCACCGGGAAACACGGGCCGCACAGCATGGCGCAAGCCAAAGACGGTCGCTTCTGGATTACCAATGCCCTGTCGGCCACGCTGATGTCGTTCGACCCCGAGACGAAGGCCTTCAAACTTTACGAGATCGGCGAAGGTGCGTTGTATCCCCACACCATTCGCATCGACGGCAAAGGGATCGTCTGGTTTACGATCGCGGTTTCCAATCAGGTGGGCCGCTTCGATCCTGAAACCGAGACTTTCACGGTCTTGCAGCTCCCGCACAATGGATTTTGGCGCTGGGCGACCGACGCGTTCTTTCCGATGCTGCTGAAGTACTCGGCAAAATCCCCACGAGAAAACAAGCACATCGATCTGTCGCCGCACAAGACTTTCAGCGGCATTGGGTATCAGGACCTCTTCAACCTCCCCTACGGAATCGACATCAACCCGAAGGATGGCGGCATTTGGTACGCGAAGCTTTACGGGAACATGATCGGACACATCGATGCCGAGACCCTCGAGATCACCGAATACGAAACACCGCTCAAGGGTCCGAGGCGTCCCCGATTCGATGCAGACGGCATCCTGTGGATTCCATCGTTCGATGAAAGCGCACTGCTGCGTTTCGACCCCGCGACCGGGGAGTTCGAGAGCTATCCGCTTCCGACGCTTTCGCCGGACGAGTACGAGACGCCATACGCGCTCAACGTCCACCCCGACACGGGAGATGTCTGGATGACCTCCAACATGTCGGACCGCATCTTACGCTTCATTCCGAAAGAAGAACGGTTCATCAGCTACCCCACCCCGACGCGGGTGACCTGGATGCGCGACTTGGTATTCACGAAAGACGGGAAGGTCTGCTCGAGCTCGTCCAACCTGCCTGCGTACGCAATCGAGGACGGCTTGCCGTCATTCATCTGCATCGATCCCGAGGGTGCCGACGGCGATCGCGCGCTAGCAGGGCCGGCCGGGCAACCGTGAGGCCTCGCGTACCTGCGGATCCCGGCGTTTTCTAGGCGCAAATGTTTCGCTTTAGGCTCGGTAAAGCGCGGGTGTAGATTCGCGTAATGACTCAAATGGTTGGAGGTGACGCGCTCGCTGGCATGTTGGCGGCGGAGGGCGTCGAAGTCGTGTTCGGCATCGTCGATGGAACGTACATGGGCTTCTTTGGAAGCTTCGAGAAGCACGGCATACGACTGATCACGCCGCGGCACGAAACGAGCGCCGCACACATGGCAGGCGCGTACGCGCGACTCACCGGAAAGCTAGGTGTGTGCATGGCGTCCAACGGGCCGGGCGTAGCGAACATCCTCCCCGGGGTCGCTGTCGAGAACGGCGAGGGGAATCGAGTCCTGCTAATCACGTCGAGCCGGCGGACGCCGATCGCATATCCAGATCGCGGCGGTACGTATCAGTACTTCGATCAAACTGGCGTGACTCGCGCGATGACCAAGTGGAGCGGCGCCGTGCCTTCTTTCGAACGCCTCCCCGAATTCTTCCGGCGCGCGGCGCGCATCAGCTGGCGCGGACGGCCGGGAGTGGTCCATTTGGATGTTCCAGAGACAGTGATGAACGGCATCTTCGAAGCCGATGGGATCGACCTTCGGCCTCCGCAAGCGTACCGACGAACCGAAGTCATCGAGCCTTCCGTAACGCAGCTTGCTCGCGCAGCGGATCTGCTCCGAAACGCCGAGCGCCCACACGTCCATGCCGGCAGCGGAGTCTTGCACGCGCACGCCTCGGACGCGCTCAAGGACGTAGCCGAAGCCCTGGGCGCGCCGATCACCACGAGTTGGGCGGGACGCGGCGCCCTACCCGACGACCACGAGCAGCTGCTCCCGATCTGGGCCATGGAGCCGGTCAACAAGGCCCGCAGCGAAGCGGATGTCGTTCTAGTGCTCGGCTCCCGCCTCGGCGAAACCGATTGGTGGGGTAAGCCGCCGTATTGGGGGAAACCCGGCGAACAGAAGATGATTCAAGTCGACATCGACGAGGAGATTCTCGGGGTCAACAAGGCCACCGAGCTTGCCGTCCTCGGGGACGCGGGCGCTTTTCTGTCAGCCCTTGCAAGCGAGCTTCGGCAATCGCCGCTGAGTGACGAGCAGCTGCAAGCGAATCGGGCACGAACGGCTGGCCTCGCCGAAGACCAAGCGAAGGTTCGAGCCCAACTCGACACGGCCCTGCAAAATATGTCGAGCCCCATGCATAGCTCCCAAGTGCCGGCAGCGTGCCAGCGGTTCTTCGCGGACGACACGATCTATGTTTTCGACGGCGGCAACGCTGCCGTGTGGGCGAGCTTCTTCTCCGAAATCAATCGACCGAACACGCTCCTATCGACCTTCAAGTTCGGGATGTTGGGCGCGGGCGTGTCGCAGGCGATCGGCGGAAAAGTCGCCCAACCCGACGCCCAGGTCGTGTGCATCATCGGCGACGGCGCGATGGGCTTTCACTTTCAAGAGCTCGAAACCGCGCTCCGCCACGAACTTCCAGTCATCTACCTCGTGCTCTGTGACAAGCAGTGGGGCATGGTGAAGCTCACGCAGTCGATCGCGCTAGGCATGCTACGCCCTGTCATAGGGACTGAGCAGCAGGGCACGATCAATGCCGACTTCGAAGAGATCGCCTTCGATAAGGTTGCCGAAGCGATGGGTTGCCATGGCGAGCGTGTTTCCGACCCCGCCGACCTAGAAGCGGCCCTCCAGCGGTGCGTCGACTCCGGTAAACCGTCTGTCGTCCACGTGGACGTCGACCCCAACATGCACCTGTTCGCGCCGGGGTTGCAAGAGTTCAAGGCGATGCACCAGGAGCCCGGCGCCTGATGGGTGCGGGCCCCGCGGTCTTGGTGACCGGGGCGGCCGGCTACGTCGGACGCCTCTGCGTTGCGGCTCTTTCCGAACGCTTGGAAGAGCTGTCGACGTTGGTCGCGCTCGACTGGACCAAGGTCGATGCTTCTGAGCGGATCGACGGCGTGGTCTACGAACAAGGCGACATTTGCGATCACGCGCTCAAGGACCTTTTCCGCAAACACGGGGTCAACACCGTCGTGCACTTGGCGTCGATCGTTCGCGCACCGAAAGGCGCGCCGGCTGACCTTGCATATCGGGTCGACGTTCTAGGGACCCAAAACATCCTCGAAGCGTGCGAGAGCGCAGGCGCCACGCGGCTGATCGTCACGTCGAGCGGCGCGGCCTATGGATACCATCCGGACAACCCCGAGTGGCTCGACGAGGAGGATCCCCTTCGCGGCAACGACGAGTTCGAGTACGCGAAGAACAAGCGCCTGGTCGAAGGAATGTTGGCAGAGTGGCGGGAGGAGCGGCCCGAGCTCCGGCAAGTCGTGTTTCGCCCAGGCACCATCGTTGGCACCGACGTGCACAGCCCGGTCACGGACCTCTTCGAGAAACCCGTGATGCTGGGCATCATTGGCTCGGAATCACCCTTCGTGTTCATCTGGGACCAGGACCTCGTCGCGTGTCTCGTCGACGCCGTGTTCTCCGATAAAGTGGGCATCTACAACCAAGCCGGCGACGGCGCGCTCACGCCGCGGGAGATCGCGAGGATGCTTCGCAAGCCTTACGTGGCGCTTCCGGCGACTTTCGTGAAGGCGGTGCTATGGGCGCTCAAGGGCTTGGGCGTGACCGACAACGGGCCGGAGCGCGTTGCATTCCTGCGCTACCGTCCCGTGCTCTCGAACCGGCGCCTCAAGGAGGAGTACGGCTACGTGCCCCAGCTCACCAGTCGTGAAGCATTCGAGCTCTACGCCCGCGCGCGAGGTCTTCTTGGCACGGCGTGACTTCCACGGACGCACGGTCGTCATCACCGGGGGCGCCGGCACCATCGGACGCGCGCTCGCGCGGAGTTTCGGAGGCGCGGGCGCCAAGATCGCCGTGTTCGATTTGCCGTCGAGCCCCTTGAACGAGGCCCAAAAGGAGCTCCAGAGTGCTGGCATCGAAGCGATCGCCGTTCCCTGCGACATCACCGACACGGGGCAGGTTCAGACCGCGATGAACACCGTGCGGGGAGCGTTCGGAAGCATCGACGTTCTCATCAACAACGCGGGCATCGTGCATCGAAGCGCATTCGCGGACACTCTGCCGGACGTCTTTCGCCGCGTGATGGAGGTGAACCTCTTTGGCGCGCTGCATTGCACGCAGGCGTGCATGGACGACCTGCTTGCAGCCCGGGGGCTGATCATTGCTGTGTCGAGCATCGCCGGGCTGGCGCCACTGTACGGGCGCAGCGGGTACGCCGCTTCCAAACATGCCATGCACGGCCTCTTCGAAAGCTTAGGTGCCGAAGTCGCGGGTCAGGGCGTCGGTGTGTTGATGGTCTGTCCGTCGTTCGTAGAGTCCGGCTTGGAAGCATCGACGCTTGGCGGAGACGGCAAGCGAGTCACCCGGGCGCGCTCCAAGGTCGGGCGACTGGGGAGTGCAGACGACGTCGCTGCAGAAGTTCTCAAGGCCGCGCAGACCGGACGCCGACGCCTCGTGCTCACCCCGGTTGGAAAAACCAGCGCGGTCCTGTCGCGCCTGGCGCCGGGCGTCTACGAGAGGCTGATGATTCGAAGCCTGCGCTCCGAGCTCGACGAAACGTGACGGCCGCTTCGCTCAACTGCGAGGTGCTTCCAACCCTTTGACGGGGTGGGCGCGATACGGCGCTTCGAGAATCGAGACCTCTTCGACGCTGAGGTCGATCTCGGCGGCCGCAATGGCGTCGTCCAGGTGCTTGAGCTTCGTGGCGCCAACGATGGGCGCGGTGACGGCCGGCTTGCACAGAAGCCAAGCGAGCGCGATTCGGGCAGGCGGCTCGCCGCGATCGGCCGCGACCTTTTTCACCGCTTCGACGACCTCCCAATCCGACCTCCCAATCAGAAGGCTGGTCGTAGAGGATCTGATCGAGGCCGTCGCTCGAGGACCGAGCGGTCGAGCTGTCGCCCAACTTGCTTCGCGTTCCGGCGAGCATACCCCGAGCCAATGGCGACCAGGGAATCACACCGATTCCTTGATCCTCGCAGAGCGGCATCATCTCCCGCTCTTCCTCGCGATAGACGAGGTTGTAGTGGTTCTGCATGGTAACGAACCGCGCCCAGCCATTGCGTTCCGAGATCGAGAGCGATCGCTGGAACTGCCATGCATACATCGAGCTCGCGCCGATGTAGCGAATCTTGCCCTGCGTGACGAGCTGGTCGAGGGCCGCCAACATCTCTTCCATCGGCGTGTTCGGGTCGAGGCGATGAATCTGATACAGGTCGATCGTCTCGACGCCCAAACGTCGAAGGCTGTCCTCACAAGCCTGCTGAATGTGTTTACGCGAAAGCCCACCCATGTTGGGCCGTCCACTCATCGGGAAGAACACCTTCGTGCCGATCACGAGCTCGTCGAGATTGCCGTACTCGCGAAGCCACCGCCCGGTGACCTCCTCGCTCACCCCGACCGAATACATGTCGGCCGTATCGAAGAAGTTGATCCCCGCCTCGATGGCACGCTTGAAAAACGGCGCCGACGCTTCTGCATCATGCACCCACGGCCGCCACTCGGGCGTCCCGTAACTCATACAACCAAGGCAAATCCGCGAAACGGTCACCCCCGTCCGCCCCAACTGCGTGTACCTCATCCCCCAGATACTACCGGAAAAGAAAAAGGGGACAGTCCCCTTTTTCTGGCGGTTAGGTGTTTCCGTAGACGGGGACTAGGGCGCCGCGGGTTACGGCGTTTTGTGGGGATGCTAGGAAGGCGATGGTTTCGGCGATCTGCTTGGGGGTGGGCCAATCGCTGTGGTCCGCGTCTGGCATGGCTGCGCGATTGGCGGGGGTGTCGATGATGCTTGGGACGATGGCGTTTACCCAAATCGAAGACCCGGAGAGCTCCTCCGCCAGCGAAAGCGTCAGCGCGGCGACGGCGGCCTTGGACGCGGCATATGCGGCCATCTGCCCGGTGGGGACGAGAACCGGTCGCGCAGCCACGTTGACGATGCGTCCCTCCCCGCCGGCCATCACCTTCACCGCTTCACGACACGAGAGGAAGCAAGTCGTCGCATTCATTCGCATCAGATCATCCCAATCATCCAGGCTCGTCGAAGCCAGGGGGCCCATGGCGAAGCCGCCCGCGACATGAATGCTCGCGTACAACGAGGTCGTCGCGCCGAAGAGTCGCGATACATCCGCTTCGACGCGAAGGTCCAGACCTTCGTGAAGCTGGACCGCATCGTGGTTCCGGTATGGAAAGCCCTCGAGTTCCTCCGCCGCGTAAACGGGAACATGAACCGTAGCCCCTGCCTCGACGAGACGGCCGACGACCGCCCGCCCAAGCGCGCCAGTGCCACCTGTGACGACCGCGTGTCGATCGGAGAAATCCAGCATGGGCGAGAGCTTAGTCTAGAACGCGGGCGCTTCGTTCACAACGTGAGCAGCAACCCGTCCTCGGCCATTGGCAACTCGACCTCCGAGGCCCTCGACAGAACGTCCTCGCTCATGTGAGTGAGGATAATCCGTTTGCAGGTGAGGCGCGGGCGATGCTGCATGATCGTCGTGTAGGTGTTGTGGAGCGCCACGTCTTTGTCGAATACGTAGGACTCACAGACGAAGAGGTCGGCTTCGTCTGAGGCTTCGATCAACGTGTCGGTCCACTGCGAGTCGCCGGAGTACACGAACACCTTTTCCTCGACTCTTACCCGCAGGCTGTATGAGGGTGCGCCGCTGAAATGGGCGGCGGGAAACGCGGTCACCTCGATCTCGTCGACTGCGGTCGGTGTTCGCACTTTCAACTCGACGAACCGCACTTCAAAATTGGGATCGACTTTGGACGACCCAGGGAAGAGGATTTCCATGGCTTCCATGAGGCGCGCCTCGAAACCTGGCGGTCCGACGAGAGTCAGCGGCGCCGTGCGGTTGGACACGATTTGCGCGTCGAGCAGAAAGAACGGAAGCCCGCCGAAGTGATCGCCATGCAGGTGTGTGATCAGGATTTTGCTCACATCTCGGGGCTCGATCTTCTGCTGACGCATTGCGATCAGCGACGATGCCCCGCAGTCGACCAAGAAAAGGTCATCGGAGGTGCGTAGTGCGATGCAGGTCTGAAAGCGACCCCCGCTTCCGAAGGCATCGCCGCTCCCGACGAACCGTACGTCTACCTGTCCCATGCCTCACTCCCGGTCAGGGTGGTTGTCGAAGGAGTCCCCGCCCAACCTTGCCTTGATCGCTGGCCGTGACCCTATCATACGCTTCGGGCGATCAAAGGACCCACGACGGCTCCGGGACGGTGTATGCTCCGGCCCCGTCAGAAACGAGGAGTGACCAATGGCCGAACTTCGACTTGCACTGGATGACGCCTACGCGTGGGAGGAAAATGCTCCCAACCAGCTATGGATGACACAACCGATCGGTAACGGAGAGGTTGAA
The DNA here is from genome assembly GCA_019313915.1 of Deltaproteobacteria bacterium. Taxonomy (GTDB): domain Bacteria; phylum Myxococcota_A; class Polyangia; order Polyangiales; family Houyiibacteriaceae; genus SG8-38. Next base: position 9,751 of record JAFDAJ010000136.1, read on the forward strand.
ACGTACACCTGGGCACAAGCCATGGATCAGGTGAGGCGAATGGCCGCCCACTTGAAGTCGCTCAACCTCGAGCCGGGTACCCACATCGGTCTCATTTCGAAGAACTGCGCGCACTTCATTTTGACAGACTTGGCGATTTGGATGGCCGGACACGTGAGCGTCGCGCTCTACCCGACGCTGAACGCCGGCACGATCGAATACATCCTCGACCATAGCGAATCGAAGCTCCTCTTCGTCGGCAAGCTCGACGGCTGGGAGGGAATCAAAAAAGGCATCCCGGCGGACATGCCTTGCATCTCTTTTCCCCTCGCCCCTCCGAACGATTACGAGTCATGGGATTCGATCATAGCCAGGACCGAGCCCCTACAAGGGAAGCCCTCCCGCGGGGCCGACGAGCTTGCGATCATCGTGTACACGTCGGGAAGCACCGGTCGGCCGAAGGGCGTAATGCACAGCTTTGGCGCGATTGCCGCCTCAGCGGACGGGGCCGAGAAGGTCTTCGGCACGACGACCGAGGACCGGATGTTGTCGTACCTCCCGCTTGCCCACGTCTTTGAACGGTACATTGTCGAGATAGGGGCTATCCGCTCGGGGATGCAGGTCTTTTTTGCGGAGTCGCTCGACACGTTCGTGGCTGACCTCAATCGCGCGCTGCCGACGGTTTTCGTGTCGGTGCCGCGGCTCTGGTTGAAGTTCCAGCTCGGTGTGTTCCACAAGCTTCCACCCCAAAAGCTCAATCGCCTTCTTCGTATCCCGCTCCTCAACCGATTGATCAAGAAGAAGGTGCTGACGGGCCTCGGGCTTCAGAACGTCCGGCTCGCGGCCAGTGGCTCGGCGCCGATTCCGCCCGATCTCATTCACTGGTACCGGGATCTGGGCCTCGAGCTCCTCGAAGGCTACGGCATGAGCGAAGACTTCGCCTATTCGCACGCGAGCCCCCCCGGCGGCGGGCGCGTTGGCTACGTGGGCGAGCCAATGCCCGGGGTCGACGTGAAGATCAGCGACGAGGGAGAGATCCTCATCAAGTCACCCGGCAACATGATGGGCTACTACAAGCAGCCCGAGCTGACGGCCGAGTGCTACACCGAAGATGGTTACTTCCGCACGGGCGACCGCGGTGAACGCGACGAAGGTGGCCGGCTCAAGATCACCGGGCGCGTGAAGGAGCTCTTCAAGACCAGCAAGGGCAAGTACGTCGCCCCGGTTCCGATCGAGAATCTCTTGAACAACCACGTCCACGTCGAGATGTGTTGCGTCAGCGGCTCGGGGCAGCCAGCGCCGTTCGCCCTGATCCTCCTCGCCGAAGAGCTTCGTCCAAAGCTGAGCGACAGCAAGGTGCGCGCAGAGGTCAACGCCGAGTTGGAAGGGCTCTTGAAGCACGTCAACCAGGAGGTCGAAGCATTCGAACGCCTCCAGTTCTTGGCCGTCGTGAAAGACCCCTGGCTGATCGAGAATGGCTTCCTCACGCCGACCATGAAGATGAAGCGGAGCACGCTCGAAGACAACTACGGGCCGAAGACCGAAGCGTGGTACGGCGCCGGGCAAAGCATCATCTGGGAAGAATAGAAAGAAACCTTTTCAGCGCTCAGGTGTAGAGACTTCATGCGAGGTCTCCTTCTGACTTGGGTAGCCGTGGTGCTGTGTTCCGGGTGCGTCCGAGTGGGGCCGTACGAACGCGGGTATCTGAGCGACGCGACGATGCAGCCCGTCGTCGATCCCCTGGAATCGTTCGCCACGACGCATCTGCACCGGGCGCGTGAAGCCACGAGTGGAGGCATCTGGTCACCTGCAGGGGGCGGCTGTGGCTGCTCCAACTAGACGAACGCACGGGCGATTCGGCAGGTGGGCTCTAGTGCCGCTGACCCTGGCCTTGTTCTGCGGCAATGCCCATAGCGACGCTGAGGATTCGTCGAAGGACGGGGTGAGGGTCGAGGAAGCGCATATTCGCTTTACCTATTTCGACCAGAAGGGGTTCGGATATCAGTCACAGGCGGGCCCAGGGCCCGCAGGCTCCGAACGACTGCAAGTCTACGAGCCGATGTTCTATGTGAGATTTCGGCAGAACGACAAGGTCGAGCACACCATCACCGTTCCGATCGACATCATCACATCGGCATCGACCGATGCGATCGATGCTCTGACGACGGCCTCGCGGCACAACGAGGCGGGGACAATCATGATCGACACGCGCGTCAAAGCCACAGACGACGACACGCTGAAGTTCACATACGGCGGCCATGGCGAAGAATGGTTCGCTTCGGTCTTTGGCGGTGTCGGCTACACGCGTGACCTTGCCCAGGACAACGCGACGATCACCGCAAGAATCGATGGCTCCTTCGATTGGTTCACGCCTTACGGTCCGTGGCCACGTCGTATCGTTCCGCTCACGAGAAAATTCGACTTCCGTGGAGGACTCAGCGGAAGCGTGGAAGTCTCGCAGATCTTGAGCCCGACCACTTTGGTCAAGGCGGGCTACGGAATCGCGTGGCAGAAGGGAGCCCTACTCACTCCATGGAACTCGGTGCCGTTCCTGTGTAACCCAGATGTCACCGAGTGTTTCGCGCGCTTGCAAGAGCAGTTTCCCGGAACGCGCCTAAAGCAGACTGTCTCAGGTCTTCTCGCGCAGCACATTCCGCGGACGAGCACGACGGTACGCCTGAGCTATCGGTTCTTCGCAGACGACTACGATGTTCGCGCCCACACGCTTCTAGGGGAAATCTATCAGTACGTGACCGAGCGCGCGTACATCAGCGCCCACTATCGAGCGCACCGCCAGACCGCCGTGTATTTCTGGACCACGAATCTTGGCCTAGCGGATTTCGATCCTGGCGCTCCGCGCACATCGGATTCTTCTGGGCTCACGAATGGGGCGCCAAGGTTTTGTTTCACATCACCCCGCCCGGCCGGCCTCGTCAGCACGACATCGACGTCTATTTCAACCGATACACGCGCACGAACAATCTGAGCGTGAACGTCGGAAGTATCGGCTACGGGTACAACTTCTGACGCGATAGCCATGTGCCAGAAATAGCCACCGATGGCCCAGCGACCCGCTTGCGTTGTAGGCGTGGTATAGCGTCCCCGACCCATGAA
>JAFDAJ010000387.1 GCA_019313915.1 Deltaproteobacteria bacterium
GCTCGAGGACGAGGGAGCTCTCGACTTCCAGAAGGGCGGTGAGGATCGTCGTGGCGTACGCTTCCAAGAGCTGGTCTGAGACAGCGCGCTGCGCCTTAATCGCCGACCAACCACGAAGTCCGTCGAACACTGGGACCGCGAAATGGGCTCCTGCGTTCCATGTCCAGCCGTGGACCTTGCTCGAGGGAAAACTCGCGCCACCCGAAATCTCTGAGTTGAGCCAGGTGTACGAAGGCGTGAAGTCGAGCGTGATTTGTGGGAGTCGAGCTCCAATGGCGGCGGCCAGCCGACGATCCTCGGCTTCAACCCGTTTCTGCATGGCCTGGATGTCCGGCCGTGCCTTCAGCAAGGTCGCGGGAACCTCGATCTCTGGCGTGGGGCCAATGTCGGGGAGCACTTTGTCGGCGATGGGGAACTCCCGGCCGGGCGCCTCGCCCAGCAACACTGAAAGCCGCTGATCCGTGAGCTCGATGCGTGCGTCGGCCAAAGCGAGGAGGGCGCGTTGGCCGGCCACTCGTTGCCGCTGCTGGTGCACGTCAACGGCGGAGTTGAGACCCTCTCGATAGCGGAGCTCTACCAGCTCGAGAAATTTCAGATCCGTGTCGAGCTGCTCCGTGACCACGGCAACTTCGATGCGCGAGTTCACCGAATCAAACCACGACTCAGCGACCTCGGCGGAAATCACGATCGCGAGAGCCTCTTGGTCGAGCCGCATGGCTTGGGCATCGAGCTTGGCGCCCTGATGCTCTCGCGCTCTGCGAGCAAACAGATCAACTTCATACGAGACGGGCAGGGAACCGGTTGCCTGCTGGGCTTTCACTTCGCCGAAGGAGAAGAGGTTCTTGCCTATGATGTAGTCCCCACCTAAGCCGATTTGCGGCATTCGCGCTGCCCGAACTTGGTTGGCGATGAAATGCGCCTGACGTACGCGAGCCCAACCGGCCTTCACGGTCTGGTTGCGGCGGAGCGCCTCTTCGATGAGCGCGGTGAGGGTTGGGTCGCCCATGGATCGCCACCAGCGCGCGTCACGAACCGGCTCCGCCTCGTGCTTCGGTGGGGGAGGGACCTCCGCGCCTTCCGTGTAGGTGCTCGGCACCTCCACCGGAGGTGGGGGGTCCTTCTCTTTGGTGTAGTTGCACCCGACAGCCAACGCCGAGACCAGCAGGATGGGAATCGTGCCTCTCATCATGAAGCCCCTTCGCTCGACAGTGCCCGGACCATTGCGTCGAGGTGTAGGGGCACTAGCTGTTCGAAATCCATCGGCACAGGAACTCTCTGCGCCATCGCTTCCCGATTGAGTCCCACCATCACCACTCCGAGGAAGCTCGTCCAAAGCTGTAACGCCTGGGGAAGGGGGTCGACGTCGGCTCGGATGCTACCGTCGGCCTGGCCCCGCTTCAGCGAGGCGACCACGAGCGACAGCATGTCGCCGACCCGGCCGCGGTAGATTTGAAACGCCTCGGTCGAATCATCCATACGCTCGCCCTCACTCAACCACGCGAGCGCGAACCGGAAGTGATGCGGGTTCTCCTGCGTGAAATCGGAGTACTTCTGGAACAGCTTGTGCACCGCGTCCAGGCCCGTGGAGGTGTTTTCCAACGCGCTCTCCATGAACGGAATGAGCGTGTCCAGCAGGCGGGTAGCGACGGCCGCGCAGAGTGCGTCCTTGTTCTCGAAGTAGAGATAGAGCGTGCCTTTGCTGAGCTCGACGGCCTCCGCAACGCTATCCATCCGCATCCCGTGGTAGCCTTGCGCGGCGACCAGCTCCTGCGCCGCATCGAGAATCGCCTCCCGACGAGCAGTCCGCTCCCGCTCTCTACGTGCTGCAACAGCCAATGCCTGCCCTCCGTCGATAACTGACTACCAGTCAGTCACTGACTATTAGTTAGCAAGCCTAGGCCCGGAAGTCCCATGAGCCAGCCAAAAAAGCGGCAAAGCCCCGTGGACGACGCGCAGCATCGTCTTTACGGGGTGGGCGGGACAGGGGTCGAACCTGCGACGTCCGGCGTGTAAAGCCAGCGCTCTACCACTGAGCTACCCGCCCAAAGTGCCCGCGAGCATGACCCCCCACACCCCCCATGTCCAATAGGGACAGGATCCACCCCC
>JAFDAJ010000388.1 GCA_019313915.1 Deltaproteobacteria bacterium
CGCCGGCTAACACGAGCCGAGCGAGAGTCATCGCACACGCGACGGCCGAGGTCGCGCCTGCAGTGGTGACGTCTGCGCTGACCACTGTTGTCAGCTTCTTGCCGATCTTCGCCCGCACTGCAGCCGAAGGAAAGCTGTTTAGACCCGTCGCTTTCACGAAGTCATTCGCGATCATCGCCGCACTCTTGGTGTCGATGATCGCGCTGCCGGCGCTAGCCCATCTCATCCTTCGGCGTCCAGCAAAAGGAAGAGCGGCGGGGGCTTCGCCCGCAGAGCCTAAGCGTTCACGGCTTGCAAGTACGTCGCTCATCGTTGTCGTAGTGGCGGTTGCGCTTCTACTCACGCGGAGCTGGCTTCCGCTCGGCCCCGGTCATCATTTCGTCGTCAATTTTCTCTTCGTAGTCGTCACGATCGGCACACTGCTGTTGGCTTTCTTTGCCTTTCAGCGCGTTTACGTCCCAGTCCTGCGGTGGTCGTTGAGGCACAAGGCCCTTACGCTGGCGCTCCCGGTGGCAGTACTGGTCGGCGGCGTCGCAGCCTGGTCGAGCCTCGGACGCGAGTTCATGACGCCATTCGATGAGGGGTCGTTTCTCTACATGCCGACCACGATGCCCCATGCATCGTTCGGCCATGCACTCGACATGCTGCACTCCATGGACGCCGCGATTCAGGAGATCCCCGAAATCGATCGGACGGTTGGCAAGATGGGACGTGCCGAAAGCCCTCTAGACCCCGCTCCCATCTCGATGTTCGAAACCGTGGTGACCTACAAGCCGGAGTTCGGCACCGATACCGACGGTAATCGCGTGCGCAACTGGCGGGACCACATTCGCTCGCCAGACGACATCTGGGACGAGATCGTCAAAGCGGCGGCGGCACCCGGATTGACCAGCGCTCCGATGCTGATGCCGATCAACACACGCATCATCATGCTGCAAAGTGGCATGCGAGCACCGATGGGCATCAAAGTCTACGGACCGGACCTCGAGACGATCGAGTCGTTCGGGATGAAGCTCGAAGTACTCCTTCGCGAGGTCCCTGGCATCCGTCCAGAAACCGTCTTCGCAGACCGCGTGGTTGGCAAACCATACATCGAGATCGACATCGATCGGGAGGCGATCGGACGCTACGGGCTGACGATCGGCCGCGTGCAAGACGTCATTCAGGTTGCGCTAGGCGGTCGCACGCTCACGCGGACGGTAGAAGGCAGGGAGCGATACCCGGTCCGGGTTCGCTACATGCGGGAAGAACGAGACAGCATCGAAGCGCTTGGCCGCGTGGTGGTATCCGCCCCCGGTGGAGAACAGATCCCCCTAGAACAGCTCGTCGAGATCCGATACGTGAAGGGGCCGCAAGCCATCAAGTCCGAAGACACCTTTCTCACGAGCTACGTCCTGTTCGATAAGTTGCCGGAGCGCTCTGAGGTGGACGTCGTCAACGACGCCCGAGCGTTTCTCTCGGCGAAGATCGAAAGCGGCGACCTCGAGGTCCCTGCAGGGGTCAGCTACCGCTTCGCGGGTAGCTACGAGAACCAGGTTCGGAGCGAACAGCGCTTGATCTTGCTCATCCCAGTAGCGCTCACTCTCGTGTTCCTGCTGCTCTACCTTCAGTTTCGCCGCGTCCTGACGACGCTGATCATCTACTCTGGCGTCGTGCTCTGTGTCGCGGGCGGCTTCATTCTCATTTGGCTCTATGGACAGCCGTGGTTCCTCGACTTCCAGCTCTTGGGCACCGACATGCAGCAGCTTTTGCACATAGGCACCATCAATCTTTCGGTGGCGGTGTGGGTCGGTGTGATCGCACTACTCGGGATCGCGACCGACACGGGCGTTGTGATGGCCACGTATCTGGCGCAACGATTTCGCGCCAATCCGGCCTATACGATCGACGAGGTACGGGAACGGGCAATTGATGCAGGCCAACGGCGGGTTCGTCCTTGCCTCATGACCACGGCGACGACCGCGCTGGCCCTGCTTCCCGTGATCACCTCCCAAGGTCGAGGCGCCGATGTGATGGTGCCGATGGCGCTGCCGTCGATCGGGGGAATGGGCGCAATCCTGCTGACGCTGTTTGTCGTGCCGGTCCTATACGCCTGGGTGGAGGAAC
>JAFDAJ010000137.1 GCA_019313915.1 Deltaproteobacteria bacterium
GAGCGTCGATACCTCGCCATAGCGCGCGGTCTCCCACGTGAAGGGGCGGATCATCTGCGAGTGGCAGGTGTAGCAACCCTCGCGGACGTAGACGTCACGGCCTTCGAGCTCGAGTGGCGTGTAGGGCACGTTCTTGGTCGTACGAATGGTTTCCGGCACCGAAATTACCAGGGGAATGATCTCGACGACGCCTCCAACGAGGATCGCCAGAGTGACGATCACGGTGAAGATCCCGGCCCGGCCCTCGATGGCCCGGTGCCATGGAATCTTCTCTGCGTCTCGATCCCGGATCGAAATCCAGATGGCTGCGACGAGCCACAAGACCGCAGTGATTGCCAGAATCGTGCTCATCAAACCGTCGAAGAGGACCATGGCGAACAGAAGGGCCATTACGATGATCGAGGCCATGATGGGCTGACCGAAAACAAGCTTGGGCCAAGGGACGGTCTTGTCCCGCGGCTCGGTCACCACGGGCACCTCGATCTCCCCATCGACGGCGGAGCCAGCTTGGGCGGTCTTGATGAGGTTCCAGGTCATGATGAGGAAGCCCGTGAAGTAGAGGGAACCACCGACGAGGCGGGCCCAGTACATCGGGACAATCGCGAGGAGGGTCTCGACGAAGTTCGGATAGAGAAGGCCGCCTGTTTCGTTGACCGCGCGCCACATCAACCCTTGGGTGATGCCGGCGACCCACATCGAAATGACGTACAAGAGGATGCCGACCGTGGCGATCCAGAAATGGAAGTTGGCGGCGCCGCGCGAGTAGAGCTTCGTGCCGTAGAGCCGTGGAACGAGCCAGTAGAACATGCCAGCAGCCATGAGCCCGTTCCAACCGAGGGTGCCACCATGGACGTGCGCGATGATCCAATCAGTGTAGTGAGCGAGCCCGCTGACCGCCTTGATGCTGAGGAGCGGCCCTTCGAACGTGCTCATGCCGTAGAAGGTCACGCCCGCGGCTAGGAATTTCAGCACCGGATCGGTGCGAAGCTTGTCCCAAGCACCGCGTAGCGTGAGCAGGCCGTTCAGCATGCCGCCCCAGCTAGGCGCCCAAAGCATCAAGCTGAAGACCATGCCGAGGCTTTGCGCCCAGTCGGGCAGAGCGGTGTACAGCAAGTGGTGCGGACCAGCCCAGATGTAGAGGAAGACCAGACCCCAGAAGTGGACGATCGACAAGCGGTAAGAGAAGACCGGTCGATCGGCTGCCTTGGGTAGGAAGTAGTACATGATGCCGAGAATCGGCGTCGTCAGAAAGAAGGCGACCGCATTGTGGCCGTACCACCACTGCACCATCGCGTCCTGGACGCCGGCGAAAACCGAGTAGCTCTTGAACAGGCTCACCGGGACTTCCAAGCTGTTGACGATGTGGAGAACCGCAATCGTGATAATCGTCGCGATGTAGAACCATATCGCGACATAAAGGTGCTTCTCTCTGCGCTTGCCGAGCGTCCAGAAGAAGTTGATTGCAAAGACGACCCAGATGACTGCGATGGCAATGTCGATCGGCCACTCGAGCTCGGCGTATTCCTTCGCCGTGCTAATGCCGAGCGGCAGAGTGACGGCGGCGGCGACGATGATCAGCTGCCAGCCCCAGAAATGGATGGCTGACAGAATATCAGAGGCGAGCCGGGCTTTTACGAGCCGCTGTGTCGAGTAGTAGATGCCCGAGAAAAGCATGTTGCCGACGAACGCGAAGATGAGCGCGTTGGTGTGCAACGGCCTCAAGCGACCAAACGACAAGTACGGCGCGAGGTTGGCCGGCCAGAATGCCAGCTCGAGCGCAACGTGGATCCCAACCAGCATGCCGACGATGCCGAACAGCACCGACGCCCATAAGAACTGGCGGACAACCTTGTCGTTATAAACGATCCGTTGAGTCTGCATACTCGTCTTCGTCCCTCTCGGTTTCCCGCTCGACCGTTGGGGTCACCGGGCTTTCATCGTCAAGTGGCAGCAGCGCGAGGCGATCGGCGTGGTCAAACGTTCCTTGCCGGACGGTCCATACGAAGAACGCCACTGCGGCGCCAACCAGTATCACGCTAACGAAAATCAGTAAGATCAAGATCTCCATCGGAGTCCCTTTTTTGACAACGCCATCACGGTGTACGCGAGCGTGATTAGCGAGCTGAGCGGCATTAGCACAGCTGCGACCCAAGGCCTCATCAATCCGGCCATTGCAAGCGCAACAGCAACTAGGTTGTACGTAATTGCAAAGGCAAGGATACGTCGAACGACTTGCGCCAGAGTGTCGGACACGCGCAGAATTTGGACGACCGGGTGCAGGCCCGGTGACACGAAGTAGAAGTCGCAGCGCGAGGCCATGAAAGGTCGATCCACTGCGGGTGTCCCGGAGCAAGCCGCTTCTCGCATAGCGACCTGGTCGTTCAAGCCGTCGCCCACGAGCAAGGTCGCAGCTGGGTCGTGCTCGCGGACGTAGGCCGCCTTTTGTTCAGGGCTTTGGCCGCCGATGCATACCTCTGTGGGCATGCCCAAGCTGGCACCCAGGGTGGTGACGCGGGACGGGGCGTCTCCACTGAGGATCGCGAGCTGGTAGCCCTCGTCTTCGAGCTTCTCGATCTCACCGCGGGCGCCGGGGCGGAGTTGCTCGTCGGTGAGCAGGCTTGCTACCACATGGCCGTCGACCGAGAATACGACATCGCCGTCTCCGGATGAGGCAGCCCCCGCCCAGCTCGGAGCGCCGAGCTTGTACTCGAGGCCCCGATGCTCGGCGCGTATACCGTAGCCAGTTTCCTCTTCGACCTCGAGCTCGGTGAAGCGAGCCGCTTCGTGTCCTTCGAGCGCGCGTCGGACCGCGACGCTCTTCGGGTGCGCGCTGCGAGCGGCCATGTTGTACAGCAGCCGGACCTCCCGGTCCGAGAGTGTCTCGAGCGAGCTCGCGTCGACTACCTCCAGCATGCCGGTCGTGAGCGTGCCGGTCTTATCGAAGACGATGCGTCTCATTCCGCGGACTCGATCGAGGAAATCGCCGACGCGCACGAAGATACCGGCGCGCCGCAACTGCGTGAGCACCAGCTCGTACGCAAGCGGTGCTGCAATGCCAAATGCGCACGGACAGGTGACGACCAGAATCGCCGTCCCTACCTCGATCGCCAATAATGCCTCGCCACTGCGCCACCACCAAAACGTGATGCCGGCCGTGGCCAAAGTGATGACTCCGACGACGTAGTATCGCGAGAGGCGCGCCCACCAATGAGTCGCTAAAGGGCCGTCGCCCTGCGACGCCGGGTCGCGTCCGAGCAGCCCGACCAGCGATGACGCCGCGAAATTGGTTGAGGCGATGCCGGAGAACGCACGGCCGCCGACGTTGAAGGCGCCCGCGGGTACGGCCTTGCCCACGTCGAACCGACGGGGTCTGCTTTCGCCGTCGATCCAGTCGAGCGAGCAGCTCGCCGGGTTGTCCAACACCCGAAGCTCGACAGGGACGAGATCACCGGGCGCAATGAGTAGCCGGTCGCCTTCCTCGATGCCGATGCAATGCACGATGCGCACGATGCCGTCTTTCACTTCGCGGGTGAGCAGGCTCTCGGTGCCGTCGTCAGCGAGAAGTTGGGCGCGGTTGCGTTCGAGCATTCGCTGCTGAAGCCATCGACCGACCAGCATCAAGGCGACGAACACGGTGAGCGTGTCGATGTAGGCAGCGTGACCGGATGCAAAGAAGAAGGAGTAGGTCGATCCCGCAAAGGCGAGCACGATGCCGAGTGCAATGGGGACGTCGAGGTGGAGCATGCGGCGGCGCACGGCGCGGAACGCCGACCCGATGAAGACCGAGCCACCCACCACCACCGCAAGGACGCCTGCGGCGTAGCTCAGCTGGTTCAGGATTTCGTAGATCGGTCCCTCACGCAGGCCGAGGTAAATGGCGATCGCAAAGATCATGACGTTGGCGGCCAACGCAGCGCAGATGCCCACGCGCAGCAGTAGGTCGTCGGAAGGTCGCGCTGCCGTCGAACGGGCCGGCCCGAGCAGGTATCCGAGCCCTTCCACCGAGTCGACCCAGTCCGAAAGGGGGAAGTCGGGAGAGACGCGGAGCTCGAGGCGCCCGAGGGCCGGGTTGATCGACAAGATGCCGGCGCGGCTGCCTCCGTGGCGCCGGAAGAGCTCCTCGATCAGCCAGATGCAGGCGGCGCAGTGGATGCCCTGGATGTCGAGCTCGATACGGGTGATCCCGCTTTGTTGGGCGCGGCCTTCTTCGATGAGCTCGAGCCACTTGTGGTCGATTCGGCGGGATTCCAGGTCTGCCGGGGGAAGCCCCGGCCCCCGGCGGAGGTCGTAATAGCGGGTGAGCCCGGCCTTGGTGAGGATTGCGTGCACGGCCCGACACCCCCGGCAGCAATAGGGTGCGAAGGCGTCATTCACCAAGGGCTGCGCACAGTGAACGCACCGAGAGACTGAAGGCAGGGACTGCGGCGGAGGAACGTCGCAAACGGCTGGTTGGGTAGTGGTCACGGGGAGTTGGAGTGCTGGTGGTGCGCTTGGTGGTCCTGTGAGCTGCCCGTGGGTGAGTGGCACGATGAGGTGTCGCCGGTGCGTAAGGCGTGAACGGGGCGGATGATGAACAGGATCGACCCGAGTGCGAGCACGGCCGCGAGCACGCGCGAGGTGGCAGGCCGCGGGCGACGGGCGAATCGTTCGAAGACCCAGGTCGCCCCTACCAAGCCCACACCACTCACTATGGCGAACGCGAGCATGCTCAGGGAGCCGAGTGTGCTGGAGCCCGTCGATGCCGCAATCAGCACCGCCGCGGCCAACGCGCCGCAGGGAAGCACCGCGGTGCCCAGGCCTACGAAGAACGGGTGGCGGCCCAGTCCTCCAAGCGTCCGAGAAACGACGGACGGCTTCGGATCGTCCTTTTTGGTTCGAAGGGTCACCAGTGGTTGGTTGGGGCGCCGCCACAGGCGCACGGCAGCCAAGCCGAGACCGAGAGCGAGTGACCAACTCAGGAGCGCGCTGCCCCACGCATGCGGAAGGCCAACCGCGGTCGCGCCCCCGATCACCCCTGCCACTGCGCCCAGCACCGAGTAACTAATGAAACGCCCGAGCTGGTAACGCCCTTGTCCGGACACACCCGGACGCCCACTGCACGCGTAAGCAGCCAGTGGTCCACACATGGCGGTGCAATGCGGAACCGATGCGAGGCCTGCCGCAGCCCCGGCAACTACGGCCGTCCACATACGGCCTCCATAGGGTCGAACCTCAAATCGGTCACGTTGCAACCGGCAGGCGACGGCATCGCGAGGCTACTTATACCCGAATACGCAGATATTGCGCGAAGGGCCTTCGGACGTGCAGAAAATGCCATGGATCGTGCCGCAGCGGGTGCTATCCCCAAGAACCCATGGGCACCGCACAGCGCAAGATGGTCCCCCGCGAGCACGGCGCCTACGCCGAGCTTCTGTTCCCGATCGTCACCGTTTTTCTGGGCGGATGGCCGACGACCGCGACCTGGCTCCTGGCCGTCGGCGCCATTGCGTGTTTCCTGGCGAACGAGCCGCTTCTCGTGTTGTTTGGGCAACGTGGCAACCGCACGAAGCGTGAGGAGAGTGACCGCGCCAAGCGCGCACTCTTGATTTTCCTCCTGCTGGCGTCGGGCACTGGCATTGCGGGGCTTCTGCTCACGACGACGGTCGTTCAATATGCGGTGGGTGTCCCCCTCTTGCTCGGGGTAGCGCTCGTGATGTTGGCCATTCAGGGGCTCGAACGGAGCATGGTGGGCGAAGTGCTCGCGGCCGCGACGCTCTCTTCGATTGCGATTCCCCTGGGGCTTTCTGCCGGTCTTGGCGCGACTTCGACGCTCGCGGTGGCCCTGATCTGGCTGGTGACCTCCCTTTTGGGCACGGCCGTGATCCGACTGACCGTTGCGCGTACCAAGGCGAGGACCGATGAAGATCTCTCTCGCGCGCGCCTCAAGCGCGTGCTCTTGGTCTTGGTATGCCTCGCGGTCATTGCCGTCGGAGTTGCAGCGCCCTACGGATCTCGGGCGGGGCTTTGGGTGCTGGCTGCCGCGGTGCCCGTGGCGGTGGTGGTGCTGGTGATGGCCGTGCTCGAGCCGACCGCTCGTCGGCTGCGCCTCATGGGGTGGAGCCTCGTCGCCGCGAATCTTTGTTCGTTAATAGCGGTGGTCACCACGCTCAAGATGATTCAGAATTTCGATGCGGTGGAACCGACTCTACCGTTCCCCATGTTCTAGCGTTGTAGCGGACGACTTGGAGAGGAGAAGCTTGTGCTTGTAAAAGACATCATGACCGAAAACCCGGTGACCGCGATCGAGCTCATGTCGGTGGCCGAAGCGTTGGGGCTGCTGTATGAGCTCGATGTTCGGCACCTTCCGGTGGTGCGTGGCCGCGAGCTCGTGGGCATCATCAGCGACCGGGACCTTCGAAGCTTCTCGGAAGCTGCCGAGGACGAAGCGATAGAGGCCGTCGAGGGCGCACGCTCGTCGACCGTGGGCAGTTTCATGAACACCAGCCCGGTCAAGGTCGACCCCGAGACCCCCATCCGAGAGGTGATCGAGTTGCTGCTCCTGCATCGGGTCGGGGCCATTCCCGTGGCCGACCTCGACACCGGCGACCTGCTTGGCATCGTGAGCTACGTGGATTTGCTGCGGAGGTTTCAGGAGACGTTGGAACCGACGACGTGAGGCGGGTCGCTTTGCGCTGCTAGTTCACTTTTGGGTGAAGGTGACGTCGTATTCGGCACCGCAACTGCCTTGGACCACCAAAGTGCCAGTCAGCTGCGCAGGGGCCTGGCCGTCGGCGGGGGCGTACGTCAGGACGTTGCCCGCAGCCATGATGCCCACCTCCTCGGCCGAGTCGTCCTCGTAGGTGCAGTAATTCACGTCCTCGTCCTCGACCGGCAGCCACCAGCCACCCCGCAGGTGGAGTTGGTCACCGCACAGCCGGCCGTCGATCCGGTACTCGTTGTCAACGATGATAGTCACGTCGTTGAGGTTCTCATCGTCTCTAGTGAACACCCAGTCGAGGGCGCATGCGGGGAAGACATCGCCCGGTATCGCCTCTTGGCAGCCCGCCGTTTGAATCGTTACGGTTCCGTTGTCGAACCAACCGGTGCCGTCGAGGTTGGCGACCGGGGCTTCGTCGCAATCCAGTAACGTTCCCGTCCCCGGAATGAAATAGACGCCTTCCATTTTGCAGCCCCCCAATGTGATCAGTGAGGGATCGGTACCACGTTTGCCCAACATCCACAGCTTGAAACGCCGCGCACATTTTGCGTCGCCCGTTGCCTGTTCTTTCGTCCCTGGATCGGGCTAGACTTCCCCACCTCGAATGCGGATCCATGTTCGAAGAGGGTTGG
>JAFDAJ010000389.1 GCA_019313915.1 Deltaproteobacteria bacterium
GACACGTCGCGCCTCGCGATCGGTCATCGCCGACAGGTTGTAAACATTCCGATTGCACTCCCGACAAAACCGAACGCGCTCGTCGCCGTCCATGTTCTCCCAGGGCGCTTTGCAGGGGCTGGCGATGCGAAGGTGAAGCTTTGAGTCTCTGGCCATGTTCGTGGTGACGCGCGACGCGCCAAAACGATCCAAGAATGGGCTCCGAGCACCTCAAATACAGCCAAGTATAACCCGAACGAATACTTGGAGAGCCAATCCCAATAACCCGACGAGGCGTAGCGCGCCCATAGTAACCTCGTTGCCAACATGTGCGGGCAGCGCGGCCGGCACGGCGAGGAATCATGCAAATCCACTTTGACTACGGCTTCGTGTCCGCAGACTCGCACGTCACCGAGCCGACTCAGTGATGAAGGCCCTGCTGCAAAAGCAGAGAGACGCGTTCGTCGCGGAGGGCTTCGTCAGCGCCGAGACACGTGTCGATCGCCTGGATCGCGCCATCTCGCTCCTCCACGACAACCGAGATACGATCGCCGACGCGCTCGATCAGGACTTTGGCAATCGCTCGCGTCATCAGACGCTCATGGAGCTATACGCCACCTTGGAGAGCTTGAAGCACGCCAAGAAGCGTGTTCGGCGCTGGATGAAGCAGGACAAGCGCAAAGTTCCCCTGCCCCTCGCGCTCGTGGGCGCCAAAGCGAGGGTAGAATATCAGCCCAAGGGTGTCGTCGGCATCCTCGGCACTTGGAACTTCCCCATCAACACCACCTTTTCACCGTTGGCTGGCGTCCTTGCTGCAGGCAACCGGGTAATGATCAAGTTCTCGGAAGTGTCGCCCGCCACCGCCACTCTGATGGCAGGCCTGGTCGCGAGCACGTTCGATGAGACGGAGGTCGCGTGTGTCAGCGGTGGACCAGAGGTGGGCGCGGCCTTCTCGTCGCTGCCATTCGATCACTTGTGTTTCACCGGATCTGCCACGGTCGGCAAACACGTGATGCGGGCCGCTGCGGAGAACCTGACGCCAGTTACGCTCGAGCTCGGCGGAAAGTCTCCCGTCATCATCGCACGCGACTCGGATCTCGAAGACGCGGCGGTTCGAATCATGACGGGCAAAGCACTCAACTCCGGGCAAGCCTGTCTCGGTCCGGACTACATCATGGTCGCCGAAGATCAGCTCGAGGACTTCATTGCGCACGCCACGAAGTGGACGGGCGAGATGTTCCCCACCCTCCTCGATAACGTGGATTGCTGCTCCGTGATCAACGAGCGCCACCTCCGGCGACTGCGTTCTTATGTGGAAGAAGCAGTGTCCGCTGGCGCTGACGTCCGAGAGATCAACCCTGCCGGCGAAGACTTCGGCCCGCAAGAGGGGGCATACAAGATGCCCTTCACCTTTGTCGTCAACGCCGGCGAAGATCTGAAGATCATGCAGGAAGAGATCTTCGGACCACTCCTGGTGATCAAAACGTATGAGCACCTCGAAGAGTGCACCGCCTACATCAATTCACATCCTCGCCCGCTCGGGCTCTACATCTTCAGTCGCGATGAAGCGACCCAGCGCCATCTACTCGATCGCACCGTGTCGGGAGGAGCCTGCATCAACGATGTGATGGTCCACGCTAGCATCGAGGACCTGCCCTTCGGCGGCGTCGGTTCATCGGGCATCGGCCACTACCGTGGATTCAACGGCTTCAAGACCTTCAGCCATGCGCGGGCGGTCTACAAGCAGAGCAAACTCAACCTTCAACGGCTCTCTGGCATGGTCCCTCCGTATGGGGAGCGTGCCGACAAGGTTCTAGCGCGTATCATCCGAAAGTGACGCGGGAGGCAAGTGCGTCGATGAAGAAGCTCAAGATCATTCAGTGGTACACGGGCGAGATCGCGAGACACCAGGTTCGCGTGATTGCAGAGCATCCATTGATGCAGATGGTGGGCGCGTACGTTCACCATGAAGCCAAGAGCGGCGTCGACGTCGGAGAGATCGCAGGCATCGAGCCGCTCGGAGTGCTTGCTACCAACGACATGGACGAGATCCTCGCGGTCGACGCCGACTGCGTGCTCTACAACCCACCGACCGAGCGGTACGACGAGATCATTCCGCGGCAAGAACGTCGTCAGCATCATCGCGGGCTGGAACCCCAAGAAGCGCTCTTGCTACAGCGCCATCCTCGATGCGTGCGCAACCGGTCAGTCCTCGCTCTACGGCACTGGCCTCAACCCGGGCCTGAGTTACGAGCTCGCGCTACTTGCCTCGTCGATCTGCACCGATATCGACTCGATCTACATCAAGACCTGCGAGCCTCAGGCCTCTCTGAGCGAGGTCTTCCTGCAGATGTTCGGCTTCGGGAAGTCCGAGGACGACCTCTCGGGCGGGACGCGCGGCGCCTACGGGATCTTCGCAAGAAGCCTTCACGAGGTCACCGACCTGCTCTGCGAGGAGCTTGGGCTCCCCCACGACGGGACGGCTTTCACGTACGAGTTCGAACCTGCCACCCAGGACTACGAAGACAAGATCGTCGTCAAGAAGGGAACGATGGCCGGGCTGCTCCTCAAGGCATCGACGACCCAGCGCGATAAACCGGTGGCGACCATCGAGCTTCGCTTCCTCTTGGGTAGTGAGTACGTCCGGGAATCCTGGTTGGCCGATGGACCCAGACACGGCTGGCTCGAAATCGACATCAAAGGCACCCCCGGTAGCCGGCTCACCCATGAAATCTACGCCGACCAAGACGTGATCGGCACGTGGTCGACCGGCACCAAGGCAATCAACGCGATTCCATTCGTTTGCGAGGCGAAGCCCGGCCTCGTCTCGCCCCTCGATCTTCCATTGGGAAGAATGCTGTAGACGCGTCCGCTAGCCGTACTTTCGTTCGTGCGTCGCCAGGGTGCGTTCTACTTTGGCGAGCGCCTTGAGGAGGCGCGCTTGAATTGGCGGTCCTTGGTTCTTGCGCGCGGTTAGCGTAGCTGTGTGTGC
>JAFDAJ010000390.1 GCA_019313915.1 Deltaproteobacteria bacterium
TTTCGGGATCAAGCCCTTTACGGCGGCACTTGGAGCCTTGAAGGTGAAGCCCGACGTGCTGGTTCGGGTCAGCGTTCCGCAACAGAGCTAGTCAGGCGCAGCGCGCGAACGTATCCTCGGAGGCAGAATGCCTAGTCGAATCGCGTTGGTCTTTTGCTGTTGCGCCCTGTGGAGCTGCGACAGTAGCAGCACCGTCAGCGATCCCGGCCCACTCGTCGACAACACGCAGTGGGTGCCATCGTCCTCCGACAAGGGAGAGCCGTTCTACGGTGCACCGCCAGACGATGCGGAATGCGAGCTCACCCCGATCGACTGTCCCGAGTTTCCTTGGCCGGAAGACGAGTGCGTGGAGTTCGAGCCGACCTCGACATGCATCGTGTCGTTCGTGCCCGAGTGCCTGGACTCGTTCACGGTGCTCTCGGTCTACACGAGAATGCCGGACGACCGGTTCAACCTCTGCAACTGGATCACATTGGAGCAGCCTTCGCTCCGCGCCATTCGCGCGGGCGACCAGGTTGAGGTTCGTGCGCGCCACTCCGCGCTCACCGCTCCCGTCCCGGGGGAGGCCCACATGACCTTCGTGATCGGCGACGAAGTCGCGCTCGACTACACGGTCTCGATCCCTTCCGATTTTGTGTTTCCCAAGGCGACCTGGACGGCCTCCAAGGACTACCCGGCGGGCACTCCGCTGTTCTGGCATGTCGATAACCACGGCAGCAACGAATACATGCTCATCGAGGTGAGGATCCTCTAAGCGCCCGTAATGACAAAACTTTGATGGGCGGGACGCCTTCTCTCGAGGTCATCGCCCATCTACTTGCCCAACCCCATTCAATAAGGAATCCTAAGCCCATGCGCCTGATAACTCTATCAACCATCTTAACTCTCTTACTCATTGGTTGCGGCGACAGCAGCACTCCCAGCAGCGGCGCGGGTGGCAGCGGCGCAGGTGGCAGCGGCGGCACGCCTGGCGCGGGCGGCAGCGGCGGAACGAGCGAGTTCAAGGCGATGCTCAGCCACACCTACGATCCCATCATGATCGACGTTGCCCAAGAGGTCGTCAACGTTTGCCAGAGCTGGGTGCTTGGCAATGACGAGCCGATCTACGTGAAGAAGGTTCGGCAGACGAACGACGGTGGTTGGCACCATTCGAACTGGTTCTTCGTGCCGGAAGGGGCGTACCCACCCGACTATGAGGTCGAGGGACCAGACGCGAAGCTCGAAGGGACGTGGACCTGCCGGGACCGGCGTTTCCGCGAGTACTTGGCGGCAGCCGCGGGCGGCGTCTTCTTCGCCCAGTCGACCCAGACCTTGCAAGAGCTTCAGGCGTTCCCGGATGGTGCAGCGCTAGAGATTCCTCCACACAGTGTCATCGTGGGTAGCGTCCATCTCCTCAACGTCTCGGCCTCCGCGATGGACAGCGCGATGACGTTCGACGTCGAGACCGTTCCGGCCGACGAGGTCGAGATTCGCCTCACCCCGTTCAGCTTCGCCAATGGAAACCTCAATATTCCGGCGGCGGTCGATGGAGTTCCGACCGAATCTCGGACCTCGATGCTGTGTGATCTGACGGAGCCCTTTCAGGAGCACCTCGGGAAGGACCAGGTCGACTACAACGTCTACTACGTGCTCGGGCACTATCATCAGTGGGGCAATTTCTTCAACTTGAGTTTCATTCACGAGGATGGGCGGAGCGAGACGATTTTCGAGATCAAGAATCGAATCGGCGAGCCCATTGGTTCGATCATCGACCCCCCGATGAACAACAGCGGTGCCGCGAAGCTGCGAGCGGAGTGCGGGTTCATCAACAATACCGATCGTACGTTGCATCGCGGTCTAGAGGAGGGCGAGATGTGCGACTTCCTCGCTTACACCGACGCCAATCTCAAGATCGGCGCCGGCGGCGGTGACAATCACGAGATGGGCCAAGATGAGAACGGCCTGCTCTTGTTCGAGACCGACTGTGGTCCTATCACTGGTTTCAAAGCCTACAACGACTGATCGTCGTTAGACGTTGAAGCGGAAGTGCATGATGTCGCCATCGTGCACGACGTATTCCTTGCCTTCGACGGCGAGCTTTCCGGCGGCCTTC
>JAFDAJ010000391.1 GCA_019313915.1 Deltaproteobacteria bacterium
GACTGTCGACAGTGGTAATCTCGCGGCGAGCCTCATCGCGCTGAAGGAAGGCTGCGCGGAGATCGCGAGCGGCCCTGTACTGCGCCCGGCCCGGTGGGATGGTCTGGTGGATGTGCTTGCATTGCTCGAAACAGATATCGAAAGGTTGGGCAACCACCGTCGCCGCGGGACGCTTCGCGCGATGCTTCGCACAATGGAGGAGCGCGCCGAGATCGCGCGCGATGACCCTGTGAGGTGGCTGCCGACGCTGGAGGAACTGACCGAGAGCGAGAGCCCGACCTTCGAGCGCGAGCTCCGAGAGGCCCTCGACGAGGTCGATGGTGAGCTGGATCTCAGCATCCTGCGGGACGTGCGCAACTGGCTCGATCGTCTCTTTCACCACCTCCGGGATATGAGCCGGGAGATCGACACTTTCGCGCCGTGGACGCGCCTGTGGTCCTCCACACCGGAAGGGTTGCGCGAGCTGGCCAACGAGCTGCAGGAGCTTCTCCCGCTCTGCGTTTCCTTTGCCGATCTGCCAGGCCGGATCGCCAAGGCGCGCGACCGGTTGGCAAGCGCAAGCGAGGGAGGTGGCGCCCATCCGTGGATCGACGAGTTGGCGGTAGCGCTGAACGAAGGTGAACGGAGCGTCGGGCGGCTTCGCCTGAATCTCCTGGAACGAGCGTCGGAGGCGGAGAGCGCCGCGCTCGCGATGGACTTCCGGTGGCTCTACGACGTGCATACTCGCCTGTTTCATCTTGGATATAACGTGACGGTCGAACGGATGGACCCCAACCATTACGATCTCCTGGCGTCCGAGGCACGCATCGCGAGTTTCGTGGCTATTGCGAAGGGGGACGTGCCGATCGAGCACTGGTTCCACCTCGGGCGATCGATCACGCAGGCCGGGGGGAGGCTCTGCCTCGTTTCGTGGGGCGGCTCGCTGTTCGAGTACTTGATGCCATCACTCCTGCTGCGGAGTGAGCCGGGGACGCTTCTGGCGCAGAGCGAGCTCGCAGCGATCACGGCCCAGCAACGATTCGGTGGCGCGCGGAATGTGCCGTGGGGTATCTCCGAGTCCGCCTACGCTTCACTCGACGCGGGCCATAGTTATCGCTACCGCACCTTCGGAGTGCCGGGGCTCGGTCTCCGACGGGGTCTGGCCGAAGACACGGTCGTGACTCCGTACGTAACTGCCCTCGCCCTCGGCAGTGATGCGCCTGCGTCGATCGAAAATCTGCACGAGTTGACGGCCCTTGGCCTGCTGGGTGAGTACGGACTGTTCGAGGCCGCCGATTTCACTCCGCGGCGCGTGCCAAAGGGCCAGTCCTTCGCTCCTGTGAGATCCTACATGGCGCACCACCAGGGGATGATCCTCGCGGCGCTCGGCAACGTGCTCTGCGACAGCGCCCTCATCCGACGTATGCGTGCGGACCCTCGCGTTCGCTCGGTCGAGCTGTTGCTGCACGAGCGCATCCCGGCAGAGCGTCCCCTCGAGTATCTGCCGCGGATGGAATACCCCACGCCTCAGCTCCACGCGGCCGGCCTGCCGCCATTGCAGCCGTGGTCACCGGAAAGTGAGCACGGAACGGCTCTCCATTTACTCGGCAATGGTCGACGCTCTTGCTCGATCACCGACGCGGGTGCCGGTCGGCTTCGCTGGCAGGACTCCGCCGTCACGCGCTGGACGCCTGCCCCCACCACCGAGACTCAAGGACTGTGGTTCTACGTCAAGGACGAGAAGACGGGAGAGCAATGGCCTGCAGTACTGGAGCCGGACGGAAGACTGCGAGGTGACGCTTCCGTGGAGTGTCATCCGCACATGGCCGAGTTCCATCGCCGCGACCACGGTATCGGGCTTCGTATGGAAGTAGCGGTTGCCCCCAAAGACGACGTGGAAATCCGGCGTTTCACGGTTGTCAATGAGACGGACCGTCCGAGAACCCTCACTCTCACGAGTTACGCAGAGGTGGTCCTCACCTCATCGCGCGACGATGAGCGCCACCCGGTTTTCAGCAAGCTCTTCGTGCGGAGCGAATGGATCGCGGGTATGTCCGGCCTGCTGTTCACGCGCAGGCCGCGGGGTCCCGAGGAGCGACCGCCCGT
>JAFDAJ010000392.1 GCA_019313915.1 Deltaproteobacteria bacterium
GAATGGCGGACGTCGCGCCCGAGCGCACGAGAACCACGATCCGGTCTGCCACGCGGGCAGCGCGTCGAAGCGTTGGACCCTCATAGGGTCCATCCCAGGCCTCGAGCTCGAGGTGGGCGGCCGGGCTGGCTAAGCGGATGGCGTCTGTTGGCGGTGCCGAGGGCAGTCGTGCAAGCGCGACGGAATGGGCGCCCGAATCACCAATGGGATAAGGGCCCGATGGTGGAGGGGTCTGCAGGGGAGCCCGCGCGGCGGGTGGAGATTTAGGCGCAACGGGAGTGGCGCCATGTTCGCTCCGCGGGAACCAGTCGTCGTTCAGTCGATGTGCAAGCTCTTTGGCGATTCGTGACTCATTGGATGAGCCGCCGACGATCAACAGGCTTCCCTTGGCATGCGGCACGAGGTCGTCGAGCCCGGCAATCAACTGGTCCAGGCCTTGCGGATCGTTCGGCCAGGATGTCGCGGCGAGCACAGGCCCGTTCCCCCAGAATGCGACCTCCATTGGCGTGTTCACCCAGAGCCCTCGGAACTCGCGTCGCAACACGACGATCAATGCTAGGGCCACGAACAACATGGGGATAGCCAAGAAGACGACCATCTTCATCTTGTTTGCCGCCGGGTACTCCGGCACTGCGCCCGGGTCCAGCACTACGAAGCCGCTTGGCGGGTCATGCAACGCGTCTTCGAGAGCAGCCTCGGTGCCCCGCAACCCGGCAACGAGGGCCTCAGTCACCTTCACCTCGGCGAGCAACGCAGTCACTTCGCCTTCGACGTCGGAGAATGCTTCTACTCGATTCTGGGCCCTGTCCGCCATCTCACTGAGCCCCTTCTTGCGCTCCCGCAGAGCTGCCAGATTCGATTTTGACTCTCGGAGCTGTCCCTCCACGACTTGATAAGTGGTGTTGGCGCCCACTAGGCCACTGCCGCCTGGGCTCGTGTTGCCGCCAGCCCGAAGGTCCGAGCGCAACTGGTCTACCTGCTGTTGAAGTGCTTGGACGCGCGGGTGCGCTGGAGACAACGTGGCTCGCGCGCTCGCCAGCTCTTGTCGCAGGCTGTTGTAGGCGGCCCGTTCCGGTGAGATCCCTCCACCAACGAAACTCGTCTTGGGCGTGCTTGCGAGCTGGGACTCGAGACTCCTGACTTGGGCTTCGAGTGCGCGGATCTCCGACACGGCCAACTCACTATCCGCGAGGAGTGAGGCGGCCGATGTGACCATGGCCTGTTGGTCCGTCGAAAGATCGGCGATCCCATGGATCTCGCGAAACGCGTTGTACACATCGCGCGCCTTTTCCGCCTCCTTGTCGGCGGCCTTGATTCGCTTCCCCGTTCGCGCGATTTTCGCATCGAGTCGCCGAGACTGCCGCTCCTTGTGGTAGGCCATGAAGACGTTGGTGACGACTCGGGCATACTCCGCTGCATCTTCTCCCGTCTCCCCGGACACGGTGAAGGACATTGTCCCACCGCGAGGATTTGTCTCGTAGTCGATCCAGTTGGCGAGGTCGGTCAAGGTGGCCTCAGCCCCGAGCTCTTCCCGGATCTCGCGCAGAACGGATTCGTGCATCAGCGCATCGGCGGCCGGGCCAAGAGCAATGCCCGGCCGACGTCGATCGTCGACGGTCATGTCGCCTTCATGTCTCAACGTCACCGTCGTCTCGTAGGCATCCCCTATCACCAACTTCACAGAAAGGAAGCCAATGACAACCCCCGCGACTGCTGCGCCGGTCAACCACAATCTGCCGTCCCACAGCGCGCGGCGAACACGGTGCAAATCTACAGGGAACCCTGGGCGCCTTGCGCTGCTAAGTCCTTCTGGCCCGACCGACCAAGGCTCGCCTAGCTCATCCACCATCAAGCCGCCCTTTCGGTCAGGACGCGTTCCTGCGAGCGCCGGAACCAAAGACTGTCATGAAAATGATCTGCAAATCCCA
This sequence comes from Deltaproteobacteria bacterium, assembly GCA_019313915.1. Lineage (GTDB taxonomy): Bacteria > Myxococcota_A > Polyangia > Polyangiales > Houyiibacteriaceae > SG8-38. The sequence goes on from JAFDAJ010000392.1 coordinate 1,929, forward strand.
AAGCAGACTCCAATTGCGAATATAGTCCAAATCATGCTCGACACGCTGTTCCATTTTGTCCAGCGTGTCGGTTTCGCCGCGCCAACCATTGACCTGGGCCCAGCCGCTGATTCCGGGTTTGACCTTGTGCCGGAGCATATAGCCCTGGATCTTCGGATCTTCGTGCGGTAGAGCTCGTTGTGCGCGATCGCGTGTGGACGGGGACCGACGATGCTCATCGTGCCTTCGATCACGTTCAAGAACTGTGGGAGCTCGTCTAGGTTCGTGCGTCGTAGAAATGCGCCGAGCTTGGTGATGCGGACGTCGCCTTCGGTGGCTTGCTTGATCTCATCGCCGTCTTCGGTGACGGACATCGATCGAAACTTCAGCACGTGAATCACCTGGCCGTTCAACCCGTAGCGGCGTTGCCTGAACAGCGTTGGCCCTGGGGAGCTTAGCTTGACGAAAATGCCGATGATCAGCATCGGGATCGCGATGATCATGAGTATGAGCGATCCGAGCACGATGTCTTCGAGACGCTTCAGCCACCCATCGACCCCGTAGAAAGGTGTTTCATGGAGGCTGACCGTGGGCACGCCACCCAGCGCGCCCCACCGCGCGTGCAATAGGTTGAACGCAAAGAAGTCAGCCGCTAGATACACCGAAGCCGTCGTGTCAGAGAGCTCCCTCAACAGCTCGTTGATG
>JAFDAJ010000393.1 GCA_019313915.1 Deltaproteobacteria bacterium
GTCGTGATTCCAGGAGCGGGGCATCTCTCGACGATCGACCAACCGGAGCTCGTGACACAAGCCATGCGCAGCTGGCTCATTCCGGGACAACAGGGCGGCGTCACAACCGCCGAAACCAAGGAGACAACCTCATGAAGTATCTGAAGGAACCCAAGTACCCACCTGAGCAGGTCACCGACGAGATCCGCCAAACCGTTTCGACCATCCTCTCCGACGTCGAACAGAACGGCCTGGCGGCAGTCAGGAAGTATTCGGAGCGATTCGACAACTGGTCGCCCGAGTCGTTTCGAGTCTCGCAGGCAGAGATCGACCAGGCCTACGAGGAGATGGAACCCGAAGTCGAGGAATCGTCACAGTTCCTCATCGACCAGGTGAGCAACTTTGCACAGCTTCAGCGAGACACGCTCGTCGACTTCGAGGCTGAGACACTGCCCGGCATCCTGCTCGGCCAGAAGCACATCCCAGTACAGAATGTCGGCGCCTACTCGCCGGGCGGCCGTTACCCGCTCATTGCGTCGGCGGTCATGACCGTGAAGGTGGCGAAGGTCGCCGGCGTGCCACGTGTCATGGGCGCGGCCCCACCCAGAGACGAACGGGGAATGCACGGTCCGCAACTCTGGGCGATGGACAAGTCAGGGGCGGACGAGATCTTCTGCATCGGCGGCGTGCAGGCCCTCGCCGGGATGGCCTTCGGACTCGAAGACGCCGAACCGGTCGACATGATCGTGGGGCCCGGAAACGCATACGTGGCCGAAGCAAAGCGACAGCTATTCGGCAAGGTGGGCATCGACCTGCTCGCCGGCCCAACCGAGATCATGGTTATCGCCGATAACACCGCCGACCCTGTGATCGTCGCCTGCGATCTCCTCGGACAGGCCGAGCACGGTCCGACGTCGCCGGGGATTCTCGCTACGACATCCGAGCAATTGGGTCGGGAGACGATTGGCGAAGTCGAGCATTGGCTGGAGCGGTGGCCAACAGCCGACGTCTCGAGACAGGCATGGGAGAACTACGGAACCATCATTCTGTGTGAGGATGACGAAGAGATGCGCAAGGTCGCAGACGACATCTCACCGGAGCATCTCGAAATCCACACCGCGGATACGGAGTGGTTCGTCGAGCGACTCACCAACTACGGGAGCCTTTTCATCGGATCTCACGCCACGGTCGCCTATGGAGACAAGGCCATAGGGACGAATCACACCTTGCCGACGATGAAGGCCGCTCGATATACCGGTGGGCTATGGGCGGGCAAGTTCCTGAAGACGGTCACCACCCAGCGATGCACTGCCGAAGGCGACCAGCAGGTGGCGGAGCATGCCGCGGTGGTAGCCGATGCGGAGTTCATGTACGGACATGCGGTGTCGTCACGGTTGCGGCTCGATCCCGAGTTCTTTGCCGTAGGAATGCCGTGAAGCGAATCGCGGTCGTCACCGGGGCCGGGCGGGGCATCGGACGAGAGATAGCCTTCGCATTCGCCGATGCCGGCTACGACCTGGTGCTGGCCGCCCGGGGTGTCGCCGACCTGAATGAGACAGCCGAAATGGTGAACGCAAAGGGCTCAGAAGGTCACGTCGTACCCGTCGACCTGACTAACGAAGCAGACGCGACGGCTCTCGCCGAAACGGTGAGGAGTATCGGTCCCATTCATGCGCTGGTCAACAACAGCGGGGTCGGCGGGCCCAGCGGCCCTCTGTGGGAACTCGACGTCGAAGGTTGGGACGAAACGTTCGCAGTCAACGTCCGTGGCACGTTCCTCGCTACGAGAGAACTACTTCCCCAGATGATCGAGCAGGGCTCCGGGTCGGTGGCAGTCATCGGTTCGATAAGTGGCAAACGACCCCTATGGGGGCGGAGTGCTTACACCACCTCAAAGATGGCTCTCGTTGGACTGGTCAGGACTCTCGCACTGGAAGCGGGTCCGAACGGCATACGGGTGAATTTGATCTCGCCCGGCTTCGTAGCCGGGCCCCGCATCGAATGGGTCATCCAGAAACAGGCCGAAGAAAGAGGGCTCACCCAACAAGCGGTAAGAGCAGAACTCGAATCGGTGTCGCCACTGGGGCGTTTGACCGAAGCT
>JAFDAJ010000394.1 GCA_019313915.1 Deltaproteobacteria bacterium
GACGACGCAGACGATTGTCCGGGCATGCCCGGCTGGCGTGTGCCGTGTGACGGCGACGCCGCCAACGATGGGCTCTACCAGACGGTGTTCTACGATCCGTCGGGCGCCGCCGAAGTGGTGCGTACGTCGATCGCTGCCACCACCGCCGACATCCCCAAAATTGACGTGTACTTCTTGATCGATGCGACCCCGACGCTTGACGAAGAGATCAGCACTCTGCAAGTCGAGATCGACACCATCATCCTTGACGTCCGCGCGAGCTTCCCAGACGCGCAGTTCGGTCTCGGGTTGTATCGAGAGTACCCGCTGGCTCCGCTCGCGCCGGCGCACAGCCAGGCACCGTATCATCATATCCTCGACCTCACGGACGATGACGTTCTCGTGCAGGCCGCCGTCGCTACGCTCGACTCCCGCGTGTCGAACGCGACGGCCGCTTCCGCCGCGACCCAGGCGCTCTTCACGGTCGCCAGCGGCCTCGGCCTCGGCAACATGGTGCCGAATCGCGGCTCATGCCCGAACGCTCCCGACGCTGACGTCGGTTACCCGTGCTTCCGCTCGGACGCGCTGCACGTGGTCATGAACATCACCGACGCCGAGGTCTACAACGGGCCGCCGATGGGCACCGGCAATCAGTATGAAGATCCGCCCTTTGCGCCTGGGGTTGGCGCCGCCGCCATGAATCTACCGCCAGTCGAGATGTTTCCCGGCCTCTTGCTGGCCGACAGCGCCGCGACGGCACTCGACCTCGGCGATCTGTCCGGGAAGTCGTTGACGCTGATGGGCATGAGCACGCTCCTCACGGATCAGGTCAAAACCTCCGAAGCGCTGGGTTGTGGCTCGCCGCCGGCTCCGCTCGGCTTCGATATGGACGGCAACGATGTGGTTCTTGCGCTGCGCTTCGACTCGGCGATACCAGGACCGGGCGTAAGCGCGTTTGCCAACAACACCCATTGGCCCGGCGCAAACGTCGCCCTCTTCGACGACGCGCTGCTCGATCCTGCTGCGGCGCTCGAATGCGATGGCGGCACGGTCGGTGTCGGCAATTGGGGCTTCATCAGCTGGGACCCGACGACATCGCAGCAGTACTACCTCGTCGCCGACGGCATCGTTCCTGCGACCGAGCCTGGGCACACGTCCAAGGGGGCGTTCAGCATCTCGATCGTGCACGATGGCGATCCCGCCAATTCCACGTGGCTCACCCATGACGCACCGGTGGTGTGGACCGACGACTTCGGGAACGACGACGTCGAAAACGCGTTGCTCGCGAGCGACATTCGCGTCGCCAGCGTCGTCACCTTGAGGGACGCGATGGATGTGGTGAGCGATGGGAATGACGACGCTAGGCTCATGGCCGCGGCTACCGATGCGCTCACGAAGGTCAACGAGGAGTGGGTCTTCGAGCTCCCCTCCGCAAGCGGTGCGGGCCTCGGCCCCGCCATCAGCAACACCATTGCCCGCGCAAGGACCGAATCGGTCTACGACATCTCTCTGCTCGCCGAGGACAACGATGCTTCCATGGTCGACGAGCGTGATTTCATCTCACTGATTCGTCACCACGATTGCGCGCAAGGGGATCCCGACGAATGCGAGAGTGGGTCGGGCAACACCTGCACTCGCTGCGACCTCGGTGCCCTCTTAGAATACGACGTGGTGTTCATGAATACTTCGGTCTCACCGACCATGGACTCGCAGGTGTTCGACTTCGAAGTCGTCGTGTGGGCTGACGATGCCGTCCTGGTCGAACGGATTCCCGTTCGCGTCATGGTGCCCGACTCCGCTGCACACGACTTCGACGACGTTGCTGGGTCGAGCTTCTATCGCAACGAGTACGACAGCACCGAGCGATGCAACGCTCCGCCGGACGGCCCGGAGGTCCCCAAGTGGGGCGACCTGAGGTGGACGGGAACCACGCCAGGGGCATCGACGATCGAGTTTCAGATGCGCACCGCCCCCACCGCTGCGGAGCTCCAACTCGCGGTCCCGGCCACCGTCATCATTCCGATCGATACGGACAGCCGTACGCTCAACCTCACCGAGGAGCTCATCGCGGACGGCCAGTTCTGGGGTCTGCCGTA
>JAFDAJ010000138.1 GCA_019313915.1 Deltaproteobacteria bacterium
CGCATGTGCTAAATCGCCCCACCACGGAGGAGTGGCCGAGCGGTCGAAGGCGGCGGATTTGAAATCCGTTGTAGGGGCGACTCTACCGGGGGTTCGAATCCCTCCTCCTCCGCCACCCCGGTGGGCAGTTGCGGCGTCGAAAACGTGCCCTTGCCCTCGCCCGAGACGCAACCTTTGCACTAGGGATCGCGCCTCCGATCGGGTAGCGTGCATGCCTCTTAGGAGGACCCATGACGCTGCAAGGAACAATGCTCTCGCAAATCGAGGGCTGGGCCAAGTCACACCCGGGCGAGGCAGCCCTTCACGATCGCAACCCGGACGGCACCTGGGCGACCACCACCTGGGCCGAGTACTGGGCAAGCGTGCGACGGGTCGGCAAGGGACTGATTTCCCTCGGTCTGCAGCCCGCGGAGTGCGTAGCCATCGTCGGCGCCAACCGGCGTGATTGGGTGATCTGCCAGCATGGCATCAACGCCGCTCAGGGGATTCCGGCGCCGCTCTACACGACGCTTCTGCCCGACCAGATGGCCTACATCATCGGGAACGCGGAGTCGAAGATCGTCATCTGTGACGACAAGACTCAGCTCGACAAATACCTCTCGATCGCTGGCGGCGACAGCCCCATCGAGCACATCGTGACGATGGATGACCTTGGTTCGAGCGACCCGCGCGTCATCACCCTCGCTGCGTTGATGGACAAGGGCGATTCGCTGGACGATGCGCGGCTCGATGCGCGGCTCGACGCGGTGCAGATGGATGACGTAGCGCTCCTGGTCTACACGTCGGGCACGACGGGGCTGCCCAAGGGGGCGATGCTCTCGCACCGGGGGATTCGCGCCAGCAGCAGCGCCGTTGGGCAGGTGTTCCCTTCGCTCCTCGCGACCAAAACCCGATACGTCAGCTACCTGCCACTATGTCACGCCGCCGAGCAGGGGTTGACAAACTTTGGCGGGCTCTTGGTCGAAGCGGAGACTTACTTTTGCCGCGACCTCACGCAGATCAAGGACCACCTCGTCGAGGTGCACCCGACGTTCTTCCTGGCGGTCCCGCGTGTCTGGGAGAAATTCGAGGCGGCGCTGCGGGGCAAACTGGCAGGGACGACCGGCATCAAAGCCAAGTTGGCGAGCTGGGCGCGAAAGACCGAACTCGAAGCGTTCAAGCAAGAGAACGCGACCGGTCAGCAGGTGTCGAGCTTCTCGCGCACCCTCGCCAACAAGCTCGTGATCTCGAAAATCAAGAACGCGCTTGGCTTGGATCAGCTGCAGGTTGCGATCAGCGGCGCAGCACCGATTTCGGTCTCTACCTTGGAGTTCTTCGCGTCGATTGGTCTGCCGATCAACGAGGGCTACGGGATGACCGAGACTTCGGCCATTGCGTCTGTGCAGCCGCCCGGACGATTGAAGCTCGGCACCATCGGCAAGCCTCTTCCATGCGTCGAAGTGATGATCGCCGACGATGGCGAGATTCTGCTCAAGGGCGACAACATGGTGAAGGGCTACCATCGTCTGCCCGAGAGGACCGCCGAACTCTACAATGAGGAGGGCTGGATGTACACGGGCGACCTCGGCGCCATCGACGAGGACGGCTACATCCTGATCACCGGCCGTAAGAAGGACCTGATCATCACCGCCGGCGGGAAGAACGTCGCACCCTCCGAGATGGAAGGGTACCTGCAATCGATCCCAGGGGTCGGGCAAGCCGTGGTCATCGGCGATCGGAAGCCGTATCTGTCGGCGTTGATCGTGCTCGATCCGGAGGCGCTACCCGAGCTCGAGGTCGCTTCGCAGATTTCCGACTTGACCGACGTCGCAACCGCGGCCCGCAACCCCGACGTGAAGCGCTTCATCGAGGAGGAGATGGAGCACGCCTGCAACTCCAAGGTCGCACGCTTCCAAACGATCAAGAAGATCCGGATCCTCCCAACCGTCTTCAGCGTCGATGGCGGTGAGCTGACACCGACCCTCAAAGTGAAACGCAACGTCGTCAACGAAAAGTACGCTTCGGAAATAGCGTCGTTCTACGCGGAGGGTCAGCCGGCAGCGCAGTCCGCTCGCCCTTAGCCCCGTAAAGTCGATGCTTTGCGTCGACCACGGGGGGATCGGGCCTCAGGCGCAAGTCTTGCGCCTAAATCCCGATCCGATTCGCATGACCGGCCCGGATCTCTGAGCTAAGGTCGTCCGCGAGAAACGGAGGCTGCGGGCATGAGCGATAAAGTCGAGAAGATCCTCGCCAACTACGCTGGGGAGAACCCCGGTGTCATCGGAAACCTCAGGCGGCTGCTCAACACCGGGCGGCTTGCGGGAACCGGCAAGATCGTGATCCTGCCGGTTGACCAAGGCTTCGAGCACGGGCCGGCTCGCTCGTTCGCGCCGAACCCTCCTGGCTACGACCCAGCCTACCATCCGGCGCTCGCGGTCGAGGCGGGCTGCAATGGCTACGCGGCGCCGCTGGGCTTCATCGAGTCGATTGCGTACGAGTATGCCGGCCGGCTCCCGCTCATCCTGAAGGTGAACAACAGCGACTCACTTGGTGGGCCCGACACGCCGTGCTCTGCGCTCACCTCTTCCGTCGACGATGCGCTTCGGCTCGGTTGTGCGGCGATCGGCTACACGATCTACCCGGGCAGCGGCCTGCGTAATCAGATGTACCAAGACCTTAGGGACCTCATCAACGAGGCGCGCGCCGTCGGTCTACCGACCATCGTGTGGTCGTACCCGCGTGGTGACATGCCCAAGGAGGCGGAGACCGCCATCGACGTCGCGGCCTACGCCGCGCAGATCGCCTGCCAGCTCGGTGCGCACGTCGTGAAGGTGAAACCTCCGACCGAGGTCGTCTTCCAAGACGCGGCCAAGAAGAGCTACGAAAACGTTCCCATCGGGACGTTGGCCGAACGCATTCAGCACGTCGTGCAAGCGGCGTTCAACGGCAAGCGCATCGTCATCTTCTCCGGTGGCGCGGCCAAGGGCACCGAGGCCGTCCTCGAAGAGATCAGCGAAATCGCCAAGGGCGGCGGATACGGCTCGATCGTTGGCCGCAATGCCTTCCAGCGTTCCAACGCAGATGCTGTCAAGCTCCTGCACGACATCATGGACCTCTACGCCGCGCAGGCGTAAGAAGCGCTCGTATACACGTGATTGAGCCTGCCGTTCCACCTATCCTGACCGCGGCCTGGGATGCCTACGGGGATCACCGGGAGGTGGTCGAGGTGCGCGAGATCAGCGCCAACGTGTCGACCAACTCGGTGTATCTTCTCGTCCTCGATGACGGGCACGCCATGGTGGCAAAGCGTTCGAGCTACGGCTCATACGTGCACTTTCGTCAAGACCACTACCGCATCCACGAGTGGATTCATCGGCTTCGCGGAACCCGCTACGCGTCATTCCTTGCGCCGGTGCTGCTCAAGAACGACGAGGTCTTCACGTATCGCGACGAAGATGAGTGGGTCGTCTTCTACGGGCAGCAGCCCTTCTACGACTTCCTGCCGAAGGTCCTGACGGATGCGCAGGTCGAATCGCTGGGCCAGGAGATGGGACTGTTTCATCGCGCGTGTCTGGAGATTTCGGATCGCGTGAAGCCGACATGGCAGTCGCTCGGCGCAGATGTGGCGAGCCTCCACGACGCGATCGGGAGCTCGGAGTGGCGTCGCGAGCGCGGCTTCAGGGACTCATCGATCGGTTTCGTGCGTGCACATTGCGACGCGTTTCTCGGTAACGCCGACGCCCTTGGCTACCACGAATGGACGAAGATCCCGGTCCTGATCGATTGGAACATCGGGAACTTCTCGGTCGGCATGGATGGCGACGGGTTCAAGTTCTTTTCTCGGTGGGACTACGACTGGTTCCGGATCGAGCCACGGATGCTCGACCTCTATTTCTGCGCTCGCGTGGTCCGCGCGGAGGGCGACCAAACGGCCTTCAGCTACACGGCCGACCCCTTCTTCGACGAGCGCTTCATGAAGTTCTTGCGCGCGTACCACGAGGTGCACCGGCTCACGAAGGACGAGCTCCTATTCCTCAGGGAAGCATACCGGTTTTTCATCCTGAACTACGTCCTGCGCATCGGCGAGCACTTCTTCCAGACAGACATCTGCCACCGCCTACAGCACGAGGCGGTCGAGGAATACTTGCCCCATCTCGAGCTAGTCGACTTCGAGCCGTTGCTCGAGGTCTTGTAAGCCGCGAGATTCCTACGTGGCTATTGAGTCGCTGATGAAGGTTGGGATGATGCCGGAGCTGCGGATCATGAGGTCGGCTTGTTCGGGTAGGGTGTTGCCTGAGAGGACTAGGGTGGTGTCGAATCCGTAGGTGTTGGCGCCGATGATGTCGGTGCGGAGGGTGTCGCCGACGAACAAGACGTCGCGCTTGGTGACTTTCGGGAGCTGCTCGCGGGCGCGGGCTAAGGCGTAAGCGAACATCATCGAATCGGGCTTGCCGAAACGGACGAACGTCTTTTCGGTGATGTCGGCCAAGAGGCCGCCGAGGCTTCCAACCGCAATGGCAATGTCGTTGCCGCACATCGGGTAGGTGATGTCTGCGTTGGCGATGATGACCGGGACGTTCCTACGGCGAATCAAGTTCAGGGTGGCGTTCACGTCGCGGAACCAGTCGAAGCCCTCGTCATCGAGCAAGACGATTGCAACCAGGTTGTCCTTGACCGTGCAGTCCGCGATCGGAACTGGGATCTTTCCAGCGATTTCGACGTAGTGTGCGGACTCCGGCTTTCCTAGGTAGGCGACTTTGCCGTACGGGATCTGTTTTTCGAGGTACTCGGCCGCGAGAAGTCCGGAGGAGACGTAGCGCTCGGGGGGCAAGAGCTCGCCTCCGGCCTGTTCGGCGTACCGCTCGGCCATCGACTCAGGCGAGCGCGAGGAGTCGTTCGTGACCACGAACACCTCCTTGCCCGCGGCGATCAGGGAGGTGACCGTCTCCAACGCGCCTTCGATCAGCCCCGTCGCGCTCTTCAGAACGCCATACGCGTCGAGAAAAATAACGGAGTACTTTTCGGTCGTCTTTCTGAAGGAAACCACATCCATACAACGGACATATTCGTTCCGCGCGGCGCGGTCAATCGTTGCGGCTGCTGCGTCTCCGGAGCACTGCCAGCACCAGCAGGACAGTCAGGAACGAGGCTACTCCCACCACGGCGAGCACTTCGATGAGACGAACGAAGAAGTGGTCGATGAGGCCTCGCCCCACCTGATCGAGCTCGGTCGTGGCCGAAAGCAACTGCGCATCGAGCTTGCCCATGATCGACCCGCGCTCATCCTCGATGGCCGCCAAGATCTCGGTGCGCTCTTCCTCGACCGCGTCGAAGACCGCGATCCGCTCCGCCGTGATACCGGCAAGGAGCGCGTTGGTTTGTGTGGCTAGGATCGGCTCGAGATCGTCGAGGAAGTCGACCATCGTTTCCATCGAAGCGAGCATCGAATCGGTGGGCCCTTGAACTCGCTCCTCGAACAACGAGTTCGTCAGGTACTCGGCTTGCCAGCGTGCTTCGACCGGCATCTGCACAGTGAGGATAGTGATCCGATCGTTCAGATCCCGGAACGTTTCTTCGAGGCTGGCCACCGCTTTGAGGCCGCCCTGCTTCGTCTCCGGGACCAGACCGGCGAGGTCCGCTCCGGCCGTGGGGCGAACGAATAGCTGGCCTTCGATCGGGTGTTCGTCGACCCAGGCACGCCCGTTTTCGTACAAGCGCTCCCCCCGTTCCTCCACCACGATGGTCGCTATGAGGCGCCTCGCCTCTTCTTCGAGTGCCTTGGTGGTCTCGAGAGCGCACCCCTGCTGCTCGCCGAAGTAACTCTTGCCGCCGCCCTCGGTGAAGTAGGTGCGTTGCTGGGAGGCCAGAATCCAAAGCTCCAGCAAGCCGACGAAGGGGTCCTGATGGAACGCCGCGGCCCGGGCCTGGGGCGATGCCCACATGCGCCATTGATACGCGCGTTCCCGCACCCTTGGGTCGTCATTCTGCGCAACGATGTCCTGCACACACATCGCAGTGAGCTGGGCGAACTCGGCAGCGTATTCGTAGTTTATCGCGCGCAAGTGGGTGACGGTGACATCGTCCTTCACCATGTTGGCCATGAGCGCTGGCTTCGGCGGTACGCTGCTGCAGCCGGCGAGCGACACGGCCAGCACGGCCAAAACCAGCACGAGCCGGCGGCGTCGCATCGCAAGCACCGCGCCGAGCAAGAGCAACACCAGCAACCCGAAGCCGGGTCCATCCGCGTTTGCAGGGGCCGCAGCGCACTTACCCTTGTTGCCGCGCGAGTCGTCGAACTCATGCGAAGGCTTCCCGAGGAAGCGGAGGTCTTCTTTCGCGCTCTCGATCGGTGCGGTCCGGCTGCAGAGGCTGACCCGCATGGGGTCGGCGTTGTCACGGACCGCATAGACGAGATAGGTCTCGCCCTCGAGGAACGCGTATCCGCAGGCAGCGCTGCTCCCTGCCGTGTGCACCTTGATCTCCGGGTTGGGGTCACCCTTCCAGACGCGATCCACGCGGAAGGTGACTTCCAACCCGCCGAATCGGGTCGCCTCGTTTGGCTCGATCTTGGTGACCTCGCCAGTGAAGACCGCACGGGAGGACGAGAGGCCTTCGGAGGGCGACAACTTCATGCAGGAGCAGGCCCGCGCCTCGCTCGTTTGGGCCAAGCTCGCGAACCCAACAAACAACACGACTAGCCAACGCATGGGCCACGTTGTAGCACGGCAGCGGGACCGGCCGGAGGGCGCTTTGACACTCCTTTGGGGGGCGGCTACAAAGGCCGCCCGCGGGTCTCGCAGCGCGCGGCTCGTATTGAAATCATTGCTTGTTGGAGAGGTGGCCGAGTGGTCGAAGGCAGTCGCTTGCTAAGCGACCGTACGGTGTAGAGCCGTACCGGGGGTTCGAATCCCTTCCTCTCCGCCAGTTGGGGCGCTTGACGCTCCAAAAGGGGCCGCTACGTTGCCTGCCCCGTGGTGACAAAGTCACTTTACGGGGCGCGCCCCGGGGACTCATAGCTCAATTGGATAGAGCACCGGCCTACGGAGCCGGGGGTTGGAGGTTCGAGTCCTCCTGAGTCCGCCA
>JAFDAJ010000033.1 GCA_019313915.1 Deltaproteobacteria bacterium
GGGATCTTCGGTATACGGATCCACGCCCGACCCGGAGGTTGTGACCCGTGAAACTCGAGTGGATGAAAACGTGCAAGCGTTTGCTTGCGGTGCTTTTGTTGTTGCCCAGCATGGCGATGAGCTGCGATCAGCCGGTGGACGCGACTCAACTCCTGTTGGACAGAATCGACCCGGACGCCAACGTGGATCCGGACAGCGTTGTTTCCCCCGATCCTTCGGAGCAACCAACACGCCGATACCGGAGCATCGACGGAACAGGCAACCACATGGAGCACTTCACGCTTGGTGCCGCAAACACGACGCTGCGCCGCATGATGCCGACGGACTATGACGACTCGGTCGCCTCCATGAGCGGTGCTGGCCGCCCGTCCCCGCGTGAAATCAGCAATGCGCTCTGTGCAGATTCGCTGCCGGGACCAAACGGATTGGGGGCGAGCGACTTCCTTTGGCAATGGGGCCAGTTTGTCGACCATGACATCGGCCTCACCGGCGCACAGGCGCCAGGGGAGTCTGTGCCGATCGCGGTTCCCACGGGAGATCCTTCCTTCGATCCCACGGGCACTGGAACTGCGACAATCGATTTCTCCAGGTCCGCCTATCACCCAGGCACTGGCAACGATGCGGCGTACCCTCGCCAGCAGGTCAACCAGATCACTCATTTCGTCGATGCGTCGAACGTCTACGGTTCAAACGACGTGCGTGCCGCTGCGCTGCGAACCAATGATGGCACCGGCCGACTACTGGTCAGCGCGGGTGACCTGCTTCCCTTCAATTCGCCAGGCCTACCCAATGCAGGCGGCACCGATCCGAGCCTTTTCCTTGCGGGGGACATCAGAGCGAACGAGCAGGTCGGTTTGATCGTGATGCACACCCTGTTCATGCGCGAGCACAACCGATTGGCTGCCGAGATTGCCGCCAATGATCCGGCTCTGACGGGCGAAGAGATTTACCAGGAGGCGAGACGCATAGTCGGCGCGCTCGTGCAGGTCATCACCTACAATGAGTTCTTGCCCGCACTGCTAGGACCGAACGCGTTGACTACATACTGGGGGTACAAATGGATCGCGAACCCCACGATTGCCAATGAGTTTTCGACGGCGATCTATCGATTCGGACACAGCGCGCTGAGCCCAACTTTGCTTCGCCTCGATGCGAGCTTGAATCCGATTCCGGAGGGCAACCTTGCACTGCGAGACGCGTTTTTCCGGCCGGACCGAGTGGTGAACGAGGGAGGCATCGAGCCGGTCCTGCGCGGCCTTGCGAGCCAAGCCTGCTCGGCGATCGATACCGAGTTGGTCGATGACGTGCGTGATTTCTTGTTCGGGCCTCCCGGTGCTGGCGGATTCGACCTGGCGTCGCTGAACATTCAGCGCGGTCGCGATCACGGTCTCCCGAGTTACAACGAGGCCCGGAACGCCATGTATCTGACGCCGAGGGCGAGCTTTGCAGAAATCAGCAGCGACCTCAACGTGCAGACCCGCTTGGCATCGGTATATGCCAACGTCGATGAGATCGACTTGTGGGTAGGAACGCTCGCGGAGGATCCGTTCAACGGAGGGCACGTTGGCGAATTGGCGTTTCAAGTAATCAAGAGGCAGTTCGAAGGGTTGAGAGATTGCGATCGCTACTGGTATGCCGAAAGCCTAACGCCCCAAGAGAAGGCCGACGTCGAGAGCACGACACTTGCAGATGTCATCCGGCGAAACACGTCAATTGGGGCCGAGATCAGCGACGACGTATTCTCGGTGAACTGAGCCCGATTCGCCACGCGTGACGTTTGTAGGCTAGACGAAGCAACCTCACTGCGGGTCTGTCGTCCTGTTACTCGCAGCTGACTCTGCTTTGAGTCGAGAAGCCGATCCGAATGGGGAGCCGGAAGGTGTTGGTAGCCGCCGCGAGCCATGACTCTTCGGACGCGCAATTGACCGCCGGGCCGGAGAGCTGGACGTTTACCGTCACCGGTGCGATCTCGATGAAGCCTCCGGTGCCCGGTGCTTGGGTCTCGGTCAGCGAAGTGTCGGGAACCAAGGCGTCGTCCAGATAGAAGCTCCTGCCATTGCTGCCGGTCAACGAATAGCTGACGCCGGCGATGGTCATGTCGTCAGAGATCAGGCCCCGGTACGTCGTGATGGATAGAGACCCGTTGCCGACCTGCGGGTACGGAGTATCGAGCTGTGAGGCGAGGTCCGAGAGAACTGCGTCGGTGGCCAAGACCGCGTCGCCGACGAAATCGTCCATGCCGGATCGCCGGGCTACGAGCACGGAGCCGAACCCCTGTTTGACGTGGGACATCTCCAGCTCCTGGTTTTTCAACACGCGAAGCGCGTAGTCTCCATTCTCGTCCGTCAGCGCGCAGTTGTTGGACGCGAACTGGCAGATCTCCACGCCGGCGATGGCCGGGCCGAGAGCCGTCGAGCCCGGGACATGCTCCGTCACCCGACCGCTCAACGTGACGCTCGAGGTGCCGGTGCTCTCTCCGCATCCCACGACCGCCGTGAGTCCCAATACCAGAAGCTTGATTCCGGCTCCAATAGAGTTGTCCTTTCGCCTGGATCGACTGAGCATGGCGTCTGCTGCTTCCGATGGTTCTCCCGAACGTGAGAATGAATCCTCCGGCTAGACGAAGCAACCACGGTGCTATCATCAGCTCGACGATGCCTACACAGCGTGACCTGCTCATCCCCACCCTTGGTCCTTGCGCATTCGAGTCGCCCCTCAAGGCCAAGGGACGGACCTTTGCCGATGAGTCGATTCGCGTTCGTGTGAAACGCCACATCAAGGAGGGCACATCCGAAGCAGATGCGGTTTCCTTCGAGGAGGCCGGTCCGCGGCAGCAGCTTTTCTTCGACCCGGCGCAAACCACGGCCGCGTTCGTGACATGTGGCGGGCTTTCTCCCGGGCTCAACAACGTGATCCGATCGGGATTCCTCGAGCTCACCCACAACTACGGCGTTCGGCGGGTGCTCGGCATCCGAAATGGCTACGCAGGACTGAATCCCGACTCGGGGCTAGAGCCCACGTTCATGACCGAGCGCCTCGTTCGAAACATTCACCACCTCGGCGGAACGGTTCTCGGAAGCTCGCGAGGTGCGCAAGAGCCAGCGGTCATGGTGGACTTCATAGAGGCGCGCGAAATCGACATCCTGTTTTGCATTGGCGGAGACGGGACGCAGCGTGGCGCACATGGGATTCGAGAGGAGATCGAACGGCGCGGTCTAGCCAAGTCCGTGGTGGGAATCCCCAAGACCATCGACAACGATGTGCCGTTCGTCGAGATCAGCTTCGGTTATGTCACCGCGCTCGAAGTGGCGAGTGAAGTGCTGCGCGGAGCCCATGTCGAAGCGGTGGGGGCCCCCAATGGGGTTGGTCTCGTCAAGCTCATGGGGCGTGCTGCGGGCTTCATCGCGGCCGGTGCCGCCATTGCAAGTCAGGAAGCCAACTTCGTGCTCGTGCCCGAGGTCCCGTTTCCCCTCGAGGGGGAGGGCGGGTTCCTGGAGATCCTCGAGCGGCGCATCCTGACGCGTGGCCATGCCGTAATCGTGGTCGCCGAAGGGGCAGGGCAGCATCTGTTCGATCGCGATGACGCGGAGCGGGACGCCTCAGGCAACGTTCGTTTTGAAGACATCGGTGTCTTTCTACGCGACCGAATCAAGCGCCATTTTTCCGAGCGCAAGCTAGAGCTCAACATGAAGTACATCGATCCGAGCTACGCGATTCGCAGCGTGCCGGCCAATGCGTGGGACCGCATTCTGACCGACCGAATGGCGCGTGCCGCGGTCCACGCCGCCATGGCGGGTAAGACCGACGCGATGGTTGGATACTGGAACCAGGAGATCGTCTACGTGCCCATCTCGACGGCCGTGGCCGAAACGAAGCGGATGTCGCTCGAAAGCGATTTGTGGAATGCAGTTCTTGCCACCACCCGCCAGCCGGACTGGCGATAGATCGAGCGAAAGGAAGCGCATATGGCATTGAACGCATGGGGCGAATTGATGACGACAGTAGGGCTTGCCGCTCTCCTCTATGGCGAGTGGAAGGGCAGCCCCGGGTTGCGAGCGGCCGCCAAGCCGTTTGCCTCGCTCGGCTTCATCGTCGCGGCCATTGGGTTTGGGGCGCTCGAGTCTCACTACGGAAACATCGTCCTGGTGGGACTCATTCTGGGGGCCATCGGCGACGTCTGTCTCCTCGGCCAGGCCAAGCAGTATTTCATTGCAGGCCTGGTGTCGTTTCTCCTCGGTCACGTGGCGTACGTCGTTGCGTTCAGCTCCCTACCCATCAGCGTTCCGCCAGCTCTCATGGCCGCGGGTTCCGCCAGCTCTCATGGCCGCGGTTGCGATGGCCGCGATCATGGCCATGATGGCCCGCTGGGTGTTCCCGCACGCCCCCGATATGCGTGTTCCAATCGGGATCTACATGCTGGTCATCGCCGCAATGTGCGTCGTCGCCGTCGGAGCGGGTGCAGCGGGCGCCCCGTGGATGATTCCCGTCGGCGCTGTGATGTTCACCGCATCCGATATCGCCGTGGTCCGGGATCGCTTCGTCGCACCGGGCTTCGTCAATCGACTCTGGGGCCTGCCGCTGTATTACGCGGCGCAGCTGATCATCGCCTGGAGCATCATGGCAGTGAACGGTTAGGGACGCTCCACCGCGGGCTCGCTGGCGCATTCCACTTGGGATGTTAGCGTTCGACATGACCGAACAGCCGGGGATGGTCCTCGATGCGCAGGGCCACGCGATCGGCTGCCCGCTATGTAGCTCTGGTGCTCAGGAGTCGATCGAGCCGTACAACTCCTACGAGATGGCGAAATGCGGCGACTGCTCATTCGTGTACACACGATTGCGCCGAATCTCGCCCGACCAATACGAGAAAGTGTATTCGGGGGAATCCGACTACCAGAAGATGGTTAGGGCCGCGGAGAAGACATCGACGGGGGAGTGGGGGCTACGTGAGCTACGGTGGTTCAAGCGCAAGGCTTTTGATTGGCTGCAGAGCGACCGCCCCCGGGGCAGCCTGCTCGAGGTTGGGTCAGGGCCGGGGACCTTCCTGCTGGTCGCGCAGCAACGCGGATGGGATGTCACGGGTGTCGAGCTCGCCAAACTGGCGGCCGAGAAGGCGCGGAGCTTAGGCGTCGAGACATTCAACGGAGTGATCGAGGAGTTCGCGCCGACCCACGAGGAAAAATTCGACGCAGTGGTGTCGTTCGAGGTCATGGAACACGTGCCCGACGTCTTGAGTATGCTGACCGCCATCCGATCCGTTCTGAAGCCGGATGGGATGTTCGTTTTCAGCGTCCCCAACCTGGATGACCCGTATTGCATACGCCAGAGGTTGCCCGTCGCCACCCCACCGCTGCACATCAACTTCTTCAGGAGGCAGAGCATGACCCAGGCTCTGCACGAGGCGGGCTTCACGGACGAGCGCTACGCTACCCTTTCGATCCCGACCAGCAGCGTGCGTGCCGAACACGGTCTGGCCGGCTACGTGCTGCGTTCTCCGATGCTCGGTCTACAGTGGCTTGCCGGAAAAGGTGACGGGTCCACCCTCCTTGGCATGGCCCGTCCACGCACCTAGTCATGTCCCACGTCGATTCATCTGCCGCTGTGAGGCCCGATCTTGCGCTCTTCATCCCCTCCTATGCGGGGGGCGGCGCCGAGCGCGTCGCGCTTTTTGTGGCTCAAGCCCTCGCGGATGCGGGAATGCGCGTCGATTTGGTCGTGGCCTGTGGTCGGGGCGAGCTACGTGACGAACCCTTGGCCGGGGTGAACAAGGTGGAGCTCGGGGCTGTCACTGAGATCCTCTCGGCCCCGGGCTGGGTACGCTACCTCAAACGGGTTCGTCCGCGGTGCGCGATGTCCTTGGTGCACACGTCGAACTTCTCATCGGGGATCGGCAAGCTATTCGTTCCCGATGTGCCCGTCATCGTGAGTCAGCACCTAGCTTTGCGTTGCAACCCATCGAATCAATGGTGGTTTCGTCGGTGGTTTGGGTTTGGGCCTGAGCGTTTCGTGTACCGACGTGTGGAGCGCGTGACGGGTGTCTCACAGGGACTGGCGGACGAGGCTGCCGAGGTTTTCGACCTGCCGCCTCACAAGGTTCTGGCTCTTCCGAACCCGCGGCACGCACAGTCCGCCTCCTTCGAGATCACTGCGGAGCAGGAGCCGATGTTCGAAAAGCCCGTGCTGCTCGCCGTCGGACGCCTGACCCTCCAAAAAGACTATGCAATGTTGCTGCGCGCGTTTGCGGACCTGTCGTCGCGACGGGATTTGAACCTCGTCATTCTTGGAGATGGTTCCGAGCGCGCTTTGCTGGAGGCTCAGGCCCAAGCGCTAGGTTTGTCCCAACGCGTGTTCTTCGCTGGGTTCGTCGACAATGCCGAAGCCTTCATGCGCCGGGCTCGGATGTTCGTGATGTCTTCTCGCAACGAAGGCCTACCCATGGTGTTGATCGAGGCGTTAGGGGCGGGCACTGCGATAGTCTCGACCGATTGTCCCTTCGGTCCGAGAGAGCTGCTCGACGGTGGACGGCTGGGACGATTGACGCCGGTCGGCGATGCCGAGAGCTTCGCTGCGGCGATCGAGGCGGAGCTCGACGAAGTCGATGTGGGTCACGAAGCGCGCCGTGCCCAACGGGCTGAGTGGATGCAACAGTTCGAGCCAGAGGTGATCACGGCCCGCTACCTCAGCTTGATCCAAGAGGTCATCGAGGAAGCCGGCTCGACTTGATCAACCAAATTCAGAGGTGATCGCCTGCCGGAGTGCCTCGAGCGCTGCGCCCCGCACCCTGAGCTTGGTCGCAGCGTGGGCGGGCATGTCGAGCTTGGTCAATGCAGCCGCAGTCTCGCGTGCAGTGACGAGAAGCTGATCGGCCGCAACGACACGGTCGAGGAACCCGGGGCTGACGGCCTCTTGCGGTGAATACATTTCGGCGAGGATCGTTCCGCGGTTGAAGTACGCCGGCGTTAGCCGTTGCCGGGCGATCTCCACGGCGAAATAGGGCAAGGTCATGCCAATCGCGACCTCGTTCATCCCGATTCGAAATGGACCATCGACGCCGATGCGAACGTCGGTCGACATTAGCAGGAACGACCCCATCGCGATGCCGTGTCCATTGCATGCCGCGACTACCGGAAACGGGAATGACAGCAAACGCTCGGTGAGCCTGGCGCCAACCCGGAGCATCTCCATCAGCGGCTCCATGCCTTGTTTGAAAACCGCCAGGTCGAACCCCGCTGAGAAGACTCCTTTCCTTCCGGTCAAGATGACCACGGCGCCGTCCTCTTCTGCTTGATCGAGAGCAGCGTTGATCTCCTGCATCATCGTCACCGACATGGCATTCACCTTGCCGTCGTCCATCGTGATCGTGCCGATGCCTTCTGAATGTTCGTAACTGACCAGTTTGCCCATGCCGTCTTCTGCCTTTTACCGAGACGAATCCCAACAATCAATACTGCAGGGTGCTCGGGCTTCTACGCATTGGGGGAAGGTGGTAAGCTCAGGCAAGATCGAGGGGTGTGAGATGACCACCGCAGCTCAACTACTGAACGACAAGGGCCACAACGTCGAAACCATCGCCCCCGATGCCACGGTCTACGACGCCATCAAGCGAATGGCGGATCTCGACATCGGCGCTTTGGTGGTGGTCGACAATGGCCAGGTCGCCGGTCTCATCACCGAGCGCGACTACGCGCGTAACGTCTTCCTCAAGGGGAAGGCTTCCCCGACCACCCCGGTGCGCGAGGCAATGGCCGACGAGGTTTTGTCCATAGGGCGTGGGGAGACCACTCGGGACTGCATGGCGATCATGACCGGCAAGCGGACGCGGCATCTGCTCGTGATGGAGGGCCGTGAGCTCCTTGGTATCCTTTCGATTGGCGACCTGGTGCGTAGCATCGTTGCCGAGCAAGACATGACCATCGAGCAGCTCGAACAGTACATCCACCGCGGGTAGATGATGAGGGCGCGTGGCAAAGCTTGGTTGGGGGAGGCCTGCGTCGCGGACAACTACGTGCAGGTCCTCCGTCTCGCCGTCGTGGGCTAACCGGACCCAATGGCAGAAGGATTATTTACAGCTCTGTTGTGGCTTCTATTTGGCGGCACGCACGTCGTACTAACACTGCCGCCAATTCGACAGCGCCTCGTCCGCGGTCTCGGTGAGGTTGGCTTCATCGTCGTCTACTCGTTGATCGCCATCCTCACATTCGCCGCGCTGGTCCACTACGTCGCGCTGCACCGCTTCGTCGAGCCGCACACCTCCCTTCTGGTGACGATTCCGCCCGTGCGTGGGGCGTTGATCGCGCTTTCCGTGTTGGGGTTCTCGCTGTTTATCGCGGCGGTCATGGTGTATCCGAGGCTTCCCATGGCCACATTCCGCCATCGCGTCGTCCCCGTCCGTGGAGTTCAGCAACTCACGCGCCATCCGTTCTTTTCTGGCATTGCGCTTTGGGCAGCTGCGCACGCGTTGCTAGCGCCGTCGACGGTGACATTCGTCTTCTTCGTCGGGGTGATTGCCCTCGCGTTCGTCGGTGGCTTGCACCAGGACCGAAGACTCGTCGCAGAGTTGGGAGAGCCGTACCGGGCCTACATTGCGGCGACCTCGTTTTGGCCTCTGGTCGCAGTCATCACCAAGCGGCAGAAGATCATCTGGCGCGAGCAGCCCTGGTTCGGCTACGCGGTCGGCATCGGTGCAAGCCTCACACTCTACCAAGTGCACGACCACATTTTCGATCGTGGCGGGGCCTACGTGATCGCCAGTGTGAGCGTCGGGTCGATCGTCGCGCTCGTCAACTCACGTGCGCGAGCGTCTTGACATTGCGGCGGGTCCCACCGAAGGTCGACTGAGTGTTCGACGACTATGTTCAATACGACGGGCTCGGTCTGGCCGATCTCATTGCAAAGCGCGAGGTCGAGCCGAAGGAGGTGTTGGAGGCCGCGATCCGTCGCGCGGAAAAGCTCAATCCAGCGCTGAACGCGATCGTCACGCCGCTGTATGACTTCGCTCGGGCACGTCTCGCGGACAACCTTTCGGGCCCGTTCGCAGGCGTCCCGTTCTTGCTCAAAGACGCGCATCATGCACTGAAGGGCACGCCGATGAGTAACGGCAGCCGGCTTCACAAAGGTGAGATTTCGCAGCACACCGCGGAGATCGTGCGACGCTTTCTCGATGCTGGACTCGTCGTGTTCGGCAAGACCAACACTCCAGAGTACAAGCTTTCCGTCTTCACCATGCCCAAGGCGTGGGGGGCGACTCGCAATCCCTGGGACGAGACGCGTTCGGCGGGAGGTTCGAGCGGAGGTTCCGCGGCGGCAGTGGCGGCCGGCATCGTGCCCATGGCGTCTGCCACTGACGAGGGTGGCTCCATTCGGATGCCGGCATCTGCCTGCGGGGTGTTTGGCCTGAAGCCGAGCCGCGGACGGAACCCGATCGGTCCGGATTTCAGCTGGGAGTATGAGGGTCAATCCACCTCCCATATCGTGAGTCGGACGGTTCGCGACACGGCTGCCATGCTTGACGCGACCGAGGGACCTGAGTCGGGCTCACCGTACGTGGCGCCGGGTCCAACGGGGTTTCTGGCGGCACTGAACGACGACCTCGGTCAATTGCGTGTCGGTATAGCGACAGCGACCGAGGTGTTCGGCGTGCAGATCGAAAGTCCCTGCTTGGAGGCCGTGCACGCGACAGGCCGTCTTTTGCAGGACTTGGGGCACATCGTCGAAGAGGTTCCACTTCCATACGATGAGTGGGAGGTGCTCCGGGCCGCCATCATCCTCGGGGCGACCAACACGGCGGCGGTGGTTTCGGATCTCGAGGCGAAATACGGTCGCGCGAAGGTTCGAGGGTCGCTCGAAGACGTCCTGCTCCTGCTCGCGGAGGTGGGTAGGGCGCTCCCGGCCGATGCCGTTGGCGCATCCCGTCTCACCGGGCGCCGCATCGGGCTAGCCCTGGCGCGGTTTCATGACGAGTACGACATCCTCGTGACCCCAACCCTCGGACGGGTCCCGGTCCCTATCGAGCAGGCGGAGCCCACCTCGGGGGAGCGACGGTTGCTTCGCTTCCTAGTCTCCCCCGCAGCCGCTGGTTGCTTTCGCGTCCCTTGGCTTCGGGGTCGGCTCATGGACGCCCAGATGGAGGCCTTCTCCAAGCAGGTGCTCCACCGGACCATGGCCGCCAACCTCACCGGCGCTCCGGCGATGTCGGTGCCGCTACATCGAACGGAAAACGATTTGCCCGTGGGCGTACAGTTCCTCGGACGCTTCGGAGACGAAGTGACCCTCTTGAGGCTCGCCGCGCAGCTAGAGCAAGCCAAACCTTGGCCGGTGCGCCGCTGAACGCGCATCAGCTGAAGCTCATGTACAGGAGGCGCCCGGCCACGTAGAGCACGAGCACCGCGGTGAGCCGCTTGACGACGCGTCCGGAGAGGGCCTGTGTGCTGAGCCGGCTTCCGATCTGGCCGCCAACCAAGACGGCGACGCCGAGCCAGGTGTAGTCGATGAGCTGTTCCAGGTGCGCGGCCGTGCCCTGCTTCGTCGCCTGACCTACGAGGCCGGCCATCGAATTGACCATGATGAAGAGGCTCGAGGTTGCGGCGATGCGCTTGGGGTCCGCGAGCCGAAGCAAGTGCAGAGCAGGGGCTAAGAAGATGCCGCCGCCGATTCCGACCATCCCAGATAGAAATCCAATCGCGCCACCAACAGGCAAGCCCACGAACCAATTGACCAAAGGCGACCCTGGCGGAGACGCCTTCGATTCAGCGGGTTGAAACCACATGGTCAACCCCGCCGCGAGTAGTGAGAGCCCCAGCAGCATGACGAACGTCTCGCGTTCAATCGGAACGCTGCCACCAAACCAGGCCATCGGAATCGAAAGCGCGACGAAAGGGAGGGCGAAGGACAGGCGCAAGTCGCCCGATTTTCGGTATTGCCACACGCCCCCCGCGACGACGATGAGGTTGCAGGCGAGGGCGACCGACGGGAGTATGCGGTAGTCCGTGTCCGCGAGAACCAAGAGCGCGTTGTAGGTGGAACCGCCTCCAAAACCCACGGATGCATAGAGCACCGCGGTCACCAGAAAGAGGAGGGCGAGCGTCAGCATGTCCGTTGGATACGGGACCCCGCTGTGCTGTGCAACGGCGAAGTTAGCTCGCGCGACGGTCGGCGCAGCGTGAGGTCGCGGTGGCGACGGCGACCGGCCGCAAGTCGCCGGGGATTCGTCCACCAAAGCAATTCGTGACGATCGCGACGCCGAGCTCCCGCTCCGGATCGGCCCATGCGCCCGAACCGCCGAAGCCGAAGTGGCCGAACGCGTGCGGGTTGGGGAGACCCAAGTCGAAGTGACGCTTGCCGAGTGAGAGGCGCAAGCCGAGTGACACCGGTCGCATGTAGCCGACCTTGAATCGAAGCGGGAAGGGAATCACCCGGCCGATGTGGGGGTTCTGGTCCTCGGTGGCTTCGGCGATGGCCGCGGCCGACAATAGGCGCACGCCATTGAGCGCTCCCCCGCGGCTCAATGCTCCATAGAGCCGCGCCAAGGAGCGCGCGTTGAACACGCCGTTGCCGGAGGGGATGACCGATGTGAGCCAGCGCGGGTCGCCAAGCACGTCTCCGAGGCCTGGGGGGATCATCGCGTCGACGGCTTGGCCGATGGCAGAGTGCCATTGGGCTGTGCTGGACGCGGTTCGGCGAACTTGCGCGCGTACGCCGCGAGGCCGTCCTTGCAGAACTTTGCGGGGAAACCTGGGAATCAGGAATTCCGCGACCCGCGGGAGCTCGCTCTCCGGGAGGCCCATGTAGAGCCCGTCGAGCTCGAGCGGGTCGGCGAGGTTCTCTTTGACCAGCTCAGGAAAGCGCTTGCCGGTTGCCCGTTGAAGCACTTCCCCGATGATCCATCCGCCAGTCCAGGCGTGGTAGCCGAAGTCGGTGTCGGGCTTGTGCACGGGCCACATGTCCTCGATCACGCGAACCATGTGGTCCCAATCGAACATCTCCTCGGACGAATCGATGATTCGTCCGATTGAGTAAAGACCGGCCCGGTGCGATGCCGCTTGCCGCAGCGTGATGCCACCCTTGCCGTTCTTCCCGAACTCGGGCCAGTACTTCGCCACTGGGGCCTCGAGGTCCACCACACCGCGATCGACCATCTGGTGGAGCAAGGTGGCCATGACGCCCTTGCCGGTCGACATGCTCAGTGAGAGCGTCTCCGGCTCGAACGGGGCTCCATGCCTGTCGCGCGTTCCGCACGCGAGGTCAGCGACGAGCTCCCCACGGTGATACACCGCGATCGCGGCCCCGCCCGGGCCGTGCGACGGCGCGCACCACCTCACGGTATGGCGTAACGAACGGAAGTCGGGATGACTGTATCCGCGGACTTGCATGTTCCTAGCCGATGACCTCGATGTCTTGAAGAAAGCGCAAAGCTCGGTCGGTCACGCGCCTCTTGTCGAAGTAGAGGATGTGCCCGCCGCAGCTCCAGTATACCTCGGGACGCCCAAAGTGCTCCCCAAGTGCTTCGGTATGCACCGCAGGGATGATGCCAACCTTGAGCGGGTGCGGTTTGTCGTTCAGGCCGAGTCGAGAACGTCAGGCCCGAGTTGGTGGATTCGCGTGTTGCCGGTAAGCGCCATGGCAACCTTCATTTCTTCGCGAACGATGCGTAGCGTGTGTGCGACGCCCTCTTCACCGCCGCCAGCCGCCATGATTCGAGACGACGATGGCATCCGCGCCGACTTCGACGGCCTCGTTGGCGTCTTCGGGATCGAGAATGCCTTTGAGTACGAGCTTGCCCGGCCAATGCTGACGAACCCAAGCGAGATCGTCCCACGTCACGCTCGGGTCGAACTGGCCATCCACCCAATCCTTGAACTCAGCGGGGGATCGGGCCCCTGGAACCGCGGCCTCGAGATTGCCGAATGTGAGTGGCTTGCCGAGCACCTCGACACTGAGGTCGATGTCAGAAACGTCCCTAAGAATCCGTTGGCGAAGCCGGACGTTCCGCAAGTCTTCGACGTTAGCGCGCATGGTCGTCTCTCGATACGCGGCTCCGTCGATGTAGTCGAAGAGTTGTCGGGGCAACTTCTTTCGAGCAAGCTCGCGGTAGTCCGCAACGCTTGCCGGCGCGAGATTCAACGATCGATCTTCCATAGGCCGGCACAGTCTCCCGGGGCCCCGAGTTCGTCAAGAGCAACTCGACGCGAAGAAAGTTCGCCCTTCGATGGTGCCGTGGCTGTTAACGCGTAGACTCCCCCTGATGTCCCAGAATGCACCTCCCACTTCCTTCGAATCGTTTGACGATCTCGTCGACGCGTTTCGCAAGCACGTCGCGCCCAACAAGCTGGCGTACTACCAGCGCATGGGCCTTCAAATCGTGATGGGGAAGCGCGAAGGCATTTGGTTCGAGGATGCGTATACGAAGCTTCGTCTGATCAACTGTCATTGCAACGGTGGCGTGTTCAGCCTGGGCCACTGCAATCCTCGGGTAACCGGGGCGGTGGCTGCGGCGCTTGGCAAGCTCGACATCGGAAATCACCATTTCGTATCCGCTCAACGCACGCAGCTCGCCTCGCGACTGTCCGCCACGCTCGACGACGCGCTTCCTCGAGTGGTATTTGGCGTGTCCGGCGGCGAGGCGGTGGACGTTGCGCTCAAGGCCGCGCGTGGCGCGACCGGCCGCACCAAGATTATTTCCGTGGACGGCGGGTTCCACGGCCATACGGGGCTGGCCTTGGCCGCGGGCGATGCCCAGTTCCGAGATCCGTTCGGTCCGAATCTTCCCGGCTTCGTTCAAGTGCCGTTCAACGACACGGGCGCGATGGAAGCCGCGATCGACGACGAGACCGCAGCGGTGATCCTCGAGGCGATCCCCGCAACTCTGGGCATGCCGATTCCCGAGCCAGGCTACTTCGCCGCGATTCGCAAGCTCTGCGATGATCGCGGTGCGCGCCTCCTCGTCGACGAAGTGCAGACGGGGCTCGGGCGCACGGGGCGCTGGTGGGGAGTCCAGCACGAAGAGGTGATTCCGGATGCCATCATCAGCGGCAAGGGGCTGTCCGGCGGAATCTATCCGATCAGCGCAACACTGCTCACGCGTGAAATGCACGAGGTCCTCGATTCGGAAGCGAACCCCTTCGTTCATATCTCGACCTATGGAGGCGCGGAGCTCGGATGCGTTGCGGCCCAAGCCGTGCTCGACATCGTTGGCGAGCCAGGGTTCCTCGAGCACGTCGAAGCGCTGTCAGAGCGTTTCGCAGCAGCGTTCGAGCCGCTTCCATTCGAGTTGCGACGTCGAGGCATGTTCATGGGATTGCGTTTCGGAAGCGAAGCGGAGGCGTTGGGTGCGCTTCTGCGCATCATGCAGCAAGGCGTCTTCTGTTTCCCCGCGGGCAATGATCGTTCCGTGCTTCAGTTCTTGCCCCCGTTGATCCTTTCAGATGATGAGGCGGGCGACCTGATCGACCGCATGACGAAGGCTTTTGCGTGATGGCGCTCGTGACGACGTCCGAGATCGAAGCGTTCGAGCAGCGCCTCGACCACGCGGTGCGAACGGGGCACGTGGATGACCTGGATGTCATCGGATACGGTGAGGTCACCATCGCCGTGAAGCTAGCGACGCCGCACGGGAACCTCGCATGCAAGCGGCTCGTTCCGTTTTCTTCGCGGGCCGCCGCCGAGCACACCGCGGCGCTGATCGCATCGTACGTCGAGCAGCTTGGCGCTTGCGGGATCGACGTCGTCGAGACCGAAACGCCGATCTTGGAACAGTCGGCGGGACACGTTCTCTATTGCGTCCAACCCTTGCTGGCCCCAGGAACGCTTGGCCCCGATTTCTTGAAAGGCAAGACGGCCGACGAGGCTGCCCCGTACGTTCGGCGAATCTTCGAGCACATTCGGGCTTCGGTGACACCGTCGCTTGCTCCGGTCGCGCAGTTGTCGAACTGGGCGATCGAGGGAGACCGTCTGCGCTACCTCGATGTGGGCACGCCGTTCCTTCGCGATGAAAAGGGCCATGACCTGTTCGACTTCACCGAACAGACCCGGGCGCTGCCGGGGCCCGTGCGTGTCATCGTGAATCGCTTTCTTTTGCGCGGGATCCTCGACAACTATCATTCCACCCGCGGGCAGGCGCTGGATTTTCTCGGCAACCTGGTCAAAGAGGGGCTGGGAAACATCTTTCCGCCGTTGATCCCCATTGCCAACGAGGTGTTCGAGCTCACTCCAGAGATTACCGAACAGGAAGTGCGAGCACACTACAAGAGCGACGCGCAGACGTACGAGTTCGTCCAGAGCGCGCGACGTGCGGACCGCTGGGTCTGTCGCAACATCATGCGCAAGCCGTACCCCTATCTGCTTCCGCCGCGCATCGAGCGCTACGGCTGAGGCTCATCAGCGCAATAGGTGTCGGTGTCGGCTTAGAACGGGCGTAGGACTGCGAGGGTTACGATGAGGACGGCGAGGGTCGAGATCACCCAGGCTAAGCGCCCGAAGGTCTTTGCCGGCACCTCCTGGCCCTCCGCCCATCGTCGTAGTTTTCCGGTGAGCACGCCGGTGGCGCCGGCGAGCGCCAGCAGAACTGCCAGCTTCGCGTGCATCCAGCCGTGCTTTGCGTATGTCTCGGCGAAGTTCGGGATGAGCATTCCGAAACCACCCGCGAATGCGAAGAGCATCGATGGAGTCGTCACCCGGAGCGTCACTTTACGGAGCGCTTGCGCGATACCGCTTTCCCATGGGGTGGGTGCCGACGCGGCGATCGCGACAGCCACTGCGGTGCCTATCCAGAACGTGATCCCCAGGAAATGAAGGTATCGAAAGACAATCAAACTCATTGCATGCTCCTCCGCGGCCCGGAGTCTAGCTGCCATAGACCAGCGGCACAAAGACGACGCCACACAGCTCTGCGGTCTCGAGCTTGCCCCCGCGCTTACGCGAGGCCTGAAGCGACTGTCCCCACCTGCCGCCGACCGGAATGACGAGTCGGCCACCTTCTTTGAGCTGTTCGACCAAAGCTGGCGGAACCTCTTCCGCCGCGGCAGCAACCACGATGCCGTCATAAGGGGCACCGTCGGGCCACCCTTTGCGACCATCTGCGCAAATGATCTCGACGTTGTCGATCCCCAAGGAGTCGAGGGCGCGCCGCGCGTTGGAGACGAGCTCAGGAATGATCTCGATGGCGTAGACCTTCTTGACGAGCCGGGACAAGACCGCCGCTTGATAGCCGGAGCCTGCGCCAACCTCCAAGACCGTCTCGTCGCCCTCGAGCTGGAGCGCCTCGATCGACATCGCGACCATCAGCGGCTGCGAGATGGTTTGCCCGTGGGAAAGGGGAAGGGCGCCGTCCGCGTAGGCGTCCTTCTTGTTCGCATCGGGTACGAACGCTTCGCGTGGCACCTCGCCCATCGCACCAAGCACCCGGCTGTCGGCGATTCCTCGGCGACGAAGCTGGTGCTTCACCATGCTCGCCCGCTCTTTTTCAGGGTCCATTGTGGCCCTAGATAGCACCCGATCCGTCTCGGCGGCTACCCCCCGTAGAGCGACTTCGTCGCCACGGGGCTTCGAGTGGACGATGCGACAGCATCGACTTTACGGGCTAGAGTCGGCCGTTCGTAAACGAGGAAACGACATGGCGAAGACAAACCCAGGCAATTTTTTCGAGGATTTCGAAGTCGGCGCGCAGCTCGTACACGCGGTGCCTCGCACCATCACCGAGGGTGAGGCGGCACTGTACATCGGGCTCACGGGGTCCCGCTACCCGCTCCACTGTTCCGCGGAGTTCGCCCGCTCGCTGGGCTATCCACGCGAGACGATCAACGACCTCTTGGTTTTCCACATCGTGTTTGGCAAGACCGTCAACGACGTGTCGCTCAACGCGGTCGCGAACCTCGGCTACGCCGGCCTGCGGTTCTTGGTGCCTGTCTATGCGGGCGACACCATGCGATCCATCTCGGAGGTCCTCGGCAAGAAGGAAAACAGCAACGGGAAGACCGGCGTGGTCTGGGTCAAGACTGTCGGGACCAATCAGCGCGGCGAGACTGTCCTCGAATTCTACCGATGGGTGATGGTCAACAAGCGAGACCCGTCGACACCGACCGGCGCAGCGGACCGGCCGACGATGCCCAAGGAAGTTGCGCCTGCTGACTTGGTGGTGCCTTCCAATCTCGATCTGAGTGGTTACGAGCCTTGGCCATCGGGCGGCAGCGCCTACTTCGAGGACTATGAGGCCGGCGAGAAGATCGACCACGTCGATGGCATGACGATCGAAGAGGCCGAGCATGCGACGGCGACGCGGCTCTATCAAAACACCGCCAAGGTTCACTTCGACGCGCTGCAGACGAAAGACACCCGCTTCGGTCGCCGTTTGATGTACGGCGGTCACGTGATCAGTGTAGCGCGCTCGCTGTCGTTCAACGGCATGGAGAGGGTGCTCGGCATCCTCGCATGGAACGCTGGAGCCCACGCCAACCCCACGTTCGCCGGCGATACGATCTACGCCTACAGCGAGATCCTCGACAAAGCCGACCTGCCTGGCCGGAACGACTGCGGCGCGCTTCGTGTCCGGTTGGTGGGGCTAAAGGACGTGCGCCCGACCGAAGCCGGATTCCCGCTGAAGGTTTCGAAAGATGGCCGGGAGGTCTATGAGAAGAGCGTGGTGCTGGACTTGGACTACTGGCTCCTCATCCCTCGGCGAGACAGGTGATTCCGAAAGAAACCGCCAGCGATCGCGGGGAATGCACACCGGGCTAGCGACGGGTTGCGAACGCCCCGTTCATCCCTTACACCCCCGCCTTAGGAGCAATTCATGTACTTGAACATCGTCAACAGCGACCGGCCCCGCAAGCGCAACAAGGCCGCGCGCCGCAATGCCAAACGCAAGGCGAAGAACCGCCGTCGCGTCAATCGCATGCACGGGCGCAAGCTGGGCCGCCGCGGCTGAGCTCAGCCTCGATGGATGCGAAGGTCATCTACGTCGTCAGCGACTCGACCGGCGAAACCGCCGAACGAGTAACCCGAGCCGCGCTCCTTCAGTTTCCCGATCGTAGTGTCCGGTTGAAGCTCGAGCGGCGTGTGCGAGACCACCGCGGACTGACCACCGTCCTGGAGAGCGCTGCCGTCCAAGGGGCAATGGTCGTGTTCACCTTGGTGCGTCCAGAGCTTCGCGACCACTTCAACGAAGAGGCGACGAAGCTTGGCGTTCGGCACGTGGACGTGATTGGCTCGCTGATCGGTCAGATCGGTCACTACCTCCAGGCCGATCCCGTGAACATCCCGACCGCTGAGATGCCATTGTCTCAGGAGTACTTTCGTCGAGTCGAAGCGATCGAGTTTGCCGTCAAGAGCGACGACGGCAAAGAGCCGCGCAACCTTCACAAGGCCGACCTGGTTCTCGTGGGGGTGAGTCGCACGAGCAAGACGCCACTGGCGACGTACTTGGCAGGCCGCGGCCTCAAGATTGCCAACGTGCCACTGGTGCTCGACGTCGATCCGCCGAATGAGCTGTATGAGCTTCCGGGTTACCGGGTCGTGGGCCTCACGGTCGACGTCGATCAACTGATCGACATCCGAAGACAGCGCCTCCAACAACTGGGGATGCCTCCCGATGCGAACTATGGTTTGCGCGACCACGTCAAGGCCGAGATCGAATACGCCCATGCGATGTACCGCGACAACCCGGAGTGGATGGTCGTCGACGTGACGAACTGCGCGATCGAAGAGACGGCGACGATCATCCTCGAGGCGCTGAAGGAGCGCGAGGAGCTCACGGGGCTGACTACCCCGCCGCCTCGCGTGCTCTAGCGGCTACTTCCCGATCACGCTATCGGCTTCGTCGATCTTCACCACGGCGTCAGCGTCGAGGGGTGGATCCGTATTGGTGGGACAGCGCTGCGTAGAACTGCGCGAGGATTCCATCGGCCACTCGAAGCCGCCGGCTAAGCTCGCGCGCGATGTTCATGACGAAGAGCGCGTAGTCTTTGACGTTCTGCCGGTAGAGCAGGTTCTCGACGTGCTCAGCGGTGATGGAGAGCACCAAAGTGGGAGCCACCGCGCGCACGCTCGCCGAACGGGGTTGCACGTCGATGATCGCCATCTCGCCGAACCAGTCACTGGGCCCAAGCACCGCCACGCGCACGTCGCCGCCGGACTCACCCTTCTTGACGACCTCGAGCTCGCCGCCGACGACGACGAACATTTGCGTCGACAAGTCACCCTCTTTGACGACCATTTCGCCCGCTTCGATGCGCCTCGTCGGGAGCGAGGAAGCAAGGTTCTCGAGCGTCTCCTTGCTCAATCCTCCGAAAAGGCCGATGTCGGCCAAATGGTCCGGGGTGAGCTTGGGCGTGGGTGGTCGACTCATGACTCCAGCATACGTCAACCATTCGTTTACGTCATGGAATCGAATTGGATAGATTGTCGTCGAGCGCTCGTTGGGCTTACGCTATGGCTTCTCTTTGGTTCGTGATTCGTACGGCCTAGGGGCGCGGATCTTCGCCGAGCACGACATTGTCGATCAAGCGAGTCGTCCCCAAGTGTGCGGCCACCGCGATCAGGAGGCGGGACGGAGACGGTGCTGCTGCCATGAGCGTGTCCGGGTCGACGGCTGCCACATAGTCGACGCCGTCGAACTCCGACTGAACCGGCTCCTGCGCGAAGGAACGAAGCGTGGCTGGGTTGCGCTCGCCTTCGTGCCAGGCGTCGTGAGCGCGCCGGAGACCGGACGCGATCCCGAGCGCGCGCTTGCGTTCCGTCGCGGACAGGTACCGGTTGCGGGAGGAGAGGGCGAGGCCATCCGGCTCGCGGACGATCGGGCATCCAACGACCTCGATCGGCATGTCGAGGTCGCGAGCCATGCGCGAGAGGATCTTCCATTGCTGGTAGTCCTTGCGACCAAACATCGCGGCACAGGGCCCCGCGAGGTTGAACAGCTTGGCCACGACCGTCGTCACTCCATCGAAATGCTCCGGGCGACACTCGCCTTCGAGCGGCTTGCTGAGCTCCTCGATCGACACATGCGTTTGGAACTGGGCCGAGTACATCGATTCGCGTGCCGGGACGAATACCAAATCGACACCGCGTTCGCGGCAGCCTGCAAGGTCGCTTTCGAGCGTCCGCGGATAGCGGTCTAGATCCTCGCTGGGACCAAACTGCAACGGATTGACGAAAATAGTCACTGCGACGAAATCCGCGCGATTCTTGGCTTCGTCGATCAGCGAGAAGTGCCCTTCATGGAGCGCGCCCATGGTCGGCACGAGGCCTACCCTGGATGAGTCGGCGCGCGCATCATCGCAGGCCCGCCGGAACTCGGCAGGCTCGCGGACGAGTGTGGTCATCCTTTCGGCCCGTACGAGGCTCGAGAGTCTCGCACGAGGCTGAGGCTGGACGCCGGAGCCGGAGTCTCGCTCTTTCGCACGTTTCCGAAGCTGAACTCTTCGCTCGGGAAGACGCCGGAACGAACCTCGTCACGGTAGCGACGCGCGGCCGCCACGCCGTCGTCGAAGAATTCGGCATATCGTTTGACGAACTTTGGCTTCAGATCGGGCGTCAGGCCGAGCAGGTCATAACAAACTAGGACCTGTCCATCGCAGTGCGGGCCTGCGCCGATGCCAATGGTCGGGATGTCGACCTCGTCGGTGATCCGTTTCGCGAGGTCGGTCGGGATGCCCTCGAGCACCAACGAGTACGCCCCCGCTTCGGCGACGGCTTTCGCGTCGTCGAGGATGCGCGCGGCGGCACCCTCGGTCTTGCCCTGCACCCGAAAGCCACCCATCGCATGCACGCTCTGCGGCGTAAGACCCACGTGCGCCATGACGGGGATTCCAGCGCGCACGATGCGCTCGATCGTCGGCGCCGCATCGACTCCGCCTTCGAGCTTGACCGACTGTGCCCCGCCCTCGGAGAGAAACCGGCCCGCATTGGTGAGCGCCTGCTCCGAGCTCACTTGCCAGCTGAGGAACGGCATGTCCCCCACGATATGCGCGCGGCGCGTGCCACGAGCGACCGCGCGACAGTGGTAGATCACTTCGTCGACCGTGACGGGGAGGGTGGAGTCCTGCCCTTGCACGACCATGCCGAGCGAATCCCCGACGAGCAGAATGTCCATGCCGGCATCATCGAATAGGCGTGCGAACGTGGCGTCGTATGCGGTCACCATGGTGATCCGTGCGCCGTCGCGCTTCATCTTGCGAAGACGTGGCACCGTCACAGGCCGCTCCTCAGGCGCGTGTCCTCTTCGGGTCATGGTTTGATTCGCTTTGGTCGCGGCCAGGTAGATTCCCGGTCCACGCCTCGACGCCCGATAAACATAGCACCGATTTCCGAGCCGTCATCGGGCCGGAAAGCGACGTAAAATCAGGCAACTAGGCCCTATGCCTGCAACAATGCCGCGACCCGTTCACTCAGATCTGTGTCGTCGTCGGTGGTGAGGGCCTCCGCCCGGGTGAGCATGCGCCGGGCCTCGTCTGTCAGGCCGAGAGCCTGAAGCAGCCGCCCCGCTTCGAAGTGGTAGAGCGCATGCTGTTCTTTGTCGCTGCCCTGGCTCAGGGCCCGATACAGGTCGGCGGCGCGGTCCAATCGCCCGTCGGCCTCGTAGAGCTTCGCCAAGTTGGTCGCCGTGATCGGCGGGAAGTCCGTGACCTGGTGATTCGCAAAGAACTCAATCACTTGCTCGAGAAAGCTTCTGGCTTCGTCGGGTTTTCCCGCGAGCTCGGAGGCCAGTCCAATCTCTTCGAGAAGCCGCCAGTCCGTACCCGATTTCTTGCTGAGCTCGAGCGATGTACGGAGCACATCTAGGGCCTCCATGCCTTGTCCCTTGCCCCGGAGGAACGATCCCATGGCGAGGTACGGACGATAGTCGTCTGGCAAGGCATGCACGGCCCCTTCGAAGTAGCCCATCGCCTCCTCGAACTCTCCGGCTTCGTCCGCGAGGCGGGCGAGGGAGAGATTGGCTGCCAGCTTGGTTTCGCCCCCCTCGTCGTCCTGGAGCGCGTCCAAGAAACTCTGCAGCGCTTCTTTGCCCGCCGGCACATCCTCTGCGAGCAGGCGCGCGCGCCCCACCTCCAGCCACAGGTAGCGCGCCTCCGGTGCATTGGCGAGCAGCGCCTCGAGCTGAGCCCTCGCATCGTCGAACTGTTCCTTGTGCATCGCGATGAGTGCGTCGAGTAGGGCGTCCCCATAGCTGTCGTATTCATCGGCCTGGGCCTCGTGCCACTGGCCCATGAGCAGGGCGACCCGCTCTTCGTCGGTCATTTCCGGGGACGTCGCTTGCTCCTGGGCTTCCTTGGCTTCGAGCCCATCGAGCAAGGACTGGGCCTCGTCGTGAATCGCCTCGTCGACGGCAATCTCTAGCGCACCTTCGAGCTCCTGCTCCGCCAGTTCGAGCGAGCCCTGCGCCAAGTACGCCTTCGCTTCGTCGATGCGCTGCCGTGCGATGCCATCCGTGCAGCGTCGGACCTTGTCCGCGAGCGATGCGTGCGCGGCATCGGGAGACGCAGCGAGCGCCTTCTCGTACGTAAGCTTGGCCGGGCCGTAGTCGCCCGTTGAATAGAGCGCGTCGGCTTTCTTCTCGAGCGCTTCCGGGTCGGCGGAAAACAGTTTCTTCAGTAGGCTCATCAGTCGAACTTCTTGGCCTTTCGTTTGGCAACCTCTTTGAGCGGCCCTGGGATGCCGCGGCTACGCGACAACGCCCGCAAATCGTTGCGGCGCAGGTGCGCGAGAAACGTCATCGACAGGGCTAAAGGCGTTTTCGGGTTGTTGCACAGGCTTCGTTTGATCTCGTAGCTTCGAAGCCACTCGCGCTTCCTGCCGATGTACCGAAGAACGTCTTCGGAGACCTCGCGGCTCTGGGCGGTGTTCTTGGCCTCGCTCTCGCCCATGGCCGGAGAGGCGATGGCTGCCATGGAAACCACGCGGTTCGGGTCTCGCACCAGAATCGAGCGGGCGGCTGCGTTGCCAAGTAGGGCCATGCGAATCTTCTCGCCGACGTTCATGTCGCGAAGCTTGGCCTGAAGCGAGACGAACTCTTTCTTCGTTTCCTCGGTGCCATCGATCTTGTCGCGCTCGACCGCATCTTCGTCGGTGTCTTCTTCGAGGGCCTTCGAGAATGCGTCGTCGCTTGGAAGCGGCTCGTCGGTGGCCTCGGGGATGAGTTGGCCTTGAATCGCCTTCTTCAACTCCTCGAACATCGGAATGCCCGTGAGTTCGACCTCGTGGCGGGCGGCCAGCTCGATGAGACGGTCGGCGGTCGACATGCGGGTGTTGCGGTTCTTGTAGAGCGCCTCGATGATTTGCGGCGCGCCCAGGAGGCGTTGCTGGTTGACGGAGATGATTTCGGTGATGCGCTCGGGGCAGTGCGCCGAGATCGCGGCTATGGTCGCGTCGGCGACGGCGTGGTTCTGGACGAGCCGCGCCAAGACATCGTCGTGGGTTGAGAATCGTCGGGCGACCTCATGAAAGATGCCTGCATGCAGGTCTTCGTCGCAGGCCGGGAGAAGCACCGTCTCGGGCAAATCTTTGAGCGTATCGCCGGCTGCCTTCGAGACGCTGGGGTCGGGGTCTGCACTCAGCTGCACGAGCAGCAACACGAGGTCGCCGCCTTTGACAGGGACCATCCCCCGCGCGGCCATCATCCTCGCGGGGGCTGGGCCATTCGGATCGGCAAAGCGCCGCAGCCGTTCAGGTACGGCGTCCAGCGGTATAGGTAGTTCCGGGGCTGCCAACATCGGTCTATTTCCCGGTGAACTCGGGTTCCCGCTTTTGAAGGATCGCGCTCACGCCTTCCTTGGCGTCATCCGTCGCCAAGCTCTCCGCTTGAAGCCGGGCTTCCTCGAGGGCGGCCTCTCGAATCTCCCAGCGAAGCCCGCGGCGGATCGAGGCTTTCATCTGCCGCACGGCCCTTGGAGCGGAACCTGCGATCGCGCGTGCGAGCCCCATGGCGGTCGGGAGCACCTCGCTCGCTTCTTCGGCGTGCGTGACCAGTCCGATGCGAAGCGCTTCATCCCCCCGGATCAGCTTGCCGGTGAACAAAAGCTCCGACGCATTGGCCGCTCCGACCAGGCGTGGGAGCAAATAGCTGATGCCGAGTCCAGAATGGATCCCTAATCGCGCGAAATTAGCGCCGTATTTTGCGTCCAGGTTGGCGACCCGGATGTCGGCGAGTAGGGTGAGGCCGAATCCGCCGCCGACGGCGTGGCCGTTCATGGCGGCGAGGACCGGGACCTCGACGTCCAGCACCCTCAGGAAGGGCTCATACATCGCGAACGACGCGTCGCGGGACGGTTTGCCGAGATCACTTCGCTGCATCGATGAGCGGAGATCAGCTCCGGCGCTGAAGCACCTGCCCCGGCCGGTCATCACGAGACACCGGATCTCTTTGTCGCTCCGCGCCTGCGTAATCGCTTCCGAAAACGCGTCTAGAAGCTCTGGAGTCATGGCGTTCCGGTGATCGGGCCGATTCAAGGTGATCATCCCGATGCGGTTCGCCGCCTCATACAAGACCGGTCGCTCGCCCATGCTGCGAAGACTCTAGCCGGAGCGGGGCCCCGGGCAACCGCGGATTCTTGGCCGATTTCTTGCCCCGCGGGAGCTGAACGGGTTAGCGGGACTCTATGCAGGGAACCAAGGTTGTGCGCCCGTTTCCGTTCTTTCGCGCCGGCGCGCGTGCGAGCCAACCCCAGCTGTCGAAGCCGATTCTGGTGTTGGAGGACGTCTACAAGTTTTTCCGGCCCGACCAGCCGACCCTACGCGGGGTCGATCTTTCGGTCGAGCGTGGGGAGTTCGCGTTCATCACCGGGCCGAGCGGCG
Organism: Deltaproteobacteria bacterium; assembly: GCA_019313915.1. Taxonomy (GTDB): domain Bacteria; phylum Myxococcota_A; class Polyangia; order Polyangiales; family Houyiibacteriaceae; genus SG8-38. The sequence continues at coordinate 24,778 of JAFDAJ010000033.1, forward strand.
CCGGCAAGAGCACGCTTCTGAAGCTGATCTACCGCGAGCTCAGAGTCGACGAAGGCCGGGTCCTGTTCTGCGGCCGCGATATCGGACGATTGACCGACAAGTCGATTCCGTTCCTTCGGCGTAACCTCGGTGTCGTGTTTCAGGACTTTCGAATCATCGACCACTGGACGGTCTTCGAGAACGTCGCTGTCGCACTCGAAATCGTGTCGATGCCACAGCGGCTCATTCGATCGCGCGTCGCCGAGGCCCTCGAGCGTGTCGGCTTGGCTGGTCGTGGTCCTGAGCAGACCAGTAATCTCTCAGGCGGCGAGAAGCAGCGCGTCGCGGTCGCCAGGGCAATCGTTCCGGAGCCGGCTCTCATTCTGGCGGACGAGCCCACCGGTAATCTCGATCCGCATCTCGCGATCGACATTCTGACACTTTTCGAAGAGATCAACTCGACGGGAACGACCGTGCTGTTCGCAACACACGACCGCTCCCTGATCTCCAAGCGGGACCACCGCCTGATCTCGATTGACGACGGCCGCGTGTCGGAGGCCCAGCAAGGCCTCAAGCATTGGCAGGGCAGTAGTGGCATTCACACGCTGGTTTCATCTGCCTGGGGGCGACGCTGCTCGGCGTGACCAACCTCGACGCCGCCGCAACGCGGTGGGGACAGAGCGGACGCATCACGCTTTTTTTGAGGGACGGCGCCGACCCGCAGGACATCGCGCAGCTGCGCGTCGTGCTCGAGGGACTCGCCGACGTGAGCGAAGTGACGCACGTAACGCCGGCGCAGGCGCGCGAGTCGTTTCTCGAAGAGGCCGACGTTGGTGCGGACTTGAGCAAGCTTCCCTCTGAGGTGTTTCCAGCGTCCCTCGAGGTGGCGCTGGTCCAGGGCGTGACGCGCGAACGGAGTGAATCGATCGCGATGCGCCTCACTCAGTTTCGCGCGGTGAGTGACGTGGAGAGCTATGGGCGATGGTTCCAGAAGCTCGACCACTTGCTGTGGGGTGCGCGAATGTTGGCGGGTGGCCTGGCTCTGCTGGTGATGTTCTGTGTAGTGGCTGTCATCGGCAACACGATTCGCTTGGCGGTCGCGCGGCGGCGTCAGGAAATCGAAGTCATGAAGCTGTGCGGTGCGACCAACGGCTTCGTTCGCGGTCCGTTCGTGCTCGAAGGCATGTTTCAAGGGTTCGCGTCAGCGCTTCTCGCGGTCCTTTCCCTGTTGGTCGGGTATCTCGTGCTTCACGACTCGGTGGACTCGACCTTGGCTGCGTTGACCGGAAGCAAGGTTGTCTTCCTCGGCGCATGGACGGTGGTGGCGTTGCTGGTCGGCGGCGCCGTGATCGGTGCAATTGGCAGTGCGGTATCGGTGCGACGCTATCTAGCGGTGTGAGATGAGAATCAAAGGCAGACTCTGGGTTTGGATCGCAGTTGGGCTCTTCTCGGTCACCGGCTGGGCCGCCGCGGAGCAGGACCTCGGAGTCAGCGGATTGACGGACGTGCCCGCGGTCGAAGGCAAGATCGCCGAGAACCTCGCGCGGGTCGAACATGCCCAGGCACGGCAGGCACAAATCGACGCCGAGATTTCCGGCCTTGCGGACAAGCGCGAAGAGGCCGAGCGGCGGCTCCACGAGCGAGCGCGTGGTCTTTATCGCATTCGGCGCGCCGGAATGCTCCCGGTGGCGGGTGGCTTCGATGCGCTGATGGGACACCTCGCGCGGGTGCAGAGGCTCTCCCGAATGGTCAAGGGCGACCTCGATACGATGGAGTTTCTCGGTGAGCGTGGCGCTGCGCTTCGCGTCGAGCGGAACGAGCTCGCCGAAGCGCTTCAAGAGGCCCAAATCGCCGTGCGGGCGCTCGAGGCCAAGAAGGAAGAGATCGAACACAGCCGCCGCAGCGCTTCGCTGTTTCAGGAAACGCTTGGCGGCGAGCCACAAGAGACGCCAAGCAACAGCGTGAGCTACGGCCGCATCCGTGTGTCCGGCGACATGGATGACCTCGGCGACGGCTTCGCGCGGATGCGAGGTCAACTGGCGTTGCCCGTCCAAGGCTCGATGCGAATCGGCGAGAGTTCCCGTGAAGGCGCACCCGGTTTGGAGTTCTACGGACGCCCGGGCGGCCCTGTCCGCGCAGCCGCTGACGGCAAAGTCGCTTTTGCACGCAGCTACGGAGCCTACGGCCTCATGGTCATCATCGACCACGGCAGCAGCTTCTACACCGTCTACGGAGGCCTAGGCTCCACAGACATCCAAGTAGGCGACTGGGTAGGCATGAGCACCCGAGTAGGCACCCTCGACACAGCCTCCCCCGACGCCATCCTCTTCTTCGAAGTCCGCCGAGGCACCCGCCCCCTAGACGCCCGCAGCTGGCTAGGCCTGTAGAGGGGCTGGAGAGTCGGAGCCGCTCCCGCCCGAAATATGCGGGTTCTTGTGGTATGGTCGATCGGCGCGGAGGCGAGATGAGCTATCGAGATTTTCTAAACAATTTTTCGGTTACGCCCTTCGGGAGCTGGATTGCGAAGACGTTCGCCGCGAAGGTGGATCCCGCCATCTACAAAATCAGTGGTGGCCGATTCACCAGCACAGGTCCGCTGACGATACCGCAGCTCACCTTGACGACGATCGGTCGTAAGTCAGGCAAGGAGAGAACCGTTCAACTTGGGTACACCGAGGACGGCGATGGCGTCTTGATCGTCGCGAGCAACTTCGGCGGCACGAACCACCCCGCGTGGTCATACAACCTCGACGCGAATCCACAGGTGAAGATCCTACTCGGCTCAGAAGAGCGAGACGTCGTCGCAACGCGTCTGACAGACTCGGAAAAGGCCATCCTCTGGCCGAAGATCGCCGACACGATTCCGCAGATGAAGACCTACGTAGTGAGGACGGAGCGAAACATCAAGGTGTACCGGTTGACGGCCGCGTAGGCCGCCAGTGTCAGCGGTAGTGCACGGGTTTGCCGGGGTGGGTTTGCCGGGGTCTGGGTGGTAGGGTAAGTGCTCCCGCCGAGGTGCCCATGAGATTCGTGCTTAGTGTTCCCCGTTGTTGCCTAGTGGCGCTCGCCGCCTTCCTCGCTGCGGTTACTGCCTGCAAGAGCGATCCCTCTGCCGGTGCAACCGCACCTGCCTGCAATACCGGTAACTTCGCCTGGCCAGAAGACGCCGAGCCCCTTTGGAACAACATCGAGGTTACGCAGGTCAATCGGGAGCGGCCGCGGGCGTCATTTCTTCCCCTCGACCCCGACCGCTTCGTCCAAAACAATGAGATCCGACCCTACCAACTGTCGCTCAACGGCGCGTGGCGCTTCCACTTTTCCAGCTCACCGACCGCGCGGCCAGTCGGCTTCGAGGCGCTCGACTTCGACGATTCGATTTGGGACACGATCGAAGTGCCGTCCAACGTCGAGATGCTTGGATACGGGGAGCCGATCTATTTCAACATCCACTATCCTTTTGATCCCGAGCTCCAATCCGATTTCGACTTTCCGACGGTCCCGTCGGATGGTAACGGCGTCAGCTCCTATCGCCGCTCGTTCGAGGTTCCCGAGGAATGGCGGGGCGAGCACGTGTTCGTCCAGTTCGATGGCGTGGACTCGGCGTTCTACCTTTGGCTGAACGGCGAGCGTGTGGGCTACAGCCAAGGAAGCCGGGCGGGTGCCGGGTTCGATGTGACCCCGTTTCTGCGTGATGGCGAGAACGTTTTTGCGGTGCAGGTGTACCGCTGGTCGGACGGCACTTGGCTCGAAAAGCAGGACATGTGGAACCTGAGCGGCATCTTTCGCGATGTCTATCTCTGGGCTGCCACCGATTTGCAGGTTCGGGATATCGAGTTTCGCGCCGACCTGAACGAAACGTATTCCGAAGCCGCAGTGACCGTCACCGTTGACCTTCGGCAACTGGTTCAAAGCGGGTCGACCGTGACGGTAGAGGCCGTGCTCGCCGGCAGCTCGCTTGCAACCAAGACCGTCACAATCGAGCCGTGCGGAGAAGGCCGAGTCGAGCTGACCGGCGTGGTTTCGGAGCCGTCGCTCTGGACCGCGGAGACGCCGACTCTCCACTCGTTGCAGGTCTTCACCGAGGATTCATCGGGGCGACAGCAGGTTTTCGACCAGAAGATTGGCTTCCGCGACGTCGCAATCCGTAACGGCCAACTCCAGGTCAATGGAAAGCCTATCCTGATCCGAGGCGTCAATCGCCATGAGCACAACCCCGACACTGGCCACTACGTAACCGAAGAGCAGATGGTCGCCGACTTGAAGCTGCTCAAGCAACACGGCTTCAACGCCGTGCGCCCCGGCCACTATCCCTTGTCGCCGCGCTGGTTCGAGCTCGCCGACGAATACGGCATCTACCTGGTCGACGAGGCGAACATCGAGTCCCATGGGCTGTGGCAGCTGCTAGACATCAACCTTGGGCGGTTTCCGGAGTGGGAGCCGATGCACCAAGAGCGCGTCGAGCGGATGGTCGAGCGCGACAAGAACCATCCTTCGGTCATCATCTGGTCGATGGGGAACGAAGCGGGGGATGGCGAGACGTTCGACCACATCAGCGACTGGCTCCACGAGCGCGATCCGTCTCGAATCGTTTCTTACGAGGGCTCGGCGAAGGGCGGGTTCAACATCGTGGCCGACCACAGTGACATTCAATGCCCGATGTACTGGACCGCGGAGCAGGTGGAGCAGTACGCAAGCGAACCGCAGCCGCGACCGATCATCTTGATTGAGTACGCGCATGCGATGGGCAACAGCAACGGAAACATGAAAGAGTTCTGGGACGTCTTCTACGAGTACGACCAGGCGCAGGGAGGCTTCGTTTGGGACTGGATCGATCAGGGGATCCGACTACCGGTTCCCGGCTCTGCCACCGAGACCTTCTTCGGTTATGGCGGCGACCTCGGACCAGCCGCCCCGCTGGCAGGGGGGGTCTTTGGCGTCTTTGGCAACAACTTCTGCATGAACGGGTTGCTTGGCTCGGACCAAACCCCTCATCCTGGGCTCGCCGTCGCGAAGAAAGTGATGCAGCCGGTTCACGTCGAGGGGGTCGGCCTGGCTGCGGGACGTGTGCGGGTGACGAACCGCTACGATCACATCGATTGGACCGAGCAGCTGACCGGCCACTATGAGTTCACCATCGATGGCACCGTTTTCGACGAGGGACCGCTCGAGCTTCCCAGCTTGGCACCCGGTGAGAGCGCCGAACTCCACGTGCCGATCATCGAAATCGGTGTGCCTCCCGGCTCTGAGCCGCGAATCCGCTTGTCCTTTCGGCTGAAGGAAGACCAACTGTGGGCCGGCGCAGGTCACGAGGTCGCCTGGGCCGACTTCCTCCTACCCTCCGCCGTGGCGGGGCCTGTGATCGATCCCTCTGACGCACCCGCGCTCGAAGTTACGCAGAGCGATAACTCCGTCCAAGTCGTCGGAGCGGGCTTTTCCGTCGAGGTCGACAAGGTGAGCGGCGCTGTAACCTCTTTTGCGATAGGGGAGACAGAGCTTCTCACCGAGCCGCTCCGGCCTGACTTCTGGCGGGCGATGACCGACAACGATCTCGGCAACTTTCTCCCAAGGAAGGCAGCGGTTTGGCAAGATCTGGGAGACGCGCTTGTCGTGACCACGCTGAACGTCGACACCAGCTCGGACAAGGAAACCGTGATCACCGCGGAGGCTGAGGCGAATGGCGTCGATGCGGTCTTTGCGCTCACCTATCGAGTGTTCGCCTCGGGCGAGCTCGCTGTCGAGCTCGGGTTCACGCCAGGGGAGGCATTGCCTGAGCTACCGCGATTTGGGATGAGAACCGCGCTTGATGGCGACTTCGATCGCGTTCAGTGGTTCGGCCCGGGTCCGGAGCCAAGTTACTCTGACCGTCTGCTATTGCCGGTTGGCTTGTACGACGGCCGCGTCGCCGACCAGTTCGTTCCCTATGCGCGTCCTCAGGAGAGCGGCAACAAGGCCGACGCGCGCTTCGTCGCGCTCCGGGACGCGACCGGGCTCGGTTTGCTGGCGGTGGGCGCGCCGATGCTGAGCGTCAATGCCTCGCCTTTCTCCACCGAGGCGCTCGAGCCGGCGAGGCACCCGCACGAGGTCGTCGCCGACGGACACGTGCACCTGAACCTCGACCGGGCTCAACGCGGCGTCGCGGGCGACAACTCGTGGGGCGCGGGGCCTCTCCAAGACTACATCATCGAGGCGGAGGAGCAGAGCTACCGATTTTGGATGAGAGCGCTTCAGGCGGGAGACGATCCCGTGGAGCTGGCGCGCAGGACGCTCCCGTGAAAGGGGACTGTCCCCTCTTTATGGGGCTACAGCGCCGATGGTGAGGGTGTAGGCCAGCAGGTTTTCTAGGCTGGCGTCGCTGATCTTGTCTGGGCCGAAGGCGGGCATGTCGTCGCCGCCGGAGCGGACCTTCCAGCGCATCTGCGAAGGGGATTCGCCTTCGCCTGCGATCTTCGGACCGTCGCCTTCTTCACCGCCAGGGTGGCAGCCTTCGCAGAACTCGGCGAAGACCTCGGTGCCTGCGGCGACATCCGTGGACCCGATCGGGAAGTCGAAGTCCGCTAACGAATAGGCCGTCGTGCCCGAAGACTCCTTGGAGCATCCGTATGCAATTGCCAGTGTGCCGATCATCAAACCTAGGATCAGTTTCGTCCCCATCTCTTCACCTTTCTCGGGCGCCGCTATGCGCGCGGCACTCCTTCATTCCCCTTGCGGCGCAGCTGTAGCAGCTTTTCGCCCTGGATCCGAAACGCCTCTGTTCCGTCCCTTACCAAATCACTGTGACAGGCGGCTCGGTCCTCGTCGCCGACCGCGTTCTTCGTCTTGCCGGCCAGCCGGTGAATCTCATCCGGGGATAGGTGACCTCGAGCCCGGAGAATCTCCTGTTGCTCGGACGTGAGGGCCGCTGATTTCGCGACCCGCTCCCGCTCGAAGCCGTCGGCCTTGCCGGATTCGAACTCCACGATCTCCTTGGAGATGCGCACCGAGCACCAGTCGTGGCCGCACATCGCGCAGAAGTCGGTGTCGACGTCCAAGTCCTCGTCGTGAAATGCGCGCGCCGTGTCGCTGTCGAACGCCAGATCGAAGTGCTTCTCCCAGTTGAGCGCCGCTCGGGCCCGGGTGAGGTCGTCGTCCCAGTCACGTGCGCCGGGAATCCCGAGAGCCACGTCCGAGGCATGGGCCGCGATCTTGTAGGCGATGCATCCCTGCTTGACGTCGTCCTTCTTCGGCAATCCCAGGTGTTCCTTGGGCGTCACGTAGCAAAGCATCGCCGCGCCGTGAAAGCCCGCGGCGGTTGCCCCGATTGCGCTCGTAATATGGTCGTAGCCAGGAAACACGTCGGTGACGAGTGGTCCGAGTACGTAAAAGGGCGCGCCGTGGCAGCGTTGCCGCTGGAGCTTCATGTTGTATTCGACTTGGTCGAAGGGAACATGTCCCGGTCCCTCGACCATCACCTGACATCCCTTGCGCCAGGCACGTTCCGTTAGCTCGCCCAGTCGGTCGAGCTCGCCGAGCTGTGCGTCGTCGGTCGCGTCGGCAAGCCCGCCGGGCCGCAACCCGTCGCCCAACGAAAACGAGACATCGTATTCGCGCATCACATCGCAGATCGCCTCGAAGTGCGTGTACATCGGGTTCTCCTGGCCGTGATGCAGCATCCATTTGGCCAGAAGTGATCCGCCACGCGAAACCACCCCGATGAGGCGCTTGCGGATGAAAGGCAGATGTTCGCGGGCGACCCCTGCGTGAATCGTGAAGTAGTCGACGCCTTGTCGCGCCTGATGGCGCAGGCTTTCGAGAATCACGTCCAGCGTCAGCTCTTCGATGCTTCGGCCAATGATCATCGAGTAGATGGGCACCGTGCCAATCGGCACGCGAGAGTTGTGAATGATGGCCTGGCGCGTGGCATCGAGGTCGCCACCGGTCGAAAGGTCCATCACCGTGTCGGCACCCCAGCGTTCCGCCCAACGCAGCTTCTCGACCTCTTCATCCGTGCCGGAAGACACGGGCGAGGCACCCATGTTTGCGTTGACCTTCGTGAGACCGGCGCGGCCGATGCACATCGGGTCGAGCGCATGCCGAAGATGCATCTTGTTGGCTGGGATGATCATTCGCCCAGCAGCTACTTCGTCGCGGACCTGCTCCGGGTTGAGGTGCGTCTCGCGTTCAGCGACGCGCTGCATCTCGGGGGTGATGGTTCCGAGCCGGGCGTGCTCGAGCTGAGTCATCGGCTCGAAGCCCTCGGGCGCGTGCCAACGACCGTCTTCGAAACGCCAATCTTCCGGCATGAAATCCCATGCGGTCTTGTCGCTCGGCTGCGGCATCCCTGGGGTGTCGGGCGACGAGAAGGCGCGGGGGCCGCCAATATCGGGTGCGTTCGCAAACGAGCCCGGCGTCGTGCCCGCGCCTTGGCTCGATGGGTTGTGGGCGCCTCGAAGGGGGATCTTGAAGTCGTTCATCATGCTTCTCCCGCAGGGAAGAAGCTGGTGATTCGCTTCCCTACGCCGGTCCAAACCGGATCAGGTTCGACGGGTTCTTCTCAGCCCTCTTGGGCACCCCGAGCGAGGCGCGACTCTAGCACGACCCCCCGGGCGCGGCTATCCTCCCCATCGCCCTTGCCTGGGAACACCATGACCTCGACACCATTGTATCGTTCGCGCCCGAGTGGCTTCGAAATCCAACCGGCGTCCCAACCCGAAGCGCGGAGGATCAACGACTTCATCTATCTGTCGGAGGGGCTTTCCAATTCCGAGGGGCGCATCGTGATCAACACCGGCATGGGTTTCGAGGCGCCGGTGCACAAACGCAACTTCGACGCGATCGATGACAGTCCGGTGCGGTACATCTTGCTCACCCAGGGTCATGTCGACCACGTCGGCGGGGTGGATCTGTTTCGCGACGAGGGCACGCAGCTCGTTGCGCAGGCACATAACCAGCCGCACCAAACGGACGATGGCCGCATTGCTGCCTTTCGAGCGTCACGCAGCGCGTTTGCGTTTGCCGACGCGATCGCACGCGCCTGGAAGCATATCCAAGAGAACGTTGGTGGCGGCATCCCGGCCCAGTCCCGCCCCACACCGGACATCACG
>JAFDAJ010000139.1 GCA_019313915.1 Deltaproteobacteria bacterium
GCCCGTTGCTGAATGATGAGTCCCATGAGTGATCTCCTTTTTCCGAGTGAGTGGGGTTCCCCAGAAGGGCGAAGCCCGCACCCCACTCACTCGGAAAAAGGAGATCACGAGGACAAAGTCGAGTCCCAAGGACACGGTCGCTAACACTCGCACCGACGCTGACACTGACACTGACACTGACACCGACGCTGACACCGACGCTGACACTGACACTGACACTGACACTGACACCGACACTGGCACTGGCACCGCCCCCCACTCGGGGTAGAACCCCTCCCCCAATGCCCGACCTCCTCCGAACCGGCTCCCCCTCCGCCCCCCGCCTCCTCCTGGCCCACGGCGCCGGGGCCCCTATGGACTCGCCGTTCATGAACGCGATCGCTGAAAAGGTGGCGGCGGATGGGATCGAAGTCGTTCGGTTCGAGTTCGAGTACATGGCGAGACGGCGCGAGGACGGGACGCGGCGGGGGCCCGATCGTGCGCCCAAGCTCATCGCTCATTTCAAAGAGGTGCTCGGCCTCGTGGGCCCGGCTGACGAGGTCGTCATTGGCGGCAAGTCGATGGGCGGGCGAATCGCGTCGATGATCGCCGATGAAGTTGGCGCGGCCGGCGTGGTGTGCCTCGGGTATCCCTTTCACCCGCCTGGTAAACCCGAGCGGCTCCGTACCGCCCACCTCGAAACACTGAAGACACCGACCCTGATCGTGCAAGGGACACGGGACCGACTGGGCGCCGACGAGGAGGTGGCTACCTACTCGCTGTCACCATCGATTGATCTCACTTGGATGGAAGACGGCGACCATTCGTTCAAGCCACGCAAGAAGAGCGGAAGAACGCGCGACCAGAACCTAAAAGCCGCGGCCAGCGTAGTGGTCGAGTTCATCCGCCGCCTCGAGTGAGGTGGACCATGTCTTCAAAGCTCGTCTCGGACGGCGGGCCCTCCGAGAACCAATACTGCTCGACGCGGCCAGGGCTCACGGCTGCAATTGTGGACGAGACGGTGCCGTACACGGGGGTTTTCACGCAGATCGCCTGAAGGTAGCGCGCGACCTCCTCATCGAACGGAGCGCCGGGCGGCAACGGCGGAACTTCCGAAGGGTCCGGGAGCGAGCTGTCGCAGAGCACGTCGACGAGCCGAGGCTTGATACGCGGCCACGCGCCCGAAGGAACCGCCATCACGCGCGCACGCGCCCTGACGGCCTTTGGAAACTCGGGCGAGCCGAGGCGGTCGTTGCACAGCACGTGAACACCCTCCCCGAGCATCTCGAGCTCGACTTCTCGAGCGTCTCGCCTTCCATACGCGGCGCACACGCGCTGCCCGTCACCGAAGATCAGATTGAACTCGTTATACGTCATGGGGTCGACCCGGCTCAGGTAGCTCTCGACGCCCCCGAACGAGTCCTTCTCCAGTGCTTCGATCACGAGCCCTCCGCGCGAGCGAAGCGAATCGTCCCGCGTGGCAAAGTTGCGCTGATTGGTGAGGCCGACGAACAGACCGCCGTGGGTGAGTCCGAACCACGTCCCGCCCTCTCGTGCGTCGCGCCCTCCGACAATGAGCGGCTCCGACTGCAACACCGCGGGCCCGGAGGCGACGCGATCGTAAAACTCGTCGCGGTTCGACGCGATGATCGTCGAGCACCAGTCGTCCATCATGTGGCGAACGATGATGGTGCACATCGCTCAAGCCCTCCTCTTCACGATAGCGAGCCGCTCCGCGAGAAAGCTCCGAGCAGGATTGGCGCGCGAGCCGGTCCGTTTCTGCCACCCGCGCGAATCCTCGTCGTAAACGACATCCCACGCGGGTGCGACGGCGGACACGAGCTCGTGTGGCTCGAGAGTGCTTTTGAGCGGCTCACCCGCTGCCCTGAACGCCGCGGGAATCGCCGCACGTCCAATGGCGCCAAGAGGGAACAGTCCTTGCACACGATAGGTCATGGCGAGCTCACTGCCCGCGGCCGCCAGCGAAGTCAGTTGTTCAAGCGTGTCGTGAATGGCAGGGAGGGGGAGATACATCGCGACACCTTCCCAGATCCAGACGCTTGGCGCGCCCGAGCGAAATCCTGCTCGTTCGAGCCCATCCGAAAAGCGCTCGGTCTCGAAATCGACAGCCACGTAGCGAATGTCGGTCGGCGGTGTTCTGTTCGCGATGCGCTCTTTCTTGTACCGCTGGGTCGAGGGGTGATCGACCTCGAACACGGTGGCTTGCTTTAGAGCGTCGAGCCGCCACGCCCGGGCGTCGAGCCCTGCCCCGAGAATGACGAGCTGATCGATGCCGGATCGCAAGGCAGAGGCGAGATGCCCATCGATCGCCCTCGTTCTCAGTACCATGTGGTCGATGAGTCCGAAGGTCGTGGTGCGCACCGCGTTCCGGTACAGACCCGAAGCGCGACCCAGACGGCGCGGCGCTGTCGCGAGACGCGCCAACAACGGCGGCAGCAGGTCGGAGGCGAGCGGATCGACCTCGTCGTCGTCGACCCCGAGACCACGCGCAAACGAAACCAGAAGCGATGTGCCACTCGGCAAGCCAGCACGCATCCGTCAGCCCCAGGCCGCAATGAGGGCCTCGCCACGTCCCCCCGCGAGAGCTCGCACGCTCGTCGCATCGGCGGCAGGGCCTCGATCGGTTTCCAGGTGGTGCTTCAAGACGACCGCGTCGGTGCCAATCACGCCAAGGCGCTTGGTTCGAACGGTGACGCGCTCCCCCGGCAAGACAGAGCTTCGAAACGCCACCTGCTCGGCAACGGGCCGGAGCTGTACCGGGTCGAGGCCGGCGGCGAGCATGTGGCGGCTGGTCGCTTCATCGCACCAATCGATGTATGCGGGATGATTGGCGTGCGCGAGCGGGTCGGACCAGGTCTGCCACATGTCGAACGCGAATTCGTCCTCTGCTCCGGGAAGCTCCTCGAACGAGGGCATCTTCACCGATGGCTCGACGTCGGTCTCAGCAAACGCAGCCTCAGCCTCGAGCGAGCCCTGCGTGGGTTTGAGCGTGTCACCGTCGACGTGAACCCACTCTTGCGTTGCAGAGGCGACTCGCTTCTCGCCCGTTCGAACGCGCACCTCACGCGTTGAAAGCGTCCGACGCCGGAACCGTGACACCCACGTTTGTGTGTCGAGCGCCACCCCATAGGGGGTCTCGGCCTCATGCAGAACCGTCATCTTGTAGACGATGAACGCAACCTTCTCGGCTCGGAAGCGCGACGGCGGCCAGCCGGAGCTGATCGAAGCAAGCGTCGCCGCATCCTGGCACAGGCGCCAGATGTCTCCCGCCCGAGGGACCTCTCGCGACGTGAATGCACTGCGAGGCAACGTCAGTGGGAAATGCCAAACCGCGTTTGTCACGCGCATGAGATAGCATCTCCGGGGGTTTGTGCGACCGATCCGCTCAGTCGGCAGCGCGAGGGCGTCCTTGACGGCACCACTCGCTCCAAGACCCGACGTAGAGCTGCGCGCCCGAGAGGCCGCATGCGTGCATCGCCAACAGGAGATGGCAGGCAGTGACGCCTGAACCGCAGTAGCAAACCACTCGCTCCGAGGATACGTCCCCGAGGATACGCGCGTAGCGCTCGCGGAGCGTCGTGCACGATTCCAACACACCGTGCCTGTCGAGCTGCGACTGCCAATAGAGGTTGCACGCTCCCGGGATGTGTCCCCCTACCGGATCGAGATGCTCCGACTGCCCTGTGAAACGCTCGGGCGCACGCGCATCGATGACACGCCAACTCGGATCGATGCGGGCGTATTCAACGAGCGCCGCGTTGACGGTCGGCCAACGATCGACGTCGCTCGCATACGAGCCCACGGGGCTCGCGGACGAATGGCCACCTTCCATGGGGACACCTGCCTCGCGCAGCGCTTGCCAACCGCCGTCAACGACTGCCAGAGATTCGTGACCGATCGCACGGAGCATCCACCAGGCCCGAGCCGCAGCCATGCCGCCGCCCGCGGCGTCGTACACGATGACAGGAGTCGAAGGTGAAATCCCCCAAGCACCCAGGCGTGCAAGCCACAAGTCGAGCGACGGAAGTGGGTGCCGGCCCCCGGACGCCGGATCCCCGACCTCCGACAGATCGGTCTCGAGGTCGACGTGGATGGCGCCTGAGACATGGGCGGTCTCGTGCGCCCGAACGGCATCGGGCCCGACCCTGGCATCTAGAAAGACAGCTTCGCCCAACAACGGGATGACCTCGACGGCCTTGATGAGGGGGCTAGAAATCACTGGGTTCGGGCACTCTAGCGCACACTGTGAGTAAAGTGTCTAGTCACACTTGACGCTCTAGCGCGACTTCTGCATTGTCTGCTGATGGAGGGTAGCCACCGCCGCCGCCGCGCGGGGCGATTCGATGCAGCCGCATCACTCGCCGCGCACGTCTTACCGAACACGCTCACGCCGTGGATCGAACAGGCTCGCCTCGACGCGCAAATGATCATCGACCGGACGAGCGGCAAATCACCCACACCGCTCCTCAACGACATGAAGGCACCGGCTCCGCTTAGCGAGGTCGATCCACTGAACCTACTGCCACGTGGTATCGCCGAAAAAGTCCGTGCCGCTCAACGCGACGTGCGGTTGCTTCGCGACCGCCTGATCCTGGGCAAGAACCCTCCCCCGTTGATCGAGCGCCCAGGATCGGCCGCTGGTGCCGTTGTCTCGCTGCCGGGCAAGACGCCGAGCATGGCGCGACCGGTGAAAGTGGTGAACGTGGTTCACGAAACCAACGATGCGGTTTCGATCTACCTGACCGAGGCGGACGCCTCGCCTCTCGAATTCCGACCAGGTCAGTTCCTGAGCGTTGACGTCACGATCGACGGCGAGCGCTTGCGACGCGCTTACTCCTTGGCAAGCGCGTGTCTCCCTGACGTCCCGGTGCACATCACCGTGAAGCGCATCGAAGGCGGGCGGGTGAGCAACCACTTGAACGACACCATCCAAGAAGGCGACGAGCTCGCGGTCTTGGGTCCCTCCGGGAACTTCACCGTCGAGCCGCGAGCAGTCAACGAACGGCACCTGGTGATGATCGCGGGTGGGAGCGGTATCACCCCGATCATGAGCATTCTGGAAACCGTGCTCCGTGTGGAGGGCGGCAGCCGGGTGGCCCTGATCTACGGCAACCGCGGCTGGGACGACGTAATCTTCAGAGACCGCTTGGCAGCGCTGTGCGACGAGTTTGGCGAGCGATTGCTGGTCGATCACGTGCTCGAGCATCCCCCTGAAGACTGGTCGTCGAGCAAAGGGCTTCTCAGCGGTGACGTTCTCGCCGCGCGCCTCGAAGCGCTGAGCATCCAAGACGATGGGCTCATGCGCTACTTCGTGTGCGGGCCGACACCCATGATGGAAGCGGCGGACGAGCTGCTCCAGCAACTCGGGGTGGATGCCAGTCGAATTGCCGAAGAGCGTTTCACTCGCCCTGAAGATCGCTCCGGTGAGATGGGCAGCGACAAGACCGAGCTGGTGGTCATTTCCAAGGCGGGCCACGACCATGGCATCCAAGTCGAACCGGGGCAGACCATTCTCGAAGCTGCGCTCGCGGCTGGCATCGACATGCCGTTTTCGTGTGCCATGGGCGGCTGTGGAGCTTGCCGCGTGCGACGTGCGGAGGGCGAGGTCCAAATGGAAGAGCCCAACTGCCTCAGCCGCGCGGAGCGGGAGCAGGGCTACGTGCTGACCTGCGTCGGCCGCCCCCTGACGCAGAGCAAAATCGAAGTGGTGGGAGCATGACGGCGCTCGCGGAAGCCGCAAGCCCGGACGAAGAGCGTTGGCAGTACCGCATGAAGGACCTCTGCGAAGCCACCGGTCTGCCGCGCCAAGCGATTCACTTCTACATTCAACAGAAGCTTCTCCCTCCGGGGCACAAGACCGGCCGCAACATGGCCTGGTACAGCGAAGAGCACCTCGAGCGGCTGCATCTGATCAAGAAACTCCAACATGAACGATTCCTTCCGTTGAAGGCGATCAAGGCGTTGTTCGACGGCGAAGAGGGCGTGTTCTCGCCGCGCCAACACGCGTTTCTCGCCGGCGTCAAGGAACGCCTCACTGAGTCGCTCAAGACGGCCGAAGACAGAAGCCCGACGCTAACGCCCACAGAGATCGCCGAAAGAACGGGCATCGATCCCGAAGACGTCGAGCGCGCGTTCGAGCTCGGCTTGGTCGGTGGCGTTCGATCGAACGGTTCGCTCAAAATCGCAGCGGCCGACATGTGGATCTTCGAAGCATTTGGGAAGGTCCGTTCTTTGGGCTTTACGCCGGACCTCGGCTTTCAGGTCGAGGACATGGCACTTTATCAGGACGCCATTACCACCCTCCTCAACGAGGAGGTGCGCTTAATTTCTTCGCGGCTTTCAGAGCTGCCGCCCGAAACGGTCGCGATCATGATCGAGGAGGTCGTTCCCATTCTCGATCGCTACATCATGCGACTGCATTCAACCAAGATTCGCGAATTCTTCGCCAACGTGCTGTAAGGAAGGAACCGACCATGATCAGTGACAAAGTCCTCGACAACCTGCCCCAGGAGATTCGCCGTCGCGTCGAGCCCTACGTCGAAGCCGTCCAATTGATGACGGCAACCAAGAACGCCAAGGTGCTGCGATCGATGGCGCCGTCTGGAGTGCGTGGTTTGATCCTTCAACGAGGCAAGCAAGGCGTTCCGACGTTGATGCCCTCGCATCACAAGGTGTACTTCGACTGGACGTATCCGAACGACCATCCGGAAATGCGCGAGCTCTACACGCGAGCCAAGGAGCAGCAGTGGAACGGCGATGACCTTCCCTGGCACATCGATGTCGACCCGGAGAATCCCGAGAAGCAAATCCTATCGCGCGAGTTCATGGACTTTGAGGCTCTCCGCTCGAGCGGCATCCGGTTGACGGATCTCGAGGAGCGACGCCTCAACTCGAGCATGGCGTCCTGGATGCTGAGCCAATTCCTGCATGGCGAGCAGGGCGCGCTCTTTGCGGCGGCGCAGGTGACCGAAGCCGTGCAGTTCTTCGATGGCAAGCTCTACGGGGCGACGCAGGTCGTCGACGAGGGCCGTCACGTCGAGGTGTTC
>JAFDAJ010000395.1:0-843 GCA_019313915.1 Deltaproteobacteria bacterium
GGCACGGCTGGCACCGGCGGCATGGCTGGCACCGGTGGCGGCGGTGGAACGGGCGGCACCCCCGACCCGAGCATATTATGTGATGAGAGTCTCTGCGTTGGCAACCCCACCAGGAAGCAACTCTGCGAGGTTGGTGTCGCGGCTTGCATCGCGAACAACCCGCCAGCCCAGGAGGAGAAGTGCACGGTGGCAGTCGTCGCAATCATCTGCCGAAAGTAGCCGGCACGCTGATCGCTTTCTGCTAGGACCCGGCGCCGTCAGCTGGATGGCGCCGGGTTTCTGGTTCCGAATCGGACTCGCAGCCGGTTGCAAGCGCTCGTCCGATCAATCTCGAGCGTCTGCTCGATGGCTTTGTGCTCGGCACGTCGAGTCAACTCGGTGTACAAGAGCTAATGACGGTCACCGTACCCGTGGGCCCCTCGCGGTAACCCAAGGTCTTGCCCCGTTTCCTTTAGAAGCCCGGTTAGAAGCCCGGTGGAGCACCCGATGCTCCGCCCGATGCTCCGGAGTGCGACGCACGTAGGATCGAGAAATCGCCTCGCTCGTAGCCGCGGCGTGAAGCTCCACGCCCACAGGACGCCATCAAGACTCGTGCCGTTGTCCGCCCTGCGTTTTCAACGTGTCTCAGATAGATCGCCTTGGAGCGAAGTGGCGAACGGCGTCGGAATGCTGGCGGCCGCCACCCTTGGCACGTGTGTGGCCTTGCTCTCCCTGAGGCCCCCGACGCGAATAAGCCGAAGGCTTTGAGCGCGGCACGCGGGGATTGAGGACATCTTTGATGTCTTACAATCCCACATCTTGCCCGGGACGTGCTGCGTTCTTCATTGCAAGCGCGTGTAAACG
>JAFDAJ010000395.1:864-2917 GCA_019313915.1 Deltaproteobacteria bacterium
AACGACTGAAGCGCGTCGCGACTCGCTGCGACTGCGGGCGACAAAAAAGTGCTCGGCGCGATTGGCCACGACTGATAGCGATTCGGTGCAAGTCCGTCCCGCAGAGTTTCACCCGGTAGTGCTCGTTCTCACAGACGTGCAGAGAGTATCGACGGCGCTCAGCGAGTTGCAGCAGGTTTCAGCGCCGCTCCGCTCGACCGAGGAAGAAAAATGCACCGGCCGAACATACTTTTGGCCTCCAAAACCGATAACCCCCATGTGACTCAAGGATCTTCCACAAATCACCTGCCCGCGGAACCTCCTCGCGACGAGCCGTACGCTTGCTTTCTCCAGCGCAAGGACGAGATCTCCGCATGGCTGCGGTCTGGCTACTCCGTAAAGGGAGTCTGGGCTGCGTGCCGACGCGCGACGCCGCCATTCCAAGGGTCGTACCAGACGTTCTGGCGGTACTGCCGAATGCACGGACTTAGCGTCCCCAGAGGGACGCGCCCTGCAACCCCGCCGCAATCCGCCTCGGGAGCCGGACAGGCTCCCGAGACGCCGGTGGGACCAGGGCCCACTCCGAAGATCTGGCCACGGCTGCCTGGCAAGCCGCGAGAGTTCGTTCCAAGGACGGAGGAGTAGAAGTGACAATTTTTCGACGCCGAAAACCGATAATAGCATATCGGGACGGGACATCGGTCGTGAGTCAAACGAGTCGGTCGGAGAGCACGGTGACTCGTGGCCTCGAGGCACGAGCGACGGCCAGGCCTTCCCGGTGCCGCGACGGCCAACCGTCGCGCTCCTGTCGTACGCCCCGCTGTTTCGAACACGTCGAGCAAACAGAAACATGACACAAGCTTTCACATCTCCCCTTGCCACCCCGGCCGAAGCTCAGGCATATCTTCGTCTCAGTCGAAAGAGCTTCGATCGACATGTGCGCCGGCACCTCATACAAATCCGGCAGGGTGGGCGTGTATTCTACGAGTGGAAGGAGATCCAGAAGTGGCTCGAAAACCAGAAGGCTGGTCCGTACGTAAAGACCCACGGACCAGCAACTACACCGTCAGCTTCCGGCACGCGGGTCAGCGAATCCACCGATCCACGTGTCGCAAAGATGCTCGGCAAGCTCAAGTCGAAGCGGAGAGAATCTACGCCGAGGTTGTTTCCGGTCGGCGTGCCACGGAAGTAGGGTCCGATAAGGCCATTGAGCTGCTCTTCGCCGAGTGGTTGGTCGACAAAGAAGCCGAGGCTTCAGACGAGACCGTCGGGTTCTACACCGATCTCGTGTCCCGCCTGTTCCTCCCCTTCTTCGAGTCGGTGGATGGGTTGACGACCGCAAGCGTAGACGACTACGCCCGGCACCGGCTGCGCCTCGTGCGGCGTGATACAGTGGTCCGCGAGCTGACGGCTCTCCGCTCCTTCGTCCGTTGGGCAAGCCGAAAGAAGTACCTCAGCGAGGACGTCGAGGTCTCGGACCCACCGCGCCACGCGGTCGGAACACCGGTCATCGAGAACATCACGGTCGAGCTGTCCGCAGAAGAGTGCGAGGCCATTCTCGCAGCGCTTCCCGTGCGTACCCGGTACGGTCACCCTGTGCGGGCGCTCTTCACCGTGATGTGGGAGACGTCGCTTCGCATCGGAACCCTGCGGCGCCTGAAGGTGCCTGAGCACTACGCTAGAGGGGCGGACTCGCTTCGGATCACGCAAGACATCGACAAAGCGCGCTATGCCCGACGCATGCCCCTCACGGCCCGTTCAAGGGCGCTCTTGGACGATACGTGCCCCGAGAAGGGGCTTTTGTTCGGGCGCTACGACTACCGCCGGACGCTGCGCACGGCGGCCAAGACAGCGGGCCTACCGGCCGACAAGCGCAAGCACCTGAGCGCCCACGACATCCGCCACGCAGCGGTCACGCACGCGCAAGAGGTCTCGCAAAACATCGCGGGCGCCGCCTACATGGCAGGGCACCGGCGGACGGCCACCACGGCGGCCTATACACACCCCAACTACGCCGCCGGCCTCGCCATTCAACACGCGCGATTCGGCTTTCGACACACCAAACGACACACCG
>JAFDAJ010000140.1 GCA_019313915.1 Deltaproteobacteria bacterium
AAGAAACGGGCTGTCGCCGACCAATGGAGCGGCAGCGATCGTGGAGAACCCGTTGCCTTTTTCCCAGTTCTCAGCTTCAACAAAAGAGATATGGCAGCGACGTCGTTTTGCAACGCGCTCGAATTCGTGCTGGACAGGCGCTGCGTCACACCCAAGAACGACGACAAACCGCTCCACGCCAGCCGTGAGCAGTTGCGCAATCGATCTTTCGGCGATCGAAAGGCCACGCAGGCGGACAAGCGGTGTGGGCACGACCGAACGAGCACTCCGCAAGCGGCTCCCCTCGCCGGCCGCGAGGATCACGGCCATCGGAGCGGCCGTTTCTTGGACTGGAACTCTATGTAGCGAGGGCATTGACGATCTCCTCCGCAAGCTCTTTCGTCGATGCGGCGACGAGGGTCGTGCGATCCTGTAGCGATTGAAATGGACCGAGCGCCCCGCCGTCGAGACGACAGATGTGACCACCGGCCTCGGCGACGAGTAACGAGGCCGCAAGAAAACTCTCAGGCGTCAACCGGCTCCTGACGTCGACATGGGCGTCTAGCGCACCCACCGCCACCATGCATAGAGCACGTGAAGCACAACCGTAGACGCGTACACCCGAGCACGTCCGCATCACCTCGGCCAGAGACGCGTCCGGCGCCCAATGATTCAGCTCACAGGAAACAAATGCGTCGCGAAGACGCCGCGTCTCCGATGTGCGCAAGCGCTGGCTGTCCGAGTAGGCGCCATTTCCGCGCGCTGCGACACACGCTCGTGGTCCCGAGGTGTCGCCAACCAACGCGTAGAGGACTCCGTCCATGGAGAGCGATGTCTGTCGCGGAAGCATGGCCAGTGAGATGGCGGACAGCGGCAGGCCGCGCGCGAAGTTGTCGGAACCATCGACCGGATCGACGATGAAACGGTAGCCTTGCTTGCCGCTCCCGAACTCGAACGCGCCCGTCTGCTCCTCAGACTCCACTACACCGCTTTCGAAGTGTTCCGAAAGCCACCGTCGAATCCATTCGTCAGCAGCGATGTCGAAATACTTCTGGTTGTCGCCCTTGGCATTGACGCCGACCGTGTGCTGACGCTTCAGGTCTCGTTGGAGCCGGTCGAGAAGCTGTTTAGAATCGACCTGAAGCTGCCTGAGCAACGCGAGCGTTTCCACACATTCCGACGGCGTGTTCTGTTCCAACATTTTCAGGAACTCTCATGCTCTTGTGATGGAGGCGGGGCGGTAATGGCCAAGAGACGCTCTCGGTCTGCCACGCAAACTCCCGCGAGATCTGCTAGCTCGTTGAATCTGGAGGCATCGATGTTCCGCCGATGGAATGCACTGGCCGCAAACGCCGCCAGTCGAGAACAGAGGGAGTCCATCTCATGGGGTGCTGCCTGCAGCGCGAGTTCCCCTTCGACTGCCGCACGCTTTTCATTGTGCAGCATCGTCTCTAGTTGACCGAGCTCACGGTCTGTCAAGAGTCGGAGGTTTCTCAAACGATGTGCAGCCACGCTGGGGCTCGTGCCGTAGTAGTGAGCCGTGCGTAGGACGTCCGACAAGGTGATCGGGTGACGGCCCCTGCGCTGGCGACCATCCACCCGACGGCTCTCTCCTGTCTTGTCGCGACCGTCGCCCTCTGAAAACACGGAGAGCACCGTGGGACCGGCGCGTCCCAGTGTCTCTTTGCCGAGGGTCTCCACGTATCGACGCAGGCCATGCTGTGGCATCAGAAGGCTGCTGGCAAAAGCGTCCGCCCTCACCTCCGCCAGGTCAGGCGCTACGGTAGAATTGCATACGCGCCACGGCCCTTCGGTATCGAACAAGAAATGGGCAAGTCCATGTGCGTATCTGAAGCGGCGGTGTTCAAGGCCAAGGTTCTTGTCGATCACGACAAGAGGTCCGTGATCCGGTTGAGCGATCGAAATCGAGATGATTCCTGTCGGCAGAGTGGCCTTGGCCGAACGAACGCCCGACGTCATGAGCAGTTCGTCCACGAAACGGACGGGCCCCTCTCCAAGTGCTAGGCGACGCCGCTCATCCTCCGCAACGCGATATCCTTGCCGCGCCGCTTGCCACGGCGTACTAACGCGCTCAAGTCGGTACGAAGGAAGCGAGTGTGCAACGGAGTCGATCTCGAGTCTTGCTTCCAGATCGGTGAGAGCCCTCGCGATCGCGCACGCACCGGCGAAGGAGCTCGGCCCCTGATCTTCCGCGAGATCAGGATAGGAGCCGAGCAGCTCGGCAACGCCATCCACTTCCTGGTCGTCGGTAGCCGGGGCAAGAAGCTCGCTGGGGCTGCAGCCATAGAAGGCAGCTAGCCGTCGCAGCTCTTCGGCCTTCAGGGATCGCCGTCCTGTCTCGATCTGGGCGATGGTGGCTCGCGAGACGCCAAGCTCAGACGCGACGTCAGCCTGGAGGAAGCCACGCGACGTCCGCGCCTTCTGTAGAACAGGCCCTAAATCATTTGCGTTCCCCTCCATAACTGGTTTCTCAGCCCCTTCCGTGGAGAAGGGGGTCCCTAACATTTGAACCCATAGATGTCAACGAGGTTACGTATTCTAACATTCCATCTGACCGCGGCGGACAGCCGCTTTTCCACAGGGGCTGTGGGCTGGCTGTGGAAAAGTGCCCGGCGCGGAGGGATGGCAGTCTCAACCTCTGTTCGGATCAAGACACCGGGTTGCGGTACTCACGGCGTTAGCTTGGGAGTCCTTCCTGCCGCGGCGCCAAGTGTGGTGACACCGGCTCCTGTTCCTTCTCCAGTTTCGTCAGAGTCTCGCGCGGGCGCTTGTTCTCTTGCGTCAACTTCGTGGCCGACACGCATCGCAGAAGCGATTGTGGGATCCTTGCGACAGGAACTCCCGCTCGCATCCGATACACGTTCGCACAGAAAGCTGCTGGGGGTTGATGTTGTGCTGGCGCAGGAGCTGTTTGGTGAGCCCGAGGGCCCTGACGTGTTTCACAACGGCATCGCGATCGAAACCGGCCTCTTCGAGCTCCCTCAACATCGCCTCTGTGTCGCCAAAGAAGCCATCGATGATGCGCCGAACGATTTCCCGCGTGAACACGGGGCTTGAGGGGCCTTGGGCCATCTTTTGCCGGTCTGTCATGAGTATGGTGGTCGCAGAACCCTGGCCTTATGGTTACCGGTTCCTCGCCTGTTCGCCAGCGAAGTTCCCGATGACGCCTTGTGCCTCCTCATCGACGTCCCCGATGCGTAGGGCCATGTCTCCGAGCTGCCGATCGGCTCAGAACCGCTGGGGTGATGTCAGGCGCAGCATCTGGCAAGACGGATCGTGCAGCGGCTCAGAGCGAGGCAGCCCGACTCGTTCGACGAGTAGCGGAGGGCGATCGCCTCGATCATGAGGTTCCCGATGTGCCGCTACCGGAGATCATCGGGAGTTGGCTCGCGGGCGTGCGGTCCGAGGTCTCTCCGGAGACACTGCGCTCCGTCGTCTGCTCAGCTGGATGGTGGAGCGCGGCAGCGTACAGGAAGCCCCCGTGGTTCCCAAGCTCCCGCGGCGCGCAACCGGGACCGCCCATCCGAGTGGGCGGCGGAAACGAATCGATCTCTCTCCGACGGAGATGGATGCCATCGTCCGCGCGCTTCCGACGCTCAAGCTAACTCCGCGAAACCATTTCAGTGCGAGGAACAGGACTCGAACCTGCACGTCCTAAGGACACTGGAACCTAAACGTACTCAAGGCCCTCTGCTTTCCGCGAATTTATTGGGGAAAGATGCGTCAGCGGACGTCCTGAGAGGTAGTGAAAAGACGCATTCGGGACAGGATGTCCCAGAAGCGACCGACGTCGTGACGATGTCGGACGTGCGCGCGTGCGCGAGGGCGATCGTGCAGCGCGTTGCCGACGGAGGCGAGATCCCGATCGCGTCGTTGCGCGAGCTCGCCGACCTCGTGCTGCGTTCGGAGTTGGTTGCAGTCAGCCAACAGCTACTCGACGGGCCCCCTGAGTTCGCGCTCAGGCGGGCGATGGAGCTCGCTGGCTTGATCTTAGCCGTCGTGGCTAGCGATGGCCGAGACGCAGAGCAGAGGGCCGCCAAGTGAAGGGGCTCGAAGCAAGGAAGCCGAAGTCCCGAATGGTCTCCTTCCGTGTGGATGAGGATGATTTGATCCGCCTGGATGTCCTCGCCCGCCAGACAAGCTGCTCGCGGGCAGAGGTGCTCCGATGCTGCCTCTGGGGGGTTCGCCTGAAAAGCACCCTCGACGCTCAAGCGCTTACCGAGGTGTCGCGGGTTCACGCCAACCTCAACCGCATTGGCGGCCTCCTGAAGCTCGCCATTCGAGAAGGCGTTGCCGACCGAACCAGCCACTACGGATTGAACATCGAGCTACGCGACGCCATCGCCCAGGTCCGTCGGGCGGTGGAGTGTTTGGCGGGGCAGCCGTGATTGTTCGCCACCAGCGCGCCTCGTCATCTCACCGAGGGTTTCGTCAGCTCGCGCGCTACATTCGGGGCCGAAGCGCCAAGCCGCGAACGACCTGGTTCCTGGCCGCCAATCTTCCGGGCGTCACTACGACCAACGACCTCGAGCTCGCCTGCCGACTTGTCGAAGCCGTGGACGCGCAGAACACCCGTGCCGGCAGCGACCGCATTTATCACACGGTCATCTCACTTCATCCCGAAGACCGAAGCCTCGACAGGAAGGAGCTGAGGCACGTTGTGGAAAACCTGATCGACGCCTTGGGGTTCTCCGATCACCAGTACATCGCTGCCCGCCACAACGACAAAGAGCACGAACACGTTCACGTGGCCATCCACAAGATTCATCCGGGGACCTTTCGCATCCACTCGCCAGCTTGGGACCACCAGAAGCTCTTCACCGCGGGCCGGGCCCTGGAGATGGAACTGGGGCTCACACCCCTTCAGACCGTAGCGAGGGAGCGAGAGAAGCTGCCTGAAAGAGCAGCGGACTGCGAAGCGCACCAGGGGATCGAGAGCTTCGCGCGCTGGGCCCGGAAGACGCTCGCCCCTGCTCTTCAAGCAACCGAGCTGAGAAGCTGGGACGACCTGCACAACGTCTGCGGTCGCTTCGGCGTGGTGGTTCGGCTGCATGGCAACGGGCTCGTCTTTGAGGATGCCGAGCGGGGCGTTCGCGTGAAGGCGTCATGCGTAGGTCGCAACTTCAGTAAACCGCGGCTGTGCAAGCAGCTCGGGGACTTTCGACAGGCCTCCGAGCATCAACAGAAAGATGCCGGGCGCGCGGTTCATCGGTATTCGCCCGTGCCGCTCACGGTGCCGAAGAGCTTGTGGCACGACTACGCGCAGTCCCTCAACAACGCCCGACTAGAGCGCCGACACGCCTGGAGCGGCTATCGAGAGTCCGCCTCTCGCGAGCGTTGGCGACTCAAGCAGAAGTATCGACACCAGGGAGGCCTCCTCGCCGCCCTTCCGGTATCGAGCCGCGACCGAAAACGCCTTTCACAACAGCTGGTGCTCCGCCAGGCCATCGAATCTCGCGCCCTCAGGCGGAAGCTCGCGAATCAACGAAGGGCAATTCAGAAGACACCGCACCCCGGCACGTGGCGCCATTTCGTCGCCAGCCGCGCCGCGGACCGCGACGCCCGTGCGATTCGACTTCTTCAACGACGAGAGCGGCGGCGAGGTTCGCACGATCTCGAGAGGGGCTGATAGGAACTATGAACGGCCTTTCGGAGCTCTCAGGAAATCGACATAACGATTAGTTCTGCGCAATTCAGGAGCTGAGTGAGCACTCGCGTTGGATCCCATCTCGGCTCGGGCGCGCAACTATGTTTGTTGGAGCCTTTACGGCCCGTTGTGCCACCCCACGGCACCGAGCAAAAAGAAAGGCACCTAGCCCATTCGCTAAGTGCCCGACTTCGTTGGTTGCGGGGGCCAGATTTGAACTGACGACCTTCGGGTTATGAGTTTACAAACGCCGGTTTTCGCCAACCGTCACAACACGCCGGAATCACACAAAAACCCAAAACATGGCAGGGACTTGCCCGCATCGTGGTGTTCACGGTTCGTCACTCCATATCATGTGATTTCACATCGCCATGGCACCCTCACGGCACCGAGAGCCAGGTCTCGATGCTTTCGGTTATGCTGTCGGCGACAGTCCGCTGTTATGCGGACTCAGGTCATGGGAAGCGAGAACGAATGAAGCGATTCGGACTTGGGATGCTCGGCCTTCTGGTCGTGCTGGCAGTGACGGGCTACGCGCTGCGCAAGACCATTACCTTGCGGCTGATCGAGCGGCTGGTGGAGCGCAACATGGCCTCGAGCCTGCTGGACGAGCTTCCCGACGGGCTCCACGTGGCGCTTTGCGGTGCCGGCTCGCCGTTGCCGGACCCGAAGCGTTCGGGGCCGTGCACCGCAGTGATCGCCGGCGAGCGTGTCTATATCGTTGACGTCGGCGCAGGCTCGTCGCGCGTGCTTTCGCGCATGCGGCTACCGCAGGGGAAGATCGCGGGGGTCCTGCTCACCCACTTCCATTCGGATCACATCGATGGCCTGGGTGAGCTGCTGATGCAGCGCTGGGCGAACGCCGGAAGCGCCTCTCCGACGCCGGTGCACGGGCCCTCCGGGGTAGGCGCCGTGGTCGACGGCTTCAATCTCTCCTACCGCGACTCCCAGCAATACCGGGTCGCGCACCACGGAGCCGACACCATGCCCCCCGGCGGCGCGGGGGCCGTGGCGCATCCGTTCGCGGTGCCAGCGGTGGACGAGGGCCGGATCGTGCTCGAGCGCGACGGCCTTACGATCACCGCCTTCGTGGTGGACCACAGCCCGGTGCGCCCGGCGGTCGGCTATCGCTTCGATTTTCGCGGGCGCTCGGTGGTGGTGAGCGGCGACACGAAGAAGAACGCCAACCTCCAGCGATTTGCAACAGGCGTGGATCTGCTCGTCCACGAGGCGCTCAACCCGCAGCTCGTGGGCCTGCTGAACCAGGGCGCCGAGCGCGCGGGCAGGCCCCGCCTCGTGAAGATCACAGACGACATCCTCGACTACCATACGACCCCGGTGGAGGCCGCGGAGATCGCCCGCGACGCGGATGTCGGGTACGCCGAGACCTGGTCGGGTCCGGTCAGTGTGGGACGCGACGGCACCCTCGTACGGCTGCCTGCGGATTCGGAAGCGATTGAGCTGGACGAGCTCCTCTGAGGCAACTGATCTTGATTGCATTCTTGCGCTGCGCCCTGGCTCTGTGGCCCCAGAATGGCCCCAGCTCGCCGCGCCCGGTTACGGCGCTTCGGTCTGGTCGACCGACAGGATGCTGATCAAACCGCACTCTCTTAGCCCTTGGCGATCATCCTAAGAGCTGATTTGTGCGGTACTAATCGTTATGTCGGCTTCCTCGCACTCCAGACATGGCCTTTGAATTGACTATGCTCCGGAGGCTCACAGTTCTTCATCAACACCGTGCACAACGCCTACCTCGACTGGTTCTCGCCCGGAGCGTCGAAGCACCCGGTGTTCGGCAAGGTCGTAGACGGGATGGACGTAATTAAGGCCATCGAAACGACGGCGGCCGGCCGGTGACGCCCGTGCAGATGATCAAAATCACCGTTCACGACTGATCATCGGACCGACAGCCGCTCGCGCGCAGAATCTGCACTTGACGAACGCTGCCCCCACAGACGAAAACCAGGCCCTGTGGAGGTGGATGTGAATCTCAAGAACTTAGCTCTAATGGCGCTGGTGGCAGTACCGCTGGCGTTCAACATTGGTTGCACCAGCAGTGGCGACGAAGCCACCGGGGGCACAGCAGGCGACGGCGGAACCGGCGGCGATGGAGGTGGCACGGCACCTGAGCCTTACGCAGCCAACATCTGCGTGGGCGCAAAGCAGGCCGCCGCGGGCGAATACTGCACGGCAGCGTTCGAAGCGTGGGCCACGTGGGCCGGTGACCAGGACGACTCCGCGCGAGACGCGGCAATCGACGTCGCGAGCACGACTCTCGAGGATAGCTGGCAAGGCGCAGAAACCGCCGCGGAGGGCGCTGGCGCGAACTGCTCGGACAGTGCGTGGCCCGCAAGCTCGGCAGCCGACTCCATCAAGACCGCGATCGACGCGATCGCGCAATCTGTGACCGACGGGCTCGACCTCGGGATGAGCGGCCACGCGACCTGTGCCGGAGACATCTTGGATGCGTCGGGCGCTGCCTGCGACGAAGTGCTCGCTGCCGAAGGCGTTCACGTTGGTGATCTCTACGCCGACATGGACGGATCGACGCTGGCACAAGCCACCGAAGATGCGGTCGCCACCTTCTCGGAAAAGCGTCGTGGATGAGCTTCAAGGCGTCGTCGTCTTGGCCGTCACGAACACCACCGTCACGCCCGGCTTGAGCTCCGATGCCTTCACGGCCCTCGAGCCCGGGCAGACCGAGTACCTCGGACGAACCTACGACCCGCAGTGTATGCAGGGCGATCAATATCGGTTCTTCGGGAGGCGCGGCACCGTCAACAAGCTCGTGATGTACTACATGGGCGGCGGCGCATGCTGGAACAACCTGACGTGCGGCCTGCCGACTTGCAGCACCGCGCCTCCGACCGACTTGGACGGCTTGGACAGCGGTTTTGGCGACTTCGACAACCCCCAGAACCCCTTCCGTGACTGGCACTTCGTGTTCGTGTCGTACTGTAGCTGTGACATCCACTTCGGTGACGCGACCCAGGAGTACGTCGGGTTCGAAGACGTTACCGTCGAGCACAAGGGCTTTCACAACGCGAAGGTCGCCGAACGCTGGGCGCGCGAGCATTTCCTCAACCCGGAGGAAGTGTTCGTGACCGGGTCGAGCGCTGGGTCGTACGGCGCTCTTTTCAACGCGCCTCTCCTTCACGACGTATGGCCAGCATCGCAGTTCCACATCCTCGGCGACGCCGGCAACGGCGTCATCACGACGGACTTCCTACAGAACGAGTTCAGCAACTGGAACTTCGTGGAGAACCTGCCGGACATCCCCGGAGTGGTCGAATCGATCACCGAGGGCAATGGGATGCCCGGCTACATGGAATCGGTCGCCGACTACTTACCTGACACCAACTGGGCCAACTACTCGACGATGTTCGATGGCGGCAGCGGCGGCCAAACAGGCTTCTTCAACATGATGCTGAACGACGGCAATCCACTCGCGGCTCAGGTCTGGTGGGAAGCGAGCTGTCAATTTGGCGAAACCGCGCTCGCGCAATCAGACGATATCTACGACACGGTCCCGGACAACTACCGCTACTACTTCGGCACCGGTTCGAGACACACCATGTTTGGTAATGACAAAGTCTACGACGACACGACTGGCAACGTGCCAACCGTGGTTAGTTGGGTCGAGGCCATGCTCGCCAGCGGACCTGACGGTCGCGATCCCGACTGGACCAACATCCTTTGCGAGGACTGCGGCCTGACGCTCGCAGGCGACCCGGCACCGAGCCCATTGGAGGCGCCCTTCGAGATGCGTGGCGAGGACATCGTCATCGTGTGCGAGTAGGCGGAGCGTCTAGGCAGCGAACATAGACTCTCTTAGCCCATTGGGAAGTCCGAATTGCGCGGTAGACGACCGCGCGCGAAGAGGCCTTGCTCTGGGTCAGCGGAAACTAGCCCGCCGACAGTTTGCTGAAACCGAGATAGAGGGCTTCGATCACGAAGCCAAGCACGACCAGACACACGAGGACCCAGAGCTGTTGTGGGTCGCTCTGGTAGGTGTGGCCGACGAGTGCCGCGAGCGCGCCGACACAGGCGACCACCCCAAGACCGGCGACCGAGCGGTTGCTTTTGGCTTCTTGGTGTCGGACGAAGTTCGCGGCGTTGACGAAGGCGAAGATCACCAAGAAGCCGGCGCTCCCCATGCTCGAAATTGCGGTCAGATCCGCGAGATTGGCAAGGAGCAACGCGAGAGCGACCGTGAGCACCAGCCCCGGGACCGGCTGGTTCCAGATACGGCGTTCGAGGAGCTTGGGCGCCTCACCCTCCGCCGCGATCGACGAGGCGAGGCGGGCGGAACCGTAGAGGGTCGCGTTGATCGCCGAAAAGGTCGCGAGCACCGCGGAGATGGCTACCAATGTGAAGCCGAGCTGGCCGAGTGACGGCCGCGTCGCCTCCGCGAGGGCGAAATCCGAGGCGGACTGGATTTGCGCAGGGTCGAGCGTTCCCACCGTGACTGCGGCGGGGGCTCCATCGTAAGCCGCGTGTTCCCGTAACTCCGAGAAGCATAGGGGTGCGATGGAGGCCAAGCGCCCCACTGTGCGGTTTAAAGACAACGTGCCCGGCATCAAATCACTGCTCGACAAGATGTCGCTACTTGGTAGGTATGTAGCCATGGCGCTGAACGTTGTTGGTTCCGGTCGCGTCGCGCGTCTCCAAGCCGCGCTACATAGCGCCA
The DNA here is from genome assembly GCA_019313915.1 of Deltaproteobacteria bacterium. GTDB lineage: Bacteria > Myxococcota_A > Polyangia > Polyangiales > Houyiibacteriaceae > SG8-38. Next base: position 10,338 of record JAFDAJ010000140.1, read on the forward strand.
CGCCCACCATCTGCCCCGAGCGGGCGCTCCTCTACACCGAAGCCTTTCGTCGGTGGGCAGGACCCGACGAGCATGTGCCGTTGAGGA
>JAFDAJ010000396.1 GCA_019313915.1 Deltaproteobacteria bacterium
ACCGCCTCGATCCGCTGGAACGGGCTTCGCACGCGCAATGTCGAGCATCCCGGCGTTTGAATCAATCCCGACCACGTGTGCGCCCCTTGCCGCACAAGCGAGTGAGACCCCACCGGTGCCACAGCCAACGTCGAGCACGCGTTTTCCCGGTGACGCCGCATATTCGGCAATCTGCTCATAGACGTCAGCGATGCGTCCCCCGGACAAGAGTTCGACGCCTCGGTCGTATCGCTCAGGCGCCGATTCGAGGAACTTCATCCAGACAAAGCTGCTCATTGCTCGGTTCCGGGGGGGAGACCCTCGAGTGACGCGACTTCATCTTCGCGCCCGCGGACAACGCGCTTGCCAACGAGGGGTCCGCGGTACTCGGTGACGATGGTGCACTGGCCCTCGTGGCCGTCGCACTCGAAGTAGACCACCACCCAATCTCGGACGCGGCCGAGCTCGTGGGCTCGGTCGGTGTTGGAGAACAACGCGGTGAAGTGCCAGCCATCTTCATAGCTGTGGAGGACCGGGAGCCAGGCGGCGCCCTCGGGGTTGTTCCGCTGCGGCGCGATTCGGGGGAGCGCGTCCGCGTCGGCCTTCTCTCGGTATTCCCGATCGAGCTCGAGCAAGAGGCGGACATCCGGTCTCGCCTCGGGCGTCTCGGGCGCGTCCACTTGGGCTCCCGCCTGCTGGAGCTCCTCGAACCTGCGCGCTCTCCCGCGCGCCGATCGCGCGAGCATTGTCGCCAAGATGTCGCGTATCGCTTCGAGGCGGCGAGGGCCGAAGCCGGCAACCGCATCGAGCCGTCCATCATGCGCCGCCACCTCGAGTGCTTCGAGCGTGTCGATGTCGAGCTCGCGATGGATCCGCTCCGCGAGCTCTTCGCCGATTCCCGGAACCGTCTTGAACAGCTCGACAGGGGACAGCGTGCCATCGAGCCGCTCGAGCAAACGAAGCCGCCCCGCGTGCGCGATCTCCTCGATTGAGGCCGAGAGACTCGAGCCGATCTGCGGCAGGGCATCGAGACCTTCGCGTCCCTCGGTAAGCGCGAGTTCCTGAATGCTCGTCTCGTGGCTCCGAACCACCGCAGCTCCAGCTCGATACGCGTCGATTCGATAGATATTCGCGTGCTGCGTTTCGAGGCGTCCGGCCACCCGCTCGAGGATGTCCGCGATTTGCTCGTTGGTGACGGTTGGCGGCCGAGACGACTCCACGGCTGAATCAAGCCAGGAGATCGAAACGCGCGCAAGGCCTCTCAAACCCCTGGCGCGTCCCTCCACTTTGTTCAACCCTTCGAGCCCCGATCTGTGGTGAAAGACTTGGACACACGAACCGCCGCCTTCTTCGACCTCGACCGCACGCTGCTCGATATGAACAGCTCGACCCTGTGGGCCAAGCACGAGCTTCTCGGCGGGAGTATCTCGGTTCGGCAGTTCGGGCGGGTCGTCGTTTGGAACGTCCTCTACCATCTGTCGCTCATCGACATGGAGACGGTGTTGGCTCGCCGTGGTACCACCGCGCCATGTCGTTTGTGGAAACCGAAGAGCAGCAGATGCTTCGACAGCAGGTTCGCGAGATCGGGCGGAAGTACGGGCGCGAGTACTACGCCGAGAAGGCACGAGAAGGGCTTTCTCCCGACGAGCTCTGGGAGGAGATCGCGAAGCAGGGCTTCATCGGCGTCAACACGCCCGAGGAGTACGGCGGTGGCGGCCTGGGGATCTACGAGCTCGCCATCGTCTGCGAGGAGCTCGCCGCCGCCGGATGTCCACTTCTCCTGTTGCTCGTATCCCCTGCCATTTGCGCGACGGTGATCGCGCGCTTCGGAACCGATGCGCAGAAGGAGCACTGGCTGCCGAAGCTTGCGTCGGGCGAAATGAAGATGGCCTTCGCGATCACCGAGCCGAACGCCGGCTCCAACTCGCATCGGCTCGAAAGCACAGCAGTGCAAGATGGCGACGACTGGGTTCTCAACGGAACCAAGTACTACATCTCCGGGGCAGATGACGCCGCGGCGATTCTGGTCGTGGCGCGGACAGGTGGCGCGGAAGGCGGACGCGGGCGTCTGTC
>JAFDAJ010000397.1 GCA_019313915.1 Deltaproteobacteria bacterium
CATGACAGGTGTCGCGGTTGGACGGCTTCCCAACCTCAACAAGCCCGTTCTGATTCCGTACGCTGCGCCGAAGCTGCAGGGTCTGCCCCAGGACGGCGATCGAAGCGGCCGCCGGAACCTCGCCTACATCACTGGCCTCTTGAATTTCGAGCGGGAGATCAAACAGCTCCGCGAGATCGTGCGCTTCGATCGCATGACATTGATCGTCGGCGAGGAAGTGGTCAAGCACCTCGAGGCGGCCGAGCAGCCCGTTCAACTTGCAAGCCAGCACCTCGGCATCGAGACACATCTCGTCGTTGCTGGAGAAAGCGCACAGGCGACTCTCGATGCCATTCCCGAAGACACCGAGGCCATCTACATCGGCCCATTCTTCAGGTGGAGCGACGACGAGATGCAGCTCCTGGTCGATGGCATCAACGCCCAAGCCCTGCCTTCGTATGCGGGCGGAGGAGTGAAATGGGTCGAGCGGGGGGCCCTCGCTACGATGGAAACCCAGGAAGACGAAATCCGCCGGATGCGACGTGCGGCCATCTTCGTCCAGCGCATCTGGATGGGCGAGCCAGCGAGGTCGTTCCGCATCTCGTTCGAGCAGCGACCGGTGCTCGTCATCAACATGGCAACCGCCAAGGCGATCGGAACCTGGCCGCGCTTTGCGGTGATGGCGGAAGCGCGAATGATCAACGATCAGTCCGGAACACGCGGCCCCCTCATCACCCTCGAGAGCGCGATGCGCGACGCGGTGCGCGTGAACCTCGACTTGATGGCGCAGGGTCTCGAGATCGACGCGAGCTACGAGGGCGTCAAGGTGTCGCGAGGCGCCTGGCTTCCGCAAGCCGGGGCCGACGGGAACTTCCTGATCAACGATCCCGCCGTCTCGAACTCTTTTAGTCAGGCACAGCGCCAGTTCACCTGGGGCGTCAGCGGCTCGCAGCTGCTCTACTCTCCTCAGGGGCACGCCGACCTGCGATTTCGTCGAGACACCTACTGGAGCACCGAACACGACTACATCGCCGCGCGGCTCGATACGATGCTCGAGTCCGGCGAGGCGTATCTGAACGTGCTCCGCGCCAAGAACACCGAGCGCGTCAATCGCGACAACCTCAAGCTCACGCGAAAGAATCTCTCGCTAGCCGAAACGCGGAACACCATCGGCGTAGCCGGCCGCGAAGAAGTCTTCCGCTGGCAGACCCAAATTGCCGAAAGCCGTTCCAGCGTCATTGGTGCGAGCGCGACTCGCAACCGGGCCGAGATCGACCTCAATCGCATCCTGAACCGCCCATTGGAGGCCCCATTCCGGGTGCCTCCGCCGGAAGACGTTCGCGCAGTCACACCGGGAAGCGACCCAAGGCTCACCAAGTACCTGGAAGACCCGTGGTCCTTCAGAGTCTTCCGCGAGTTCATGGCCAAGGAGGCGCTCCTGAATTCGCCGGAGATCCGCAGCATCGACAGTACGATCAGCGCCCGTGATGAGCTGCTCAAGGGCGAGCGTCGCCAGCTCGGCATTCCGGACATCGCGGTCATCGGCGGGTTCACGCACGTTCCGTACGCCGGAGGCGCGGGCGCAGAGCCGCCTCCCGCCACCTCGGGCTTCGACTTCCCGGGACGCCAGACGTTCACGTGGAACGTGGGCGCGCAAGCCACGCTCACCCTGTTCGACGGAACGTCCAACTACGCGCGCATCCGTCGAACCTTCCGCGAGCTCGATCGCCTGCCCACCGACCGAGCGGTGATCGCGCAGCGGCTCGAACAAAACGTGCGGTCCGCGCTGCATCAGGCCGGCTTTTCCTACGCCAATATCGAGCTGACTCGTGATGCCGCAGAAGCCTCGGCGCGAAACTTGGAGTTGGTCACCGACCTCTACCAGCGCGGCGCGGCCGACATCATCCAACTCGTCGACGCTCAGAACCAAGCACTCGGCGCCGCACTGGCGGCGGCAAACGCGCTCTACGACTTCTTGATCGATGCGCTTCGAGTGCAACGCGCCGCGGGGGCCTTCTCTCTCGAGGGCACACAGGAATATCGCGACGATTTCATCAAGCGAATCGACGCCT
>JAFDAJ010000141.1 GCA_019313915.1 Deltaproteobacteria bacterium
GAATGCGCGCAGATCGAGTGCGACGCAATTTCGTCACCCCGTGCAGCGAAGGAAGTCGATTGTTCGTTTTCGCGTTTGACACGATTCGCCCATGCAATCAGAGACTTTGCGCACAGTCGCTTGATCTCGCCACATTGGTGTGGAATTTGCACCTAGTTGGAGCCGCTTGGGTGGCATCAAATGACAAAGCTTCCAACGATTGTTGCTATAGGTGTTTGGGCTTTCTCTTTCGCAAACGGAGCAAGTGCCGACACTGAGCTCGACGTCGGCCCATCGATCGTGCTCACGAACCAGGTTCCCGACGGTGAGCTTACGGCCAAGACAAAGCTCGTACGTTTGGGGAACGGGACGCTGGTTGCCGCCTACGGGGACGCCGGGTACGACGTGAAGGCACAAGCTGAACGGCCTGCGCGCGACATCTTCACCACCAGTTGCAACGCCAACAATAGCGACTGCGGGGAGGTATCTAATTGGAGCACGCCGGTCAACATCTCCGGCACAGCGAGCCAGACTTCTGCGACGACAGCGTGGAAGGGACCCGCGGAAGGCCCGCTGCCCTTCTATGGAGACTCGGACAAGCCCAATATCTTCAGCAACGGCCCGGCGGTGGTGGTCACGTGGGTCGACAAGCTTTGCGACGCCGCCGTGCAGGGTTCGGTCACCTACGTCGAGCTCGAGCAGCGAGAGATGCCCTACAGTTGCCTCTATGTCAGCCGCTCTCTCAATAGCGGAGCCACCTGGTCGACCGCACAGCGGCTTTCGAGCGGCCTGCGCGACGCCAAGCAGGATGTGAACCGCGGCGGCGAAAAGGCATGGGTCATCACCTGGCAAGAGGATCCCGCGGGCCTTCAACTCGGTCAGGCGGAGGGGCCAGGCGACGGCGGGTCGGGTGCTAAGGTTTCGAAGGGCACAGACGTCTGGTACAGCTATTTGGCTCGGACCGATTTCGACCTCGGCACCGAGTTTCCCGATCCGATTCGGTTGACGAACAACTTCACCAAGATGGCCACGGGCGATGACCCGGACCCCAATGCGGAAAGCGGAACCGAGGGCGCCTCCCGGCCCAACTTGGCTCTCATCGGGAACACCGTGCTGGTCGCTTACGAGGAGACAAAGAGCCTCGAGGGGCTCGACGTGGGCAAGTACGTTCGCTTCAGTTCGTTCCGCTTTGATCAGCCTCCGACGAGCTGCGTGGTCGACCCCGGCACCGGTGGCACTGGCGGCCAAGGTGGAATGGGTGGCGGTGGCGGCGCCGGTGGCATCGGCGGAGTCGGCGGCATCGGCGGCACTGGCGGCGAAGCCGGCGCCGGAGGCAGCGGCGGAGTTGGGGGCATGGGCGGCACCGGCGGCGAAGCCGGCGCCGGAGGCAGCGGCGGAGTTGGGGGCAGCGGCGTCCTGAGTGCCCTGGCCGAGCTGAGCGGGGAGATCGGCATCGATGATTGCCAGATGAGCCCCAATGGAGATCCCTATCCCGATCCGTCGGACCCGGCACGCGTGGGCTGCATTCTCTCGGCGCCGAGTGAGAACGCGCGCCGAGTGCGCTTCTTCGGTCAGGGCACGCCCGGACCAGACTCCGGCGTGAAGCTCTTCGTCCTCTGGAAGCAAGGCGAGTTCGACGAGGGAGGCCCGTCGGACATCGTTGGCCGCGCGGCCACCGGCTTTGCCCCTGCCGATTTCGTGCAATCGGTGAACGTGCCGAGCGCAAGCGCCCCCGGTGACGAGCTCGATGGCTGCTACGTCCGGGGCGTGCAGGGGCCGGTGCCCTCCGGAGCATTCGCCAACAGCCCTGCGATCAACCTGAGCGCAGAGACGGAAACCGGCGGTGATCTCGACGCGAGCACCGGCGACAATATCCTCGAAGACGCCCGCGCACACCGCGGATTGATTAAGGGCGATTTCATAGCCCTGGGCTACAGCTACACGCCCGACTGGGCCGTCGCTCGCTATACCGACAGAGAGAACTACGAGTTCTGGATCCGTCGCACGACCGATGGGGGTGCGACTTGGAGCGAACCCGTCGACCTGACCTCGGAGAGCACCTTGGAGGTCGCGACCCGGCTCGGCCTTTCCGAAGCCGGCGTCAACGTCAAGGAGCCGCGCATCGTCAAGACGCCTGGCAACGGCCCCGGCTGCCCGAGCGGCGACCCCGACGACGAGACCACCACACGGCCGAGCGACTGCCGGGACCCGAAAACGTTCGTCGTTGCATGGGGTACCGAGACGAACGTTTACGAGCATCTGGGTGGTGCAGAAGACATTGACATCTTCATTACCCGCTCGACCGACAAGGGCGTCACGTATGAGCCCTACCAGCTGCTTGCTGGTGCGGAGTCGCCGGAGTTCAACGAGCTCGACGAGATGGAATCGCAGCTGCGACCCACGCCCGACGGAAAGACCGTGTTCAGCGTATGGAACGAGGTAGGCGAAGAGACCGGCGCCAACGGTCGGTTCGCCATCGCCATCGAGACCGAGATTCCCGTCGAACCGGAACCCGACGCGGGCGTGCCTGACGCGAGTGTGCCCGATGGAGGAACGGGAGAGCTCACCACTCAGGGCTGCGGCAGTTGCCGTGTCAGCACACGAGATGACGCCGACGACATTCTCTTGTCGCTCGGTCTCCTCACCATCTTGCTATTTCGCCGTCGACGCATGGGCGCGCGGCACTCGACCCCTGAACCATGAACTGGAAGGAATGCCATGACCGCTCAAACAGTCATATCACGAGGCTTAATTGGGCTCGCGATGGGCTTTGGGTTCATGTGGGCTGGCTCCGCGCTGGCCGACACGCCCGTGCCCCCCGGTCCCGGCGTCACGATTGACGTCACCGGAGTCGATGAGCCTGCCTCACCAGATCCCGAAAACAACTGCACGGGGACCGACCCGGTAACATGTCCTAGCCTGCGAGAAGCGATCATGTTCGCCAACGGCAACGCCGCAACGGACGGAACGCAGACACAGGATACGATCATGGTTCCGGAAGGAACCTACGTGCTCACGATCGAGGGTGCGGACGAGACATTCGAAGCGAGCGGTGACCCCATGGTCGAACCGACGGTCACCAACGCTCCCGACGCGAGCATCGGTGATCTCGACATCACCGAGTCCGTCATCATCGTGGGAGCTGGATCGGAGCTAACCACGATCCAGTGGGACGCTGCGGCCACGACGAAGGACCGCATCTTCCACATCTACGATCCGACCGAGGACGTTTTCGCTGAAATCAGCGGTCTGTCGGTGAGCAACGGTCTATTGCTCGCCGAGACCCTGGGCGAAGGTCCGCCATCCGAGCTCGGCGACGAACCCACTGAGTGGGAGGGCATGCGTGCCGGCGCCGGTATCGCGATGGGACCCGCTGCGGGAGTGTCGCTCTTCGACCCGAACAAAGAGGGCGATGAGAACTCGGCTGGCCGCGGCGGCAGCCAGAAGCCGGACGACCCAGGCGGTGAGACCGGCGGAAGCTACGCCCTGACACTGACCGACGTTCGCAGCTCCAACAACAACACCGATGGCGATGGCGGCGGGCTCTACAATGCCGGCCCGATAACCGCCAACGCAATCGTCGTGGAGAGCAACAGCGCCGGCAAGAATGGCGGCGGAATCTACAATGAAGGCGACTCCGTCATCGAAGACAGCACGATCGCTGACAATGGGGCCGAAGGTGGTGGTGGAATTTTCGCCACCGGTAACCCCGCCACCTCGCTGCAGATCAGGGGTACCACCCTGAGTGGAAACACAGCCATTGGTGGCGGCGCCGTCAGTGGACGCGTCGTCACGATCAATCTCACCAACAGCACGCTCAGCGGCAACATTGGCGCTGACGTCGGTGGTGGTGTCTACTCGAACGGCAAGGTCCGCCTCCTCAACTGCTCGGTCGTCGACAACGAGGCGAGCGGCGCGGAGGCGTTTGGCGGTGCCGGTGTCAACGTGTTCAACTCGGGCAACGTAAGCCTGACGCTCATCAACACCTTGCTGTCCGGAAACCACGCTGGCTCCGAAGAAGGCGGCCGCGAGGCCAACTGCGGCTGCACGGGTAGTCAGGCCGGTTGTGTCGAGGGAGTGACTCGAAAGATCGCGACGCTAGGCCACAATCTCTCGGATGACTTGAGCTGCAACCTCGATGGAACCGGCGACCTCGACGATGTCGAAGACGCTGGCATCGGGGCGTTGGAAGACAACGGCGGACTCACCTTGACCCATGCACTGCTCGACGGGAGCCCCGCCATCGACGCGGGTGACGACGAAGAGTGCCCGAACAACGATCAGCGTGGAAGTATCCGGCCGGCTGACGGCGACGATGACGGGACCAAGGTCTGTGACATCGGCGCCTTCGAGTTGTTCCTGGGGTACATGGGCCTGCACATCGAGAACCTGACTGCACCGGACGACGCGGACACCGGCGATACGGTGCCGATCGCTGTGACAGTCCACCACACCGGCATCGAGCCGGTCACCAGCGTTGAGCTCGCTACTATGATCTCGGCTGAGCTGAGCATCGTGGAGGCGACGTACAACATCAACGAAGGTGACTCGTCACCTTGCACGCAAGCGGACAACGTCGTGACCTGCGCCATCGGCACGATGGAGCAAGATGACGTCGCCATGGCGAACATCGAAACCACTGCAGCGAATGTTGGGACTGCGACCATCGACGCATCCGTGGCCTCGCCCGACGACGAAGGCGACACCGCTAGCGCCAGCGTCGTGGTTTCCGGAATCGCGGACATGCAGTTGGATGCGAGTGCCGAACAGCCCACCGCGACCGTGGGTGACGAGATGACGGTAACCGCCGTCGTCACCAACAACGGCCCGGACGATGCAACGAGTGTTCGCGTTTCCAGCGAGTTGCCGGACGGCACGACGTTCGTGTCGGCGACCCCGGACACCGGAAGCTGCGTCGCGAGCGACGAAGGGCTCCTCGATTGCGAGCTCGGTGACATGGCAGCCGATGGGCCGAGCGTGAACGTGGTGCTGGTCTTGACAGCCGACGTGGCAGGCATGGTGGACGTGACCATGAGCGCCGGGGCTGTCGAAACCGATCCAGACATTCAGAACAACACGAACAGTGCTGAAATCACGGTGGATGAGCCGTCCGGAAGCTCCGGTTGCGGCAGCTGCACCGTGGGTGCCACGGACGGTGGCGGCAGGATCCTGCTGTCCCTCAGCGTCCTCGGCTTCCTGCTTTGGCGACGCCGACGCTCGAACATGAGCTGACGCTAGCCGAGCGCTGGGCACGCAACGAAGGCCTCTTCCCCTCGGGGAGGGGCCTTTCGCTCACCTGGCCCCTGGCTAGACAGCCTCAAAGAGGGCGGACGTTCTCCGCGCGTGGTCCCTTGGGACCTTGGCCTTCGTCGAATGAGACCCGCTGTCCCTCTCGCAGATCTTCGAAGCGGACGCCTTCCACGTTCGACATGTAAAAGACGAGGTGGAGCTTCGTGTGCGGCGAGCGAAAATCGGGGTCGGCGTCTCCACTGCTGCTGCCGGTGTTGGTCTTGCGATGGTGGGGGGGGCAGGGGTGAACTCGATTTGGTGTTCCGGGGAGTCCTGTCCTCCTCCGCGTTTGGTCGCTGCGCTTTCCGTGGGTGCGGTTCTGGCGGTGGGCGGTCTCGTCACAATGATTGTCTCCAGTGTTGCGCTGCACAGGCGCAAGAGTGAGCGGGAGAGATTGAGGGAAGCGAACCATGAGAGACCAGGCCGGGCTCGGTGGGACCTCGCACAATCACGACTCGTGTTCTGAGCGCGGTGACGTCGCCGGCCCCGCTCCCAACCTGGGAGGAATCCCAGGTCGAGGCTATCCCGTGGCGAAAAGACGCGATTAATCGCAGGCCGTGCGGCCGTTGCTACTTTGATACCCGCGCCCACGCCATCCCCTCACCTCTGGCTCCGCCGCGATCTCAACCTGGGACGCCGCGATCTCAACCGGGGAAGATGCTCCCGTGTCCGCGGCCCAGGTTCGATTGCAAGGGCCGGCGTCGTGGCTGGCTAGCCAGGCAACGGCAGATTTTCAAAGGTCACAGGCGTACAGTCAGGCTCGACGACCGGGGGGCTAAACACCCCGCCTTCGCGGATTGTCGTCTCGACGGTGCCCTCTTCGGTGGTTTCGTAGAATACTGTGGGATCCAGGCTCGCCGGCCTGAGTTGGATACGAAGGCGGTATGTGCCAGGGGGCTCGAGTACCGTCTGGAACGTTGCGTTGACGGTCTCAGCACCAGGGGTGTCGACGACCGCGGCCCCGACCGTGAAGACGCCGGTGGGCGTCAGGTTGTCAGACATGATGAGGTCGACGCTGAGTGATCGGACAGCCGCCGTCACCGGAATACGGACCGTCACATTGGTGGAGGCAGGCCCAAGAGCTGGTTCCACGGTGGGGTTACCCGTGAGACCGATCAGGCTGCTGTTGGATGGAAAGCTACAGGCCTCAGCCCCCGGACCGACGCCGCCTGCGCCGCCCATGCCACCGGCGCCACCCGCACCGCCTGCGCCGGGTGTCTCACAGGCGAAATTCGCAGTCGCAACGCCGTCGGCCGGTATAGTGACGTCTTGCGAGACACCAGGAGCGCACTCGACGTCGTCGGACAGACCATTGGTCAGCGTAACGGTTTGCTCGCCCGGTAGGACGATGAAACCGTACGAGCCCTGGACGTCGGTCGTCGTTTGCGCTTCGTTGCCCAGACCGTCCTCCACCGTCACTTCGATGCCCTGAGCGATATCCCCATTGAGGGTCACCTTCCCACGCAAGTTGGTGTTCGGATCGTCACTGCTGCTCGCGCAGCCGGAGAACGCGAGCATCGCGGCGCAATAGCTGAGAGCCCCGGGGGCCCCGCGAAACATGACAGACATGCTCTTCGTCCTTTCCCGCCGGTGGACGGCGACGGCGTGTTGCGCGCGAGGCTACCACGTCTGAACGAAATCACGCCTAAGTATCTCGACCCCATTCATCCAGGTGAAATCCTCATGGAGGAATTTCTGAACCCGCTGGGGATCAGCCTGAACGCACTAGCCCACGACATCAAACGCCGTGTGGCGTAGGCACCAACACTGTCACCGGCGCGTGAGCTCGGCGACGCCCTTGGCCAAGCGGCTTGGCAGGAATGGGCCCTCGTAAATGAACGCCGTGTAGATCTGCACCAACGTGGCGCCAGCTTGGATCCGCTCCCACGCCTGCTCTGCGGTTTCGATTCCGCCAACGGAGATCAACACGAGCCGGTCGCCAACCTTCGCGCGTAGACGCTTCAGCACTTCGAGGGAGCGCTCGCGTACCGGTCGAGTCCGTCGCGTCGGATTGTCGTGTTGGTGGCGATGATGCCGTCGAGGCCGAGGTCGAGTGCAAGCTCGGCCACGCTGTCTACGTCCTCGTCGGCCAAATCGGGCGCGATCTTCACCAACAACGGCACACGGCGTGCGGGAGACACTTCATTAAGTGCTTCACGAACTGCGCCCAGCAACGGGCGGAGCTTTTCGCTCGCTTGCAAGTCGCGGAGGCCCGGAGTGTTGGGAGAGCTCACGTTGACCACGACGTAGTCCGCCAGCGGCCCCACCCGCTTGGCGCTGGCCACGTAGTCGCCAATCGCCTCCTCTTCGGGGACGACCTTGGTCTTTCCGATGTTGACGCCGACGATCGTCCGATGCGGTCGCTGCAGTCGCGCAACCGCATCCGCCGAGCCGCGATTGTTGAAGCCCATGCGGTTCACCAACGCGCGGTCTTTGGGAAGCCGGAACAGGCGCGGCGTCGGGTTACCC
>JAFDAJ010000142.1 GCA_019313915.1 Deltaproteobacteria bacterium
GCTCGTGGTGCACCACCAGCGCGCTTTGTCCGGCGTGCCCAGACCTGGACGCACTGTGCGACGTCGACACGCCCTGTGCCGTGGGTGAAGTCTGCCTTTCCACGGGTTGCGATGATTTCTCGCGTTGTTTCGTCGCAGGCGGCGGCGCCTGCAAAGACAACCCCGATTGCGGCAACGCTGCCTACGAGTGCGAGCCAAGCATTGGACGCTGCCTCCGCACCGATCCGGGTTGCGACGACTCCAACGATTGCGTCGCGGGCTTCGCTTGTGAAAACGATACGTGTGTCGATCGCCGCGTTCCGTGCGAGACGGGGTCGGATTGCCCACACGGGTTCACCTGCTTCTTCCCGACCCCTGATCAACGATTCTGCCGACGCATCACCCGGCCGTGCGGCACCGATCTCGACTGCCTCGTCCTAGGCGTTCCGTGCGGTGACGCGGACGGTGACGGCCTCATGGAATGCATGCCGTCGCGCATGCCCAACGTGCCCACGCCTGTTTCGTGCGCCAACACACAATGCAACGACGAAGCGGCGCCCGTGTGTGAATCCGTCGCCGTGGGGACGGTCGCGGTCTGTGGGCGATTCGGCCTCTGTGCCTCGATCGACGATTGCGTCACAGGTTTTCAGTGCCGGGACCTTTGGGGTGATGGGCGAGCGGAATGCGTTCTGCCGGGGGGATCCTGTGTAGATTCGAGCGAGTGCAGCATTCGGAACGTTTGCGCATCTGCCCGCCCGGGTGAGCCACCTGCCTGTGTGGGTGGAGCGGCGATGTAGGCCTTACACAACGTCGCGATATGCGGTAGTGTGGTTTCCCCCTAATGTGAGCAATTTCACAATGATATCGGCCCCACAGACCACTCGACTTTTGACGCTTTGTGCGACGCTGCTCGCCCTCGCGGCGTGCGGTGACGGCTCCGGTGTGATCGAGAGCGAGAACGCGATCATCGACCCGCCGGACCAGTGTTCTTCCGGACGGCCGGACTGCTGGGTCAGTCAAGACTTTCCCGACGGCAGCGACTTGAATGCTACCAACTCGGCTGGCCTTCGCTTCTCGGATGATACGGGCTCGTTGGTCGTCGACCGCGTGAGCTCCTTGCCCGACAGTGATGGTGATGGTGTTCCCGACGATGCGGACGATTGCCCGGGCATGCCCGGCTGGCGTGTGCCGTGTGATGGAGACGCCGCCAACGACGGCCTCTACCAGACGGTGTTTTTCGATCCGTCGGGCGCCGCCGAAGTCACGCGAACGTCCATCGCGACGACCATCGCCGACATCCCCCAAATCGACGTTTACTTCTTGGTCGATGCGACCCCGACGCTGGCTGAAGAGATCGCAGTTCTGCAAGCCGAGATCCTCAACATCATCGATGACGTCCGTGCGAACTTTCCGGACGCACAGTTTGGTCTCGGGTTGTATCGAGAGTACCCACTGGCTCCGCTCGCACCGGCACACAGCCAGGCCCCCTATCATCACATCCTCGACCTCACCGACGACGAGGTTCTCGTGCAGACCGCGGTCAGCACGCTCAACACCGTGTCGAACGCGACCCCCGCTTCCGCCGCGACCCAGGCGCTCTTCACGGTGGCCAGCGGCCTCGGTCTCGGCGACATGGTGCCAAACCGCGGCTCATGCCCGAACGCCCCTGAGGCTGACGTCGGGTACCCGTGTTTTCGCGCCGACGCTTTGCACGTGGTCATGAACATTACCGACGCCGAGGTCACCAATGGGCCGAGGGGCTTCGGCACTCAATACGGAGACCCGCCTTTTGAAGTTGGGGTTGGCGCCGGCACCACGAATCTACCGCCAGTGGAGATGTTTCCCAGCCTCCTCGGAGCCGATAGCGCAGTGGCGGCGCTCGACCTCGGTGATTTGTCTGCGAAGTCGCTGACGCTGATGGGCATGAGCACGCTCCTGAGCGATCAGGTCAACACCGCGATCGCTCCCGGTTGTGTGTCACCGCCACCCATTCCGCCCGATCCGCCGGGTGGCGACATGGACGGCAACGATGTGGTTCTTGCGTTGCGGTTCGACTCTGCGGTCCTCGGCGCCACCGCGTTTGCCAACAACACCCATTGGCCTGGCGCAAACGTCGCCCTCTTCGACAACGCGCTGCTCGATCCCCTGATGGCGCTCGAGTGCGATGGCGGAGCGACCAACATCGGCATGTGGGGCTTGGTCAACTGGGCGCCTGTAACGTCGCAGCAGTATTATCTGGTTGCCGATGGCATCATCCCCGCGTCCGATCCCGGACACATGCCCAAGGGGGCGTTCAGCATCTCGATCGTGCACGATGGCGACCCCGCCAATCCCACGTGGCTCACCTCGGACGCACCCGCGGCGTGGACCGATGTCGAAACCGCGTTGCTCGCGAGCGACATCCGCGTGGCGAGCGTCGTGACGTTGAGGGACGCGATGGACATCGTGAGCGACGGGAATGACGACGCTAGGCTCATGGCGGCCGCAACCGGCGCGCTCACCAAGGTCAACGGTGAGTGGGTGACCGAGCTTGCGTCGGCAAACGGCGAGGGTCTCGACTCCGCCATCAGTAACACCATTGCCCTCGCAAAGACCGACTCGGTCTACGACATTTCGATGGTCGCCGTGGACAACGACGACCCTACCGTCGACGAGGCTGACTTCATTTTAGTAATTCGCCACCACGATTGCGCTCAAGGGGACCCTTTCGAATGCGACAGTGGGTCGGGCAACACCTGCATTCGCTGCGACCTCGGCGCGTTCTTGGAGTACGAGGTGGTCTTCATGAACACTTCGGTTCCGCCGACCGGGGCTTCGCAGGTGTTCGACTTCTCAGTCGCCGTGAGTGCTGACGATTCCGTCGCGGTCGAATGGATTCCCGTTCGCGTCATGGTGCCCGACGCCGACGCCCACGACTTCGACGATCTCCCTGGGGCGAACTTCTATCGCAACGACTATGACAGCACCCTGCGTTGCACTAACCGGCCTGAGACCCGGCCTGAGCACCCAAAGTGGGGCGACCTGACGTGGACCGGAAGCACGCCGACCGGCTCGTCGATCGAGTTTCAGATCCGCACGGCCAATGCGGTCGAAGACCTGCAAACCGCGGTTCCGGCATCGGTCGTCATCTCAAGCGACACGACCGGCACGACCGACACGACCACCGAAACGCTCAACCTCGGCAACGAGCTCATCGCGGATGGACAGGTCAACGGCTTGCCGTACATCCAGATTACAGCCGTGCTCAACCCTTCGAACACCCAGTCTCAGACTCCCACCCTCGAGGGCTGGAGCTTCGAGTTCGTTTGCGAAGCTGCGGAATGACCTGACCCCTGCTAGCATCCTACCGGCGTGGCGGAAGCAGGGCGAAAGCTGAGCCTCTCTGCGTGGGTTTGGGTGTTGATCGCCGGCCTAGCGGTGTTCGAGCTGGTGGCGCATCCGCTGATCCGCGCAGCGATCCCTACCGACGACTCGTGGGCGGCGGCAACGGCCTTCGTCCGCGCGCGCTACCAGGCCGCAGACCGCATCGTCGCCGCTCCCTCGTGGGCGGACCCGATCGTCCGTAGTCATCTCGGCGACCTTCTGTCATTGCGCATGGCCGCTCCTGCTGACCCCGCGGGTGTCGATCGCGTGTGGGAGCTTGGCATTCGCGGCGCAACGACGCGCGACGAGCCGCCCAACCTCGAAGAGGACTTCGGTGGCGTGCGCGTTCGCATGTGGCTTGTGTCCACCGATCGAGTTCTCTACGACTTCGTCGAGAACGTGGACCAAGCACACGTGGAGCTAGTCGTCGCCGATGGCCCGCAGGAGTGCCCCTGGATGAAGGCCAGTCCCGCGCGCGGGGGTCTCGAGCATGGTCCGATGACGCCGGCCGAGCGCTTCGTCTGCGATCCGCGACGCCCCTGGCTTTGGGTCGGCGCTACCGTCTTGCAGGACCTCGAGCTTCAGCCGAGGCGTTGCATCTGGCAGCATCCGGCTGGGACGGATCCCGTCCGCGTCACCTTTTCCGATGCGCTGCTCGGTGAGCGTCTCGTGATCCATGGAGGCATCGACTACCAGAGCGAGCGCCGACGCATACACGGCCCGGTCACATTGCGCGTTTGGATCGACGATCGTTTGGCGGGCGAGCTCATCCACCGGGATGGTGACGGTTGGTCAGGCATCGACATCGACACCTCTGAGCTCGGTCTCGACCGTGCCGAAGTGCGTTTCGAGACCACCGCAGAGGACCCACGCGCCCGACTCTTCTGCTGGTCCGCTTCGAGTGTGCGAGGGGCCGTCGATGGCTGAGCGGCGGGCTTTGAAGAGGCGCGATCATTTCATCGGTGCGAGCTTGTGCCTTGCGTACGTGCTGCTCCTCGCAACGACCGCGGGAGAGTTGGGGATGTCCCGCGACGAGAGCTTCTATGTTCACGCCGCCAAGAGCTACGCAGGCTGGGTCTCGCTGCTCTTCAGCGATCCCTTTGTGGCCATCGGACGTGAGAGCATCGACCGAGCCTGGGCGTACAACTGGGAGCACCCGGCCTGGATGAAGCTCAGCTTCGCGTGGAGCTGGCTTGCGCAGAAGCACTTGGGCCTGTTCGCGAACGAGTCACTCGCGTTCCGTTTTCCCGGAATGCTGACAGCCGGCCTCCTGCTCTGGTTGATCTACGCCTGGGGCGCTTCGGTCATGCGTAGGGAGGGTGCGCTCTTTGCGGCGCTTGCCTTCGCCCTGATGCCGCGCGTCTTCTATCACAGTCATCTTGCGTGCTTCGATGTTCCGATCGCGTTCTTCGTGACCTTGACCGCGTATACCTATTGGCGCGCATTATCGGATCATCGATGGGTCCCCCTCGTCGGACTGGCGTTCGGCCTCGCGCTCGCAACGAAACACAACAGCTGGATGCTGCCCGCGATCTTCTTGATCCATTTCCTTTGGATCCGCAGCGACGAAGCGCGCGCCGGTTACGCCGACCGGACTTCGATCGCCTGGCTCCCCTCGATGCTCATCGTTGGACCGTTGATGCTGATCGGTACCTGGCCGTGGTTGTGGCACGACACGTGGAGCCGCTTGCTGGGCTACGCGAGGTTTCACCTCCGGCACGTCCACTACACGTACGAATACCTAGGCGTCAGTTACTTCGAGCCGCCACTGCCCGTCTCGGTTCCCTTCGTGATGACGTTGTTCACCGTGTCGCTCACCGTGCTCGCACTCTGCCTTTTTGGCCTCTACCACCAACGCGAAGGGCTGCGGCCCCCATGGAAAACGAAGTTGGGTGACGCAATGGGTCCCCGAACCGACGTGCTCTGGCTCGGCTGCATGCTTGCACCCATCCTTGCCATCGCGTTGCCCACGTCACCGATCTTCGGAGGAACCAAGCACTGGATCACGGCGTATCCTTTCTTGGCGCTCTTTGCGGGTTGGGGCCTCGTCGCCGTCATCGACCGAGCGGACCTCGACGCGTGGACGGGCCGGCGCTGGCCATCCTGGGCGTTTGCAGCGCTGTGCCTCTTGCCGGGCGCGGCACAAACCGCGCACAGCCACCCCTTCGGTCTCTCGCACTACACCCCGGTTGCCGGCGGGGTTCCCGGCGCAGCGGACCTCGGGATGAACCGGCAGTTTTGGGGCTTCACGACGGGCAGCCTCGCGGAGTGGATCAGTTCGAGGCTTCCCGAGGGTGGTTCGGTGTGGATTTGCGACACGACTACTGGCGCGTGGGCCATGATGCACAGAGACGGGTTGATTCCTTCAGACGTCCGCGTGGCTTCGTCGATGAGCGCTGCAGATTTCGTTCTCGTGCATCACGAAAGGCACTTCAACGAAGTCGACTATCAGGCGTGGGTCGCCTTCGGGAGCGTGCAACCTGTCTTCGTGCTCCGCTACGATGGGGTCCCGATCATCTCCGTGTACGAGAACCCCAAATTCGCGGACCGCGACTAGGTGGAACGTCTGCCGGCTTTGTCGATCCCAGCCCGCGCCTTGTTCATCAGCACGATCAGGCTTTCGACGATGCCGATGATCACATAGGAGGCGAGCAGCCAAACGAGCGCCATGGAAGGGTGTATCTTCAAAGCGATCCACACCGTCACGGCAATCGTCACGGACAGGAACACCACCGTTCGCCAATTCAATTGCAGGTCCTTGAAAGAGCGGAACGGCATCGCGCTCACCATGAACACCGAGAGCGTCACCACGAGAATCGAAATCAACAGCGGTGAAAAAGGCAGCTTTCCGGTGAGCGTGTTTGCGACGACGATCGAGATCAAGATGCCGGCCGCGGCCGGGACCGGGAGCCCTTGCGTGTACTTGCCGGGGGCATGTGGCTGGCCATCGTCCCCTGTCGAGACGACGTTGAACCGCGCGAGCCGGATCGCGCCCGCCGCGACGAACACGAAGCCGACCAGCATGCCGCCGGTGCCGAACTCCTCGAGCGACCAGCGATAGACGAGGATAGCTGGCGCGACCCCAAAGGAGACCATGTCGGCGAGGGAGTCGAGCTGAACCCCGATCGCCGTCTGCGTCTTGGTCAGGCGGGCAACGCGGCCGTCGATCCCGTCGAAGAATAGCGCGAAGACGATGAGGATCGCCGAGCGATAGAAGTCATCGCTCGTCGGCTGGTCCGAGAGGATTAGGATCGCGTAGTAGCCACAAAGAACACTCGAAAGTGTGAAGAGGTTCGGAAGTATGAATAGGCTCTTCTTGAGGTCGACTTTCATGTCCGCTCCGAGTGTCGTATCACGGCGAGCGCGCCGGTAAAAGGGCGGCGTGAAGCGCGCCGAGTGCGAGGTTGCGCAAGCGAAGCTCGCCGCTCGCTACATAGAGCGTCTCCAGCGACTTCGACGCCCGGTCCGGGCGGCCAGCGAGCAGATCGAAGAGGGCAGCCGCTTCCTGCGTACCAATTCCACCCGCGTCACGAAACGCTACCAAAGCATCCTCGCGCTCCTCGAGGGGCTTGCCCCAGCCGTGCAGTGCCAGCCAGCCCCAGTACGCCTGAAGCTCCACCTGCGCGAAGCCCTCGACGAACGGCCGTCGGTGGTGCAACGAGCACGCCCTCATGCATTGCACCGTACTGCTGCAGGACTTCGCGAACGCCTCCGAGCACACCCACTTCGTAGTCGTCTCGCGGCTCGTGAGACCCGTCGCCGAACACCCGGACGAACTCTTCGACGGCGCTAGACCTCATTGCTTCTAACGCAGGCAACCCCTGCTCATCGACGAGCGCCTTGGTCGCGTGGTGGATCGTCGCCTGCCGCCGATCAAATTCGGTTCGTTCGTACGGCGGGTTTGCTTCCGATCGCCCATGGTCTAGGAAGAGCGACCGTAGGGCTTGCGCTTCTGCGGTGTCGACCAGCTCATTCGCGAGTGTCTCATCGAGTCTGATCGCGTCCGAAGCGGCAGCGCGGTCGAGAACGAGGCTCGGCATTTCCCACGGGTCGACGGGCTGCGGAATCGCGAGCGTTGTGCCCACCAGGCTTGCGGCGATCAGCCACACGATCAGCTTGAGTCCGGACTCAGTCACGCGTGGCGAACTCTATCACGGTGGGGGCCGCTGCCCTCATTTCGAGGTCTGCTAGGGTCCCTCCATCTCATGAAGGTCAGCGTTTACTACTATGCTGCCGCAAAGGAGCTTGCGGGGTGTCAGAGCTCGACGTTCGAGTTCGACCTCGAGAGCGTTCCTCAGGCCCAGCTGCGTAGCGCCGTTACCGCTCGCGTTCCTTCGTTGGGCGCCTACCTCGAGCGCATGCGGCTGGCGGTCAATGGCGAATTTGCCGATGCATCTCAGCCCCTTCAGGACGGCGACCGCGTCGACGTATTGCCGCCCGTAGCAGGAGGTTCTCCCATCGTTCTTTGCAGGATCAGCGATCAGGACATCTCACTCGACGAAGTCCGAAAAGCCGTCGAGCATCCGGGCGCCGGCGGGGTCTGCATCTTCCATGGGGTCGTACGTGACCATGCCGACGGTAAGCAGGTGTCCCGGCTCGACTACGAAGCCCACGAGAGCCTTGCTGCAAAGGAAATGCAGCGGGTGCTCGAGTGCGTCGCGGCTGAACATACCGGCGTCCGCATCGCCGCTGTCCACCGAGTTGGCAAGCTTGGCATAGGCGACGTTGCAGTCTGTGTCGCGGCAAGCGCAGCACACCGAGACGACGCGTTTGCGGCGTGCCGCAAAGCGATCGATGGAATCAAGGAAACGGTCCCGCTCTGGAAGAAAGAGTGGGGGCCCGATGGTGGCGCCCACTGGGTGAACCTCGAGGGTTAGGCCCCGGCGAGGGTGCGCACGTCCGAGAGCAGCCCGTCATCCAGCACGCCCACGCATGTCAGATAGGCGTTTTCGGGATCGAGGTAGCGCTGCACTGCTTGCTGGATGTCGCCCGGCGCGACTCGGCCAACCTGCTCCGCCATTGTCTCGATTCGCTCGGGGAGACCAAACAGGGCGCTGGTTCCCACGAAGTGAGCGGTGTCCTCCGGGTCATCGCGGACCATGCGGAGGTCCCACAAATAGCGGCGTTTTGCCTTTTCGACTTCATCTTTGGTCGGCGGATGCCTCCGGAGCTCGTCGATCAACTCGAACACGGTTTGGACGAGCACTGGCGCCTTCTTGTGTTCGACTGAGGCTCCAAATTCGAACACGCCGCAGTCCTCGAATGCGTCGTTGCCGGCGAACGCCTCATACGCCAGCCCACGATCTTCACAGATGGTCTGATGTACGCGCGTACTCAGCCCGTCGTCGAGCACACGCCCCAACAAGAGCAGGGTCGGCGCTTCGGGGCTCGTGACGCCCGGTGTATGAAACGAGACGCGCACGTCGGTCTGGCTTCCGTGCTCATGCACGTATGAGAACCGCATAGACGGTGCGTCTCTAGGCGCTCCGTTCGGTTCGACGGAGGTACCGCTCGGCATATCGTCGAAGTGCGAGCGAATCGTAGCGCTGAGCTCTCGTGGATCAAACGCGCCGGCCACGCAGATGACCGAGTTTCGGGCCGCGTAGTGACGCGTGTGGTGGCGTCGTAAATCGACGCTCTCGAAGCGATCCAGGTTCTCGATCGGGCCGGCGATCGAGAAACCGAGCGGGTGGTCGGGGTAGAGCAATTGACGTGACACGTTGTCGATGTCGATCTGTTCACCGTCCTCGTTGAGCTCTTCGAGGATCTCCTCACGAATGATTTGCTTCTCGATGCTCAGCTCGGTCAACAGCGGCTGACGCAGTACTTCGGCGAGCAATTCGGTGCCATTCGCGATGGTCTCGCTTGGCAGTGTCAGATCGTAGCTGGTGAAGTCCACGTGCGTGGCAGCATCGAGAGTTCCCCCAAGTCGTTCGATAGCGAGATTGAGCTCGTGCGCTGCGGGGTGCGTCTCGGTGCCGCGATACAGCATGTGTTCCAGAAAGTGACTCAAGCCGTTCGACTGAGCAGTTTCGTAGCGAGAACCGACCCGGACGAAAAACGAGACGGTCGCGGACTGCAGATGGGGCAGCGGAATGAGGCGCACCCGGAAGCCGTTGCCGAGCGTCAATGACTCGGTGGGCAGCTCGGGAAGACTCACCCCGTTAACTGCGGTCATCCTCGGTCGGGAGCGCGTGGACGCGCAGAGCCTTGTCGGCGGTCGCTTGGGCGCGAAGCTGCTGAATGTAGAGGTCGACGGTCTCTTTCTTCTTGAGCGTCTGGAGAACCTCACGGGTGGACCCCTGAACGGCTTCGGTGAAAGCCTCCTGATCCGGACGCTGCCGGTCGATGAGACGGAAGATCACCCACTCGGCGCCGAGCTTCACCGGGGCGGCTGGGAAGGCTTCGCCTTCGGGAACCGCGAACACCACGTCGAGCAGGGCAGGGGTCGATATGCCGGGCACCGGCGAGTCGGACCGGCCGAAGTCCACCGTCTCTTCGAGGCTCGGTGTCAGCGCAGACTCGCTACCATGCTGCTTGGCCGCCGTAGCTAGCGTCTGCGCAACCGCGTCGTCGTCTTTGCTTTGTTGCCACGATGCGAGCGTGCTTGCCGCCGCTTTTCGTGCGCGGGCCTCCAGCCAGTCCGCTCGGTACAGACCCTCGGCGAGCTCGTGCTTCGCCTCGTCGATCGGCACGTCACCTTCACGAATCGCCAAGACGGTGATCACGTGGAACCCGTAGGGTGTTTCTACGACCTCGGAGATCGCCCCCACCTCTGTCGAGAACAGCGCCTCGTCGAACGACTCCGGCATGGTGCCTTTTCTGAGAAAGCCGATATCGCCGCCTTTGTTCGCGGTGATTTGATCGTCGCTGTGCTTGCTCGCGAGTCCTGCGAAATCCTCGCCCTTGGCGGCTCGCTTCTGCAGTGCCTCGGCCCGCTTCTGGGCCTCTTCCTTTTGCTCCGCCGACGCTTGGCTGCCGGCCTTGATGAGGATGTGGCGAGCGCGGACCTGTTTCTCGAGGTTGGTGTACCGGTGCTTGTTGGTTTCGTACTCTGCGGTGAGGCGATCTTCGTTGTCGGCCTTCCACGCAGCCAATGCAGCCTCCGTCGTCTCCGGCTTCTGCTTCGAGTAGTACGCGGGCGAGAACCGCACGTACTTGATTTTGGCGTTGTCGTTTTCGCGGACGTAGTCGTCCCACACCTCTGCCTCACTCACGTTCACGGACGAGGCGACCAGCTCGCGCATCTGCGCGGCCAGGTACTCGTCCACCTGCGCAGCGGCAAACTCGCCAACGCTTCGGCGAAGCCCGTTCTGAATGTAGCGCTCGGCGAGGTCCTTGTTGAAGGCGCCTTCCTTGTCGGTGAACGAAACCGGAATCTCACCCTGAGGAAGCATGGGCGGCGCTCCGACTCCCAGCGACAAGAGAATGATGCCGTCGTTGACGAATCGCGACATGACTTCGTCTTGGCCAACCTCGAAGCCCACCTTCCGCGCTTCGCGTGCCAGCAGGGTACGGTCGATCAAGCCATCGAGCACCAGCTGGGGCAGCCGCATGGAGCGTTGCGTCTCCTCGGGTAGCCTCCCGAAGTTGGCCACCGAGTAAGCCGCCTCGAAGTCACCCTTGCTCAGGGTCTGATCGTAGACGCGTGCGAGATATGTGGTGCCCCCCGCTGCGCACCCTTCGGCCTGACCGCCCCCGAATTGAAGGGCAAACACCGCCGAAAGCAACACCACGAGTAGAACTAGAAAGAAGCCTTTGAACTTATCAATCATCGCCAATTGCCGTTAAAGAGGCCGAACCATAGAGGTCTGGGCCGCTGGGTGGCACGAGAGTTGGCTTGATCGTCCCAGGATTCTACACTCCGCCCGGTGAACCCGGCCTCGAGTCTACCTCCTCTGAAGAAGAACGATGGAAAGTACGGCCTGATCGCCTTGCTGCTACTGCTCGCCGCTGGCGGCCTTTGGTTCTTCTTCAAGTCCG
>JAFDAJ010000398.1 GCA_019313915.1 Deltaproteobacteria bacterium
GGGAGTAATGTGAACTGGGGAGGGAGAAGATCACCACCAGCGGCCGCTGGATGTCATTTCTTGCTACGACGCTCGCAACGGTCTCGCGCCTCGGCGGACTCGGCACCCTCGGGGATCTGGTCTGGAGGAAGACCCGAGGCCGCTTCCAGCCGGCCGCTGAAGTTGAAAAAGGAGGTCAGGGCCGTGATCTCCCAGATCGCCCGCTCGCTCCAGCCGCTCTCCCTCAACAACTCGATATCGTCATCAGTCACGAGACTCGGCGTCTCCGTGAGCTTACTCGCGTAGCGAAGCAAGGCTCGCGTCTCGGCATCCAACTCGTACTCGGGCCACGTCGTCGCAAACCCATGGTCGAGATGCTCATCACCGGTCAGGCGGCGAACTGCCGCCGTATGCAGTCCCAGTCACGGAGCTCCGCCCACATTGCCATTGACCACGGTTGCCAGCATCTCGCGCTGGAGTCGGCTGAGAGATGATGACTTGCCAAGATGAAGGTGGTTGTATAAGGAACCCGCCGGTCGCGCGACTCGGAGATCGACCGCAAGAACTTGAAACACACCTGGCACAACACCTCCATATTGGCCACGTACCCAGCGAAAGAAAAGCTTGCGGACTCCTTTCGCCTGTTCCGGAATGATGGTCATGATGTTCGCCATTCGACACCCCTTCCCAAGCTTTGATCTCCAAGCGGCGATGCCGCGGGCTCAGTCTCCGACGGGCGCGAAGTTCGCGTGCACCAGTTTCCAGGCGCCGTCGATCTTGGCGTAGACGCGGGTCGACTTGGCCAGATTGGGCTCGACCTTGCCATCCGCGGTCAGCGCCGAGCCGATGTAGTTGTAGGTCAGGATCGCCACGTCGCCGTACACCTGGACCTTGGCGTTCGTCATGTCCGCCACTAGGCTCTTGCCTGCGCCCTCGTTCGAGGCCTTGTAGAGGGTGGCGTTGAGCTGCTTGCCGTCGATCCGGGTCGGATAGCCCGGATTGAACTCGGTGTAATCGTCGGCGAGGAAGGAGACACTCTTGTCGGTGTCCTTCGCAATGTTCGCGGCCCACTGGGATCTGGCCAGGGCGATGACCTCCTCGGCCACCTGCTGGTTGGATGCCGCCGACAGCGGCAGCCCGAATGCGACAACGGACACGAAGGCCAGCAACAGAATTCGACGCATACTCATTCTCCTTTTCGCGGACGGGCCGCACCATTTCCCCTCGAGGTCCTTCCCCGAGACCGGCGGAACCCACCCACTTGGCGTTAGGTAAAAAAGCTTGCGCGGAGACTAGCACACCTCGTCCCATAACTTTTTCTTTCCGTTCCGTCTGTAACTAGAGAACCCGCCCCGAAACGGCAAACCTGTCGAAAGGCAGGGACGCAACGCCACGGGTCCTCGCTTCCTCCGCGCCGGAGTTCCGCCACGAAGGACCCCAAGACCGCCGGGCTGCCGAAGGGCGCAGTGGATCGGGAATGAACCCGATTCAGGGTCTTGGGAGGAAGAGACCATGCAGAGAACACTAATTTCACACGCGCTCCTGGTTGTCGTGCTGTGCCTCGTAGCAGGTGCGGCAGTAGCTGGCGAGTGCAAGCCCGTACACGTTCGGATCGGGCCTTCCACCTATCTTGATCCTTGCGAGTACGCTGGGATCGACTTTCTCTACTGTATCGATGCCCCACTCAGAGGAACCTTCAGGGGCACCTGGCATTACTACGGTGAATGGGACAACGGGGTCTTCTGGCCGGAGCTCGATGCCGCCGGTGATCCTATCTTTGATCCTGCACCCTATTCGGGGTTCGTTGCAGGGTGGGCACTTGGGGTCATTGAGACCCGAAGGGGCGAGGTGTATTTGCAGGATAACTACCTGTGGAACTTCAATGCCATCAGTGCTGACCATGTACCATTCGTCTCAGCAATAAACATCAAGGGAGGGTCAGGCAAGTACGAAGGCGCTTCGGGCTGGCTTGGAGTCATTGCTGATGACTCGGGCGACTGGAGGGGATTCATTAAGGGAGTGATCTGCACTCCCTGACCTGAATATGGATGTTCTCCAT
>JAFDAJ010000399.1 GCA_019313915.1 Deltaproteobacteria bacterium
GTGCGATTTCAGCGACATAACACAAGCAATCGACCCAGCCCATGACGAAACCGGGGAATGGCCCGAAGGCACGCCGCAGGAGTGCGTAGGAACCTCCGGAGCGTGGCGTCATTCCCACGAGTTCTGCCACGACGTTCGCGGTCAATAACGCAAATAGGCCGCCCACCACCCAGAGCAACAGAAAGATGAACGGATCGGCAGTAACCTCTGCAATTATTCCGGGCGTGCACAGAATTCCCAGGCCAATGATGCCGCCGACCGTAATTGCCAGTGAGAACCCAGTGCCTAGTATGCGCTTCGATTGGCGCTGGGTGCCACTGTCGCCCATTTAGGAACCTCCGATGGTTTAAAACGCGGATTAGGACTTGGCCTTCCAGAAGTCAAGTCAGGACACCCATATCTAATCCAAATCTCACAAGATACAGGGCCATTGCCAGCAAGAAATAATGAGCCAGGACAGCCACATCCCTTTAGATCCTTATTTTCCTTTATGCTTCAGCAGAAATTCGATTGCAATTGAATCCGCACGATCCCTCAGATCCCTTCTGATGTAATGCTCCTGGTTTTTGACTTTGCACAAGACCACTTCGACACCTGACGGGCAGGCATAGGTGTCCACAACGATCTCGTCCCCTTGTTCCACCACGACAGGGTCGGGGCCGCATTGATAGAGGTGGACCCCATCCTTCGGACAGTTTTCAGTCACAGCTAAGGTGGTATCCGGGTTCATGATTCAGGCTGCTTCCTCTTCAGGCTGCGAGGCGGCGGGGCAAAGCCCCGGTCTCCGAGCAGCCCTTGCGTCAGTGTACGCCTCATCGGGCGTCCGGTCGCCGAGCGACGAATGCGGCCGGCGCTGGTCGTAGAAGTCTATCCACCAGCCGATCCCGGCCCGGGCCTCGGTGCCGGTGACAAACTCGGACAGGTAGATGCACTCGTATTTCAGAGAGCGCCACAGGCGCTCGATAAAGATGTTGTCCATCCACCGGCCTCGGCCATCCATCGAGATCTTGACGCCGACGCTCTTGAGGACGCTGGTGAATTCGAGGCTAGTAAATTGGCTCCCTTGGTCGGTGTTGAAGATCTCAGGCGCTCCGTAGCGCTCAAGCGCCTCTTGAAGGGCCTCGACGCAGAAGCTTGCCTCCAGCGTGTTCGATAGCCGCCAGGACAGCACCTTGCGGCTCGCCCAGTCCATCACCGCCACCAGGTAGAGAAAACCCCGTTGAAGAGGGATGTAGGTCACGTCCGCGCACCAAACGTGGTTCGGCCGCGTGATCTCGAGACCCCGCAGCAGGTAGGGATAGATCCTGTGCTCCGGGTGCGGCTGAGACGTCCTGGGCCTTTGGAAGACCGCTTGGAGCCCCAAGAGCCGCATCAGCCGGCGTACCCGCTTGCGACTCACCGTATAGCCCTGGCGGCGTAGCCAGCGCGTCATCTGACGTGAGCCGTAAAACGGCGTCTCCAGAAACTGCTCGTCGATCAGCCGCATCAACTGCAGATTCAGTGGGCTTTCGCCACGCCCCTCGTAGTAGAACGACGAGCGCGCGATCGACACCAAGCGACACTGCCGCGTGATGCTGAGCTTCTCGTGCTTCGGATCGACCATCGCTATCCTCCGGCCGTGGCTCAGCGACCGAAGGCCTTGGACAAAAAATCCCGCTCGATCACGAGCTCTCCAATCTTGGCCCGCAGCTCTTGGATCTCGGCGTCGCGAGACGCCTCATGGCGCTCCTGCTGGCCCGAGAAGCTCACCAGCACCTGCTCGCGCGCCTTCTTCTTCCAATTCGTGATCAGGTTTGGATGGACATCGTAACGAGCAGCCAGCTCGCTCAGAGTCGCTTCCTCGCGCAGCGCCTCCAAGGCGACCTTCGCCTTCAACTCAGCCGGGTACTTCCGTCTCTTCCGTGGCATTCCAGACTCCTTCTACTTGGTCTGGATTCCACCTTAGCAGCCTGTCCGAAATCCGGGGTCCACCTCTGGAGGAGCCACCGCTCTACTCGAAGGCTGGAGATCGAGCACGGTCGATGTCGATTTGAA
>JAFDAJ010000400.1 GCA_019313915.1 Deltaproteobacteria bacterium
TTGCGCGTGAACGAGTGCGGTGGCGCAGCTGATCGTTGCGCAGGCGATTGCGAGCAGGGGTTTCACCTAGTTCGTATGCGAGCGCGACGGGCGGCGTTACGGCGCATCGAGTGCATCCCCATCTCAGCCTGTCTTGACTCCGCTCGCGCAGCCGTGGGAGGGTCACTGGTCGGACTGGATGGTGAAGATGGTGAGCTCGAGTAGGAATTGGTCACTCTTGTGGGCGTGCTTGGCTCTGTCGACCGTTAGCTTGATGGGGTGCGGTGATTGCTCGAGCTGCGGTGCCGCCGAGGCAGGTGGTGCGGGTGGTATGGCCGGAAGCGCCGGGGATGGCGGCAGGGACGGCGCGGCCGGTGCGGGCGGAACTGCTGGAACTGACGGCGCCGGCGGAACGGCCGCGCTGCCTACGGAGCAGGAGGTGCTCTTCGTGGGCGGGTTCATGTCCCAGCTCTACGAAGAGTTGAGTGTCAATCTCGAAAATGACATCAACCGCGCGCTCCAGAACGCTGCGCGCGCGCTCAATGTGCATATCGACCTGCCGCTCAACCAGAGCATCGACATCGCGATCGGGGACGCAATCGCGAACGCCCTTCCGCGTATTGAGCTGCCATTTGAGACAGGCGGCTACATCTCCTTCTACACGCAGATGCGCTACTTCGACATGGAAGGCATCGCGCACCAGGACCTGTCGGACGTGTCCGAGTCGTTCGATACATCCGAAAGCGTCGGGCACAACGCTGCCGCGATCCTCGAGTTCCTACGCAGCACCGACAAGCAAATCATCATCGTCTCACACAGCAAGGGGGGCCTCGACACGCTCGACGCGCTCCTCGATGCGCCCGAGCTCTGGGGCGACACGGTGGTCGGGTGGGTGGCGCTTCAGGCGCCGTTCTACGGTTCTCCGGTAGCTGACCCGGCGCCTGCGGCGATCAATGCATTGTTACTGGGGGCCGTCGGAGGAAACGGCCAGTCGGTCGACGACTTGAAGACCGTGACCCGCGTGCCCTACATGGACGCCAACGAAGAGCGCATCGCAAATCTCACCGCGAGCATCCCAATCATTTCGGCGTACTCGACGTACGAAGCAAGCGCATCGGTCACCGGCTTTGCAAGCACATTCGCAAGCGGCATCTTCAACGCCGCGTTGGTTTCCGCGCTTACCCAGATCGTCGTCGACAACTACTGGGCCACCCCGCTCAACATTCCCCGCGTGATCAGCGCGTCAACCACGGCGGCGATTGCCCTCATTCGCCTGCGAGTGGAGACCGCGCTGGCCGCCGCGGTTGCGACCATCGGTCTCATGGACCTCACCAACGTGTACATGAACACCGTCCCGGGTGTGCCGAACGATGGACTGGTGCCGAAGGACAGCACAGCCCTCCCAGGGGCGATTCATCGACAGATGGCGCTTGGGGACCATGCCAGTCCGGTCATGGACGTAGACCCGCTGAAAAATTTCTGGACGGTCGGGGCCCGCAATGACCTCACCTTGGAGTTGATTACCGAAGTGCGAAGCCTCGGCGACAGCCCTTTGTAAGTCGCGGCGCAGTTCGAGCTCGTGGCAACCGTGCTATTCCTCGGGCGATGGCAGCGTATCTGTACCCCATCAGCCTGGCCGCGGTGTCCGGCCTGATGGTCTTTCTCGAGCGATTCTTCCCCTGGCGGCCGGACCAAAAACAGCTTCGGCCGAAGTTGTGGTCCGACCAGATTCACCTCATGTTCAACGGCCACTTCTTGGGCCTCTTGCTCGCCGGCCTGGCCAGCACTTGGATCCTTCCCTCCGTGGATCGCTGGCTCGGCGCCCAAGGACTCACCGACGCGGTCTACCGCAACGCCGCTGCAGATTGGCCCTTGTGGGCGCAGATCATCATCGCCCTAGCGGTCATCGACTTCATCCAATGGTGCGTGCACAACCTGCTGCATCGCATCCCGCCGTTGTGGGAGCTCCACAAGGCGCACCACAGCGTCAAGGACGGAGAGATGGATTGGATCGTCTCGTTCCGCTTCTCGTGGCTGGAGGTCATCGTCTAC
>JAFDAJ010000401.1 GCA_019313915.1 Deltaproteobacteria bacterium
ATTACGTATGCCGAGTCCTGCATGCATTGCGTGTGCAGTCGTGCAAACGCAGGACTTTCGCCTCGCGGTACCCGATTGGCAGTCAAACCCGCGCATTTGGCGCTGGCGGGACTGGTGGTTCGCGCGGCATCGGTGGTTCGGGTGGCACTGGTAGTTCGGGTGGCACCGGCGGTACAGCGGGTGTCGGCGGCGCAGGATAGAGTCCAGGGCCCCGCAACGAAGGCCGCGGTCCTCGCCACCCGGAACGTCAGCCACGTCGAGGCGCTCGACATCGAGTGGGTAGTCGGCTCCCCCCTAGGCGTGGGATCCACGGCCTGAAAACACAGTCAATCCAACCGGCCGCACGGCCTCACCAAACTTGATACCCGCCATCACGCCGCTGATGCTCCCGACAACGCCACCGACTGCCCCACGTACTCCGGCGCCTGCGCGGCAAGTGCCAAAAACTGCGCGACGCCCTTACGCGAGATCTTCCACTCACGCACTTGCCCTTCGACCGACGCAAACGGCATGTCGTCGCTGTCGTCATCGTCATCGGTCAGGTGCACCGGCTGGGCGAGCACCCAGTCCACACCGCTGTCGCGCACCTCGAGCTCTTGCACTTCGGTATCCGCGATCTGCGGCTTGAGTAACAAGCTGAAGAACAAGCTGTCCACCCAGCCCAAGCTGTTGCGCGTCTCCCCGACCCCGTACGACGACTGCACGACGAGTCGGCCGACGCCGTGCTTGCGCATCGCGGCGATCACGTTGCGCGTCCCAGCCGACCGCACGTCGTTCGGCGTCTTCGCGGCGCCAAACATACGAACCCGCATCGGGTTTTCCGCGATGCCAAGCGTGACGATCACCGCATCGTGTCCTGCCACCGCGCGGTCGACGTCCTCCGGGTTGGTGGCGTCGCCATTCAGCAGCCTCAGCCGGTCCGAGGTGTTTTCGAGCGACTCGGCCTGCCGGGAGAATGCAGTCACCCGGTGCCCCTGCTTCAGCAGCGCGTCGATCGTGGCGCGGCCCGTGCCGCCCGTGGCTCCAATTACGAGTACTTTCTGTGATTTTTCCATGAGTGTCTCCTTGTGAAGACCACTCTGCAGCCGCAGTTGACATGAATCCAATGAGTTGGTTTGATGTCATCATGAGCGACGCTCATGATGACAGAGCCCTCCACCGCATCGACCTAAACCTCCTAGTCGCCCTCGACGCCCTCACCCGCGAGCGCAGCGTCACAAAAGCCGCCCAACGCGCAGGCGTAACTCAGTCCGCGATGAGCCACACCCTTCGCCGCCTCCGCGAGCTATTCGACGACCCGCTATTGGTCCGCGGTCGAGGCGGCATGGTGCTCACCCCCCGCGCCGAAGCTCTCACCATTCCCTTGCGCAGCGGCTTGGTCAGCCTTGCGCGGACACTCGCAGAACCGCAACCGTTCGCGCCCGAGCACGCAACCCGCACCTTCCGCCTCGTGTCACCCGACTTGTTCGACGCGCTCGTCTTGCCCACGCTCCTACAACGGCTCGGCCAACAAGCGCCGGCCATCGATCTCGCCGTCGTCCCCATGCCGAAGCGTCTCGCCGACAGCCTCGAAACCGGCGACATCGACCTCGCGATCTACCCAGTGCTCCTCGACCCACACCCCTTCGACCTCGGCACACAGGTCGACGCCGAGCTCCAAACCCGCACGCTCTTCCGAGACTCCTTCCGATGCTTCGTCCGAAGCGAGCACCCCGTGCTAGCCAGCCGCCGCTTCACACTCAAAGCGTACACCCGCCTCAATCACATCCTCGTGTCGCCGGGCGGCGAGGGCCCCGGAGTCGTCGACCGCATTCTAGATGCGCGCGGCCTGCAACGCCGCATCGCCCTCCGCGTCCCCCACTTCGCGACCGCCCTCGAAGTCCTTGCCCAAAGCGACCTCGTCCTCACCGCCCCCTCGAGCCTCAGCCAATGCGCCACCGCATCCACACTGGCGTCCCGCCCCGTCCCCCTCGACATCCCCGAGCACGCCATCACCATGATCTGGCACCCCCGCTTCACCGAAGACCCAGCCCACCGCTGGCTCCGTGAGCTCATGGTCGACGCGACCCACGAGGTTCCGTCCCTGCCCCCAAAGTGAAGCCGTTCGCTCACCATCGCTCTCTAGTGGTGCCCTGACTCTCCTGCTCGCCCTTGCGGGCGCTGGATGCGGTGACAGCGCCGCCCCCGTGAACGACGGCCCCCCGGACGACCCCTTCGTGCCAGCGGCATACGGCGAGTGGTTGAAGTTCGAGCCCGAAGGTGCGGTCTGCGCCAACGGCTCGCAGTACAAGTACTTCGTCAATTTCTCCGAGACCTCGAGCAACGTCATCGTCTTTCTCGAAGGCGGCGGCGCATGCAGCAACTACGACGACTGCTCGAACGGTCGCCCGTTCAACACGGATTGCATCAAAGAGCCCGCGGGCGCCGAATGCATCCGTGACAACTACCCCGCGGTCTACCTCCACCTCGACGCGCTCGAACCTCTCTCCTCCGTCACCGAACCCCTCGGCGTCATCAACGGCGACGTGCCGGTCGAGCTCGCCTACCCGGTGCTCTCGTCCAACACCGACATCAACCCCATGGGCGACTGGAACAGGGTCTTCATCGCGTACTGCACCGGCGACACCTACCTAGGCAGCCGCGTTCACACGTATGTCGATCCCGATGGCGTCGGTCCCGACGTCGAGTTCCATCACATGGGCCATCAGAACATGTTGCTGGTCATCGAAGAGCTCAACGAGATGTTCGCCGAGGTTCCCAAGATGCTGGTCGGCGGTTGTAGCGCCGGCGGGGTAGGGTCCCTCAACAACTACGCCTTCATCCGCAATGGCATCGAGGGCGCCGAGAAGAGCTACCTCCTCGCCGACAGCGGTCCGATCGTCCCTGCCACCTTGCTCAACGGAGAACCAAGTAACCAGAGCGGCCTGTTCTCGGCCGTGAGCACGATCTGGGGCGTCGATACCATGATCCAATCCCTGCCCATGGGCGCCGATCGCATCACCGCAGACTTCGGGGAAGTGAACGCCGTGGTTTCCGAATCCTTTCCGAACGACCGACTCTCCGTGTCCATCTTCGAGCGCGATTACAACTTCACGGTCGCCACCTACGAGAGCGCCTTCCCGATTTTCTCGGAACCGGAGAGCACGGTCGACACAGGCGCCGGCCGAACCGAGATCTACCGCCTCGCCTCCGAGGATCTCGAGACACTCCGCGCGCAACTCGATGGTCTCGACAACCTCGCCTACTACATGCCGTACTACCGAAACACGAACACCAGCCACTGCCTCACCGTCACCGGCCTCGAAGATGTCGGCGATTCCGAGCTCGAGTTCCTCGGTTTGTTTCAGGAGGACCCATCGGCGGCCACCTGGACCGGCACGGAGATCGACACGGAAGACGGCACCGTCACCTACAAGGATTTCATCGAGCAGCTCCTCGATGACTCCGCCCCGCTACAGAGCCACTACGAAGGCACCTGCGAAGGTAAGTTCCAAGTCTGCGCCCTAGACTGCGACGCATACGATGAAGTCATGTGCGAGACCGCCGTCCAGTAGGGGAAAAATACGGCAAAAACAACAGGCCGCGTGGCCTCATCAAGCCCGATACGTGGCGCCCGCCGGCGGTGCACGTCGCTTCCGCCAACCAACGCCACGCAGGCTCGCGAAACCACGCACGTGATCCTCGGCACGGCGGTTGCAACCTCACCGCTGCATGAAACCAATTCTCTTCACGGGTTCCCGAGACGGAACCATCCCCCGCAGCACACCCTCGTTGACATCACCTAAGTTCACCCTATTATGGGTGAGGAAAGGTGTGATTTCGATACAATTTGACGCTTACATCGAAGGCAGCTTGTTTTCGCCAGCGAAGATCGCGAGCGCCCTGAGGACTACCAAGGCGGAGATCTCGGAGACGCTGGGGCTTGCTTCCGACGCGCTCATTCGGCGTCAGCGGATGGAGGCCACCAAGACGCAGACTCGGCTTCGCGAGATGCTCGAGATTCTCAACCGGGTGGAGCCCATCACCGGGTCGATATTGGGAGCGTATGCGTGGTTTCGTTCTGAGCCTCTGCAAGGGTT
>JAFDAJ010000143.1 GCA_019313915.1 Deltaproteobacteria bacterium
CCTCGGTCAGATCCTGCGTCAGCCTCTAGCGGCTGACGTTTGGACGCTGACCCTCCGAAACCTCGGGCGCGTGCGCCGCGGCGAGCTGTTTATACTCTTCGAACGAGGCCTCGAGGGTCTCGACGAACTCGTGCAAGTCCGGGAAACCTTCCCAATCGCCGTTGAAGCCCCAGTATAGCCCCCCGTTGTAGCTAAAGAGCGCAATGCCGAGGTTCTGGGTCGGCGGGATTGGGACCAGGGGGATCATGGCCTTGAGCTGGGCGCCAAGCATGTAAAGCCGCAGCGGCGGCCCCGGGATGTTGGTCACCACGACGTGGTAGGCGTGTCGTCGGATCGCTTCGCGGGAGATGTCCAAGATCAGCCGCTTGGTCGTCAAGTCGGCCACGTCTTCGAGGAGCTCCGCGCCCGCGGTTTGATTGGACTCCTTCTTTAGCTTTGTCGTGACGGCAATGACCTTCTTCATCCGTTCGATGGGATCGGGCTCGGACACGGGAAGCTCCGCGAGCAGCATGGCGACCTGGTTTCCCGCCGGCCCGCCGCTGGTCTTGCGCGTGCTGACGGGAAGAAAGGCGCGAAAACCCTCCATGGAGTCCACGTCCAGGTCGCGCGCCTCGAGGAAACGCCGGATGGCTGCCGTGGTCGTCGCGACAACCACATCGTTGATGGTGCCTCCAAGCGCGTTTTTCACGGCTTTCACCTCTCCGAGGTCGAACGAGGTCCAGTCGAAACGACGATACGGGCTGATGTCGGGCGCCGTGAAAGGACTCTCAGGACCGGCCTTCATCCCCGATTTGAGCATACGCACCACACCTCCGAAGTTCTCCCGGATGCGGGGCCCGAAGTGCGAGAGTTTGCGCAAGCCATTGATGCGATGCTTGACCTCGGCCCGGAGGAGCTGCGTCCGAGTTGGAGCAGGACGTGGAGTCCACGCCCTCGGCTCTTTCTCCGTAACGACAGGCGTTATTTGAAGTAGCGCTTCGATGAGCCCAACACCTGCTACGCCATCGATCATGCAGTGATGCGCCTTGCCCACCAATGCGAACTGGTCGTTCTCAATGCCTTC
Organism: Deltaproteobacteria bacterium; assembly: GCA_019313915.1. Taxonomy (GTDB): domain Bacteria; phylum Myxococcota_A; class Polyangia; order Polyangiales; family Houyiibacteriaceae; genus SG8-38. The sequence goes on from JAFDAJ010000143.1 coordinate 1,064, forward strand.
GACGATCCAGAACTCCCATAGCGGCCGGCTCCGATCCAGTCGCTGCGAGAACAGCCTACCCACGAGGCGCTTGAGCATTCGCTCGTCTCCGGGAAGCGGAAGCCGTGTGTGGCGGAGATGGAAATTGATGTTGAATCGATCGTCTTCGATCCAAACCGGATGACCAAACCCGGGCACCCACTCGAGCCGTTGTCGATAACGTGGCATCGTGTCTAGTGCCGCCAACGTGTACTTGGTGATGCGCTCCATATCGAGCCCGCCGTTGTCGAGCGTCAGCGGTTTCGCGTCGAAGAGCAGCACCGCGCAGACATGCATCGACGCGGTTTCGTTCTCGAGGTCCAAAAAGATAGCGTCGAGCGCGCTCAATCGTTCGTGGAATGCCTCGGCCATGGTGGGCTGATGAGAATACGCTCCTGTCTGCCGCGGCACCAGCCCTTACGGTGTCGGATTCAGCGAAGCGGGACGCGGCTGCTCCTTCAGCCCCGAATTGCGCAGAACACCTCATAAGTTGATTTCATGAGACGAAGAGAGAGTGTTTGCAGCGACTCAGGTCGGCTCCTCGTGGCCTCCATTTCGCTGGGATTTCTGGAGGCTACGCAGCAATCAGCACCTCCATCGCCACCCCGAATTCCACCGGACAACGCTGTGCGTAACGGGCCCCGCAACCAATGGTCAAGGCTGGCTCTTTCTGAGCTGGCCTTTTTCCTTTTTGGGCCGGATTCAGCTGATTAGGAATCGAACAGCTCCGTGGACTGTCGTCGACTCCAGCTTGTTCGATTCCATCATGCAGAGGCAAATCCGGCTTTGCCCTGGGGCACGGTCTTGGAGGCCAGGCTTATCGGTCGGACCGATGATACCGTTGTGTGACGTTCCGACTTTCTGGCCAACCTCGCTCGGATCTTTCACGCAGGCTTGCCGGTCTCGGTCTCGACCGACGTCTGAAACTGGTCGAGCTCCTCGGCGCTGAAGTGATTGTTGGCAAAACCGAACAGGATCGTCTCCTCACGGAAAATGTGCAGGCGAACGTGCTCGATCAGATCCTTGCTCTGCTGTACGGCGCCGCTCAGCGTCAGCATGCGGGACTGTTCGTCGGGGAGCCGAACGGCGAGGCCGAAGAAACTGCACGCCACCGCTGCCAGTTGCACCGCCCGCGTGTGATCGTTCTGCATCACGTCGACGCCGGTCTTTCGCTCGGCCGTCGTGCCGTGTTCGCCCCTTTCAATCAGGCGTCGCTTCAGCAGCGGGAAGAAGCCAACCTCCTCTTTGCGGTTGTGGACGACGAAATTCTCCTCGAAGAACTGGAAGGAGTTCCGCAGCGTTTGCCCGGTCTCGTTGCTGAGGCCGCTGGTCTGGATCTGCTGCAGCGCCTCTTCGAAGGTCGTCATCTGCGCGATCAACCGCTTGTGATCGTCCATCAGTTCCTGCAGGAACGGATGCATGGTGTCGTAGGCCACGTCCTCGGTGCTTGGAGGCGAGTAGGCATCGGGCGGATCCATCGGGGACATGCCCTCGGTGTCCGCGCTCTTTTCGGCCATCCGGTCGAGCGGATCGTCCTTGTTCAGCTTCTTCAAGTCCATCGTCAGGCTCCTTGTTCGAGGACGCTAGCTATAGCAGAAGCCATCATCTACGCCGCGCTCTTGACGCTCACGCTCAGCGCTGCTGCGTCCGGGAACATTCTGGAGTCACGGCGGCGCATTTGCGACTGCGTTGATAGCTGTCGTTCCTCAAAACGTTGTCCCCCGCGAGATGTGAGCCGCGATGCTCGCCAAGCGGACAGAGCTCGGACCCCTCCCTGCGTTGCCGACCGTTCGACAAGCGTGAATCGAGTGGGCCATGCGCCTCGGCCTCGCGCAGTGCGCACAGCAAGTGCAGTATCCGGGTAGGCTAGCTTGACCCCGAGCGCCGAAACGCTAACGATTGTGCCGTCGACGGGGTTCTGAGGAGGGGCAGCCGCTTCAGGAGCGACTCACGCAGCGTAACGAAACTGTCCGGGAAGCGGGGAAGATCAGCACGGCCGGGCGCGTGACTAGGAGGAGCTTTGTGCTTCCCTCAAGCGCCTTTATAGTGCGCGCACTGGATGTCGGATCGAGTCGAGTTCAAGCGCGAGATCGGCCTGTTCATGGCCGTGATGATCGGCATTGGCGCGATGATGGGGCCAGGGATCTTCGCGCTTCCGGGTGAGCTCGCCAAGATGGTGGGCCCGCTCGGCGTCGTCGTGTATCTGGCGATGGGCGCGGTGGTCATCTTCACCGCCCTCAACTACGCCGAGCTCGGAGCCGCTCTCCCGATCGCCGGCGGCGGTTACTCGTTCGTGAGCCGCACGCTTCCCAAGCCGATTGCCTTCCTGACCGGGTGGTTCTTTTGGATCGGCAATGTCGCAGCGTGCGCGATGTATGTGGTCATCTTTGCGCTCACCATCCGCGCCTACTTTTGGCCGGAAGCGAACGTCGCACTAATCGCACTGGTGGCCACGGGAGTTTTTGCTGCGGTCAATTTGAGGGGCATGTCCGAGGCGCTGATGATCATCACGGTCATGAACCTGATCGAGTTGGCTGTGCTGATCGGCATTGCGATCATCGGCGCCTTCCAGATCGAAGCACCCAACCTGGAGCCGTTTGCGCCGCTTGGGTTCGGTGGCTTCGCCAGCGGTATGGCGTTGGTATACATCTCCTACGTAGGCTTCGACCTGATCACCGTGGCCGCCGAAGAAATCATTGCCCCGGGCAAGACCATCCCGCGAGCCATTCTGATCACATTGGTCTCCGGCGTCATGATCTACGCGGTCGTCGTGTTCGTGATGATGGGCACTGTGCATTACACCAAACTCGCCACGACCGATGTGCCTTTCATCTTTGTCGCTGAAACGGTCGCGGGAGGATGGGGCCGCTGGGCCGCCATCACCGCTACGATCATGGCCAGCCTATCGGCGTTTAGCGTGACCCTCGGCGCAAGCTCGCGGGTCTTGTATGCCCTAAGCCGCGATGGTCACTTCCCCCCGTGGCTTTCCAAGCTGCATAAACGCTTTCGCACTCCGCACATCGCGCTCGCCGTCTGTGCTTTGTTCGTGTTTGCCTTTGCGGCGGTGGGGGTTGTGAAGTTCGTTGCCTCCATGGCGGACTTTGGCTTTTTGATGGGGCTTGGCTTCGTGAACTACTCGGTCATCGCGCTCCGCAAGCGAATGCCCAATCTCAGGCGACCCTTCCATGCCGGCTTTTACCCTTGGATTCCCTTGATAGGCATTGGCACCTGCTGGGCGTTGGTCCCAGCATTGGAGCTCCGGACCATCTTGCTTGGCGTCGGGCTTACCCTGGCGGGCAGCGCGGTCTACTTGATCCGTCCGCTCAATCGTGCCGAACTCTTCGAAGAGCTTCGTGTAGTCGAAAGGGTCAAGCGATACTGGATACGAAGAAAGAGGAAACGCATGCGAGTACTCATCATTGGCGGTGGACAGAAGGGGCAAAATATCGCGAATCGTCTCCTGGCGAAAGACGAGTATCGCTTGGTCTTCCGGTCGCACGAACATCAGATCACATTCGTCGAAGTCGACGAGGGCGTCTGCAAAGAGCTCGAAGCACGCTACGGCCTTCCGATCTTCCAAGGAGACGGCACCAAGAAAGAGGTGCTCCAACAGGTCGGGCTAAACAACATCGACGTGGCGATCGCCGCTGCCGACAACGATGGAAGCAACGTGATCGCGGCGCTTCAGGCCAAGCAACTCGGCATGAAGCGCGTCATCGCCATCGTCCAAGACCCCGACTATCTCCCTCTTTTGGAGAAGGAAGGCGTCGTGGCGATCAGCACACCTTGGGCCACCGCGGCGATGGTGGAGAACTTCCTCGACCGGCCCGGGGTGGCAGAGCTCTTCGAGATCGGGGCGGGCGTGGCAAGTCTGGTCGGCGTCGTTGTGCCCGAAAATGCCTCGGTATCAGGAAAGCAGATCCGGGAGATCAATGTGCCAGCCGAGTGCGTGGTCGCAGCGGTGATCCGCGGCAAGAAGTTTGTCGTGCCCCGCGGCGACACGACCATCGAGACCGGAGATGAGGTGGTTTTCGTCGGCCCCGCCTCCGACGTGAAGTTGGCACAAGATTTGTTCGTCATACCGCGTTGAGCGACGACTGGCATACGGCGGCGGCGTTCGAGGAAAGATGTCCTGCAACGCACCGAGGGATCGGAAAGCGGGGTCTCGTGACCAATCGCTGATCGAGCTTGCGTGGCCACGGTCCCCCTCGTTGACCTGACGTTGACGTGGCGATCTGAAATCAAGTGATATGGCGTGACGAACCGTGAACACGGCGATTCGCGTAAGTTCCGGTCATGTTTGACGTGTGTTCTTTGCTTCGAGGCGACGTCGAGACAACCGCAAACCCGACGCCGTTCGGTCCAGCCGAACGCGGTGGATGGATGGATCTACGCTTGAACCTTCCTTCCATAGAAGCCGAAACAAAGCCCCCCTTGCGGCGCTACAAAGCTTAGGGATAAGGCGTTCTGCGCAGTTCGGGAGCTCCTGAGGCACACGACAACAGCCGCTCTATTGAGGGTAAGGTTGTTCAGGTCGTTCTGTCGCTTTGTGGTAGACTTCTTGGGTGAGCAATACCGACCGATCGCGGTGGCCCTTGCGGCGCTATCGACTGGGTGAAGAACCAGAGATCGATCCACTCGACCGTCGAAGCGTAAGCGAACGAGTCTCGGAGATGTGGCCTCTGGCCGTCCAAATGTGGAAGTTGAGTGGCGGCTCCATGCCGGACTACGAGCGTTCGCAGGCGCCGGGCGTCGTGCATCGACCGACCCGCAAATCGCAGTGAATCGTGCAGACCGAGATCAACGATGACTTTGAGGACCTGCTCAGAGCCTTCACGCAGGCTTCGGTAGAGTTCGTCATCGTTGGCGCATACGCGCTGGCGGCTCACGGTGTCCCGCGGGCTACCGGAGACATCGACATCTTCATCCGTCCGACGGCCGCGAACGCGTCTCGTGTCGTCGCCGCACTTCATGCGTTCGGGGCACCGCTCGACGCGCATGGCGTCACCGAGGAAGACTTCCAAATTCCCGGTTCCGTCTATCAGATAGGCCTGCCTCCTCGGAGGATCGACATCTTGACCGAGCTCAGCGGTGTCTCTTTCGACCAAGCCATAGAGACGGTCGTCGATGGCAAGCTAGGAACAGTACCCGTCCACTTCATCGGTCGAGATGCCTTCTTGCGAAACAAGCGTTCGACCGGACGATTGAAGGACCTCGCAGACATCGAAGCCCTGGAAGCGAAGTCGTCGAAGTGAACGGCGACTCGAACGCCAAACCGAGGTCCCGAAGTCGGTCCGTCCTGCCCGGTGACCTGACGGTGCCTTAACGATGTAAAATCGAATGATATGAAGTGGCGACCCGTGAATATGGCGATGTGACTAACGCCTGCTCTTCATTGAGGTTTCGGAGTGACTTCGGTTGGTTGTGTTGCATGCGGAAACCGGCTTTTCTGAGCTCATAACCCGAAGGCCGTCGGTTCAAATCTGGCCTCCGCAACCAATGTAGTAAGCCGGCTCGTTTTGAGCCGGCTTACTCCGTTTTGGGCTGGATTCAGTGCGAAGGTGGTCGCGTGGTAAGCTCCGCGCGCACCGAAGCATCGCATGAACTTCGAAGACCTCCCCACGCTTCTGACGCCCGAAAAGCTGCCCTATCTGAGCCGGGTGGAACGGCTCGCCGACGGGGTTTTTCGCGTCGCAGTACTCACCCGCATGCCAAGAGTCTCGCCGAGTGCTCGCTTGGATGCTTCGCTGCTCGAGCGTTAGCTCGACGAACCGCTACCAGGTTTGGATTTGGGCCCACGCTTTGAGCCGCACCATGCCTTCTGCGTAGCTGACCTTGGGGTCGTAACCGAGGTC
>JAFDAJ010000144.1 GCA_019313915.1 Deltaproteobacteria bacterium
GGTGTGTGTCGAAGCGGGGGCTCCGGGGATTACGGTGCATCCTCGGGCTGACGAGCGGCACATTCGGACGGGAGACGTGTATGACATCGCCGCTGCGCTCGAGCCGGTGCGGGACCGGGTCGAGTACAACATCGAGGGGGACCCGCGTCCCGACCTGATCGAGCTCGTCGAGAGGGTTCGCCCCGACCAGTGTACGCTGGTCCCCGTTCGGCCCGGCGAGTTGACGAGTGAGGCTGGCTGGCCGGCGGACACACCCCAGGCTGCCCTGGCTGAAATCATTGAGCGTTTTCACGAGCAGGATGTGCGTGTGAGCGTGTTCATCGATCCCGAGCCGGGCCCGATCGACTGGGCTGCCGAGCTCGGGGCAGACCGTGTCGAGCTCTACACCGAGCCGTACGCGCGGGCGTTCGAGGAGGGCAGCTATGCGCGCGACCAAAGCCTCGAACGCTATCGTGCTGCGGCCGAGCGCGCGGCTGGCAGCGGGCTCGGCGTGAACGCTGGGCACGACCTCGACCTCGCGAACCTACCGGCATTCCTATCCTTGCCCCACATCGACGAGGTCTCGATTGGGCACGCCTTGATGGCGCGCGCCGTGTTCGTCGGGCTAGCGTCTGCAGTTGCGGAATACCTGCAAATTACAGTGCAGCGTTGACAGTGAGAGCGAGTTCTCTAGAGTGCGGCCGTTATGGTCAATAGGACCCACGACAACCCATTCAGCGCGATCTTGAGCGGGTTGCTCGATCAGCGAAGCAAGGGTCCGAAGGTCGCGCCGGTGTCCGAGGCTGTGCGCCTCGACGGAAGAACTTGCTTGGTGACCGGTGCGAACAGCGGACTCGGTAAGGCCGTCGCGATTCGGCTCGCGAAGCGCGGCGCGCACGTGATCATGGCGTGCCGGAGCGGGATCCCCGAAGCGGGGCAGGACGTTCGCGCTCAGAGCGGAAGCGACCAGGTCGAGATGATCGAGGTCGACCTCAGCGACTTTGGTTCGATGACGGCCTTCTGCGACGAACTGCGCGATCGAAACGTCATACTTGATGCCGCGGTGTTCAATGCGGGTGTCGTGCCGGTCACGTCGCGCAGGAGCAAGCACGGTCTCGAGCTGATGTTCTCGGTGAATTTCTTGGCCAAATTCGTTTTGCTCAACCGGTTGCTCCGCGACGGGGTCATCCCCAACGCCGTGTACGGCAACAACTCGCGCGCCGAAGACCCACCGCGGGTGATCTTCGTTTCGTCGGAGACTCATCGGAGCTCGATCCCGATCGACTTCCACACATTCGGTGAGCCGGTGGAATACGGCATGTCGGACGGGGTGAAGTACTACGGCCTCAGCAAGCTGCATCTGACGACCTACTTTCAGGAGCTGTCGAGGCGCCTCAATCCTGGCAGCAACGGCGAGAACCCCGATGTTTGCGTGCACGCCGTTTGCCCGGGCGCGGTCAACTCGAACATGGCGCGCGAGGCGCCCGCTTGGCTCAAGCCCATTCTCAAGCCGGTGATGGCTTTGTTCTTCCAGAGCCCCGAGAAAGCCTCGATCCCCGTCGACTACCTCGTGACCTCCAACGAGATGGGCGCTCAGACGGGCGAGTACATGCACATGCTGCGAGTCAAAGAATCATCGGCGCCCTCGATGGATCCAGAAAAGGGTGCGCTGCTGTGGAGCAAGACCGAAGAGCTCCTTGGTGAGCACGGCGTGATTTAGGAAAGCCAAATGACTGACGACCTGAGCCAGGAAGAAAAAGAGATCCTCGACGGGACGGTGTGGAACCGCTTCTGCGATACGTTGAAGATGGCGGGGAACGTCGTGCTCGGACCGAACACGCCGAGCGACCCGATGAACCGCATGGAAGGATTTCGGTACTTGAGCCGAATCACGCGCGCGGCGTTGCAAACCTTTGTCGAGCACAACGACCCGCTTGCGCCCGTGCTGCAGCGTGTCGTGCACGAAACCGCGAAAATGGGTGCAGACCACCCCGACAACTACTACCAGAACGCAGCGATCAGTGGTGAGCACGAGTACCGCATCGTCGGCAACCGTGGGTCGGTCCAGTACCTCGGGTTCTTCACGCAGATGGGAAACTACGGGCAGGGCCGCGGCATGCCGCCGACGGGGTACATCGAAGCCTCGACACTGGAAATCGAGCCCGACGGAACCTTCGAGATCATCCTCAGCACGGAAGAGAAGTCCGGGAACTGGCTCCCGATGGAGAGAGAGACAGGCACACTCATCGTGCGTCAGACGTTCTTGGATCGAGAGAACGAAACGATTGCCGACCTTCAAATCGAGCGGATCGGCGGAGACGGGCGACCGTCGCCATTCGATCCGGTGAAGTGCGCGGAGGGGCTGACGACGTCGGCTGGTCTCGTTGCCGGCGCGGCGATCATGTTCGCGAGCTGGGCCGAGAACTTCAAGAAGGCCACGAACAAGCTTCCTCGCATGCCGCAAGAGGTGTCGGACCAGGCGGGCGGCGTCCCGGACATCGCGTACTACCACAGCTACTGGAAGCTGGCGCCAGACGAAGCGCTAGTGATCGAGGCGACGCCGCCGGAGTGTGAGCATTGGAACTTCCAGCTCAACAATTACTGGATGGAGTCGCTCGACTACCGTTACTACCCGATTCACGTGAACAAACACACCGCGAACTATCGGCCTGACGGGTCCGTGCAGGTGGTAATCGCCGCGCAGAATAAGGGCTTCGACAACTGGATCGACACGGTCGGCCACGAAGAGGGCACGATGTGCTGGCGGTGGGTGCGCGCAAACAAACATCCCGAGCCGCAGACGCGAGTGGTGAAGCTCTCCGAGCTCTAAGGCCTTCGATGTGCCCTAGCGAAGTCACGAGTACCTTCGACCGGCCGTATCGACCGGCTGCTATTGCGGTCGCAAACCGTCTAGGACGGCTTCTGTGGGGCGTCGGAATCGGCGGCAAGCCGATCACCGTAGACGGCGTGCTGTCGGACGCGCGGCGCAAGATGGGCCTGAGCGATTTCGGCGATGAAGGCTTCCTCGAGCCCTTGGAGGTGCTGGTCGACTCGATCAATCGAGAGGCTGCGCTCAATCCGGTCGGGCACCTGATCATCCGGGGGCGGATCGTTGGCGTGTTGGCCAACAAGCTGGTCGCGCAAGACACCATCAAGCGACATCCTGAGATCCTCGAGATTCCTGTGCGGGCGCCCATCGTGGTGGCGGGTTTGGCCCGCACCGGGACGACCATGTTGCAGCGACTGATCGCGCAGGACCCTGGGATTCGTTCGCTGGCTTCATGGGAAGCCATCAACCCTGCGCCACTGAGCCGAAAGAGCGAGAAGAAGAAAGACCCCCGATTTGCGCAAGCGGCGGCTGCCGCCAAGGGGCTCAAGTACATGTCGCCGGGCTTCTTCGCGATTCACCCGGCCGAGCCCGAAGCGCCCGAGGAAGAGGTGATTCTCCTGGAGCAGGCGTTCCTGACCACGACGCCGGAAGCGATGATGAACGTGCCGACGTACTCCAAGTGGCTGGAGGAGCAGGATCACGTTCCCGCGTATCAGGCGCTCAAGCGGATGATGCAATACCTGCAGTGGCAGCGGCCTGGCATCGGCAAGGATGTCCGCTGGGTGCTCAAGACGCCGCACCATCAGGAGTATTTTGATCCACTCCTCGAGGTGTTTCCGAACGCGACGCTCGTTCACACCCATCGCGACCCGCTCAAGACCAGCCCCTCTCTCTTCAGTATGCTGACCCACTTGCAGATGATCTTCAGCGACGACGTCGACCCGAACCGAGTAGCGAGCCATTGGCTCGGCAAGATCGAGAATATGGCGCGCCGCACCATGGCGACCCGCGACCGCGTGAACGACAAAGGCTTCGTCGACGTTTCGTACTACGACTTGATCAAGGACCCGCTCCCACAGGTCGCGCGAATCTACGAAGCGGCCGGCGCCGAGCTCACGTCGCAAGCCCTGAAGGCGATGGAGTCCTCCCGTAAGGTCGACAAACAACACAAATACGGCCGCCACAAGTACTCCCTAGCCGACTTCGGCATGACCGAAGAAGACGTAGAATCCCGAATCGCCCCCTACCGCACCCGCTTCAACGTCCCCTACGAATAAAAAGGTAGGCGATAGTGTGGGGGTGCTGGGGTGGGACAGACCGCCGCCGAAGGCGTCCGGGAAAAAAAACCTAACCCTTCGAAAAAGGGGACAGTCCCCTTTTCGTAGGGGTTAGTATCGCGGCCGATGAGTTGCCTGTCTGCTGTGTTGACGTCCGGGGTGGGGGACGTTCCGTTTTGGCAGCGGGGGGTGTCGCTGGTTGGGCTGTTTGCCATGGTTGGGATTGCCTGGCTGCTTTCCAAGCATCGTGATCGCGTGCCGTGGCGGGTCATTGGGTGGGGTGTTGGGCTGCAGGTGTCGTTTGGCATCCTGGTGATGAAGACGGACGTTGGGCTGAGGCTGTTCTCGCTCTTGAATGATTTGGTCATTGCGTTGCTGGGATTCACCGCGCAAGGCACCGAGTTCATCTTTGGCGACTTCGCATCGGAGAAGTTCACGATCGCGATCAACGTGCTTCCGACGATCATCTTCTTCTCGTCCTTGATGACAATCCTTTACCACCTCGGCATCATGCAGCGGTTGGTCGGCGTGTTTGCGTGGGTCATGCGCCGCACGATGCGAACCTCCGGGTCCGAGACCATGTCCGCGGCAGCGAACTCGTTTGTCGGCCAGACGGAAGCACCGCTCATGATTGCACCGTTCATCCGAACGATGACGACGTCTGAGCTCATGGCGGTGATGACCGGCGGGTTTGCCACCGTCGCCGGCGGGGTGCTTGCCGCCTATGTTGGACTACTCAAGGACGTCTTTCCGGACATCGCCGGGCATCTGATCGCGGCAAGCGTGATGAGCGCCCCTGCCGCGCTCGTGATTGCCAAGGTCATGTGGCCCGAGACCGAGAGGTCCGACACCGCCGATGAGGTGACGCTCGAGATCGAAAATCCCGACGTGAACGTCATCGACGCGGCTGCGCGCGGAGCATTCGAGGGAATGAAGCTGGCTTTGAACGTCGGAGCCATGCTGCTGGCCTTCATCGCCCTGATCGCGCTCGCCAACGCGCTACTGGGACTGCCATTCGAGCTCTACAACGACTGGAATGGGTTGCAGGGCGCCGCCGCGGTGGAGCCGCTCACGCTGCAGCAGATCCTCGGATGGATCTTTTGGCCGTTCGCGTTCCTGATCGGCGTGCCCGTTGCGGAGTGCGCCACGGTGGGCACCCTCCTCGGCGAAAAGCTCGTCCTCACCGAATTCATCGCATACCTGCACCTCTACGAATCGCTGTCCGAAGGTGTCGCACAACTGTCGCCACGCACGGTCGTGATCGCGAGCTACGCGCTGTGTGGCTTCGCGAACTTCGGATCGATTGGGATTCAGTTGGGCGGAATCGGAGGGATTGCGCCGGAGAGGCGTCATGACCTCGCGCGCTTGGGGTTGCGGGCGATGTTTGGCGGGATGCTCGCGTCGCTGATGACGGCGGCGGTGGCGGGGATGCTCATTTAGGCACCGACAGCGGAGGCGCGACAATTTGCCACCTTACTAGTCGGCGTCGCCGTGCTTAAGTAATCTAGCAATGAGGCGTTTGGCTGCGATCTTCGGGGTTGTTTTCGTGATCGGTTGTGCCCCCGCCCCCGTCGAAGACGGCTCGAACGAAGGCAGGCAGGTGCAGTCGATCGTGCGCCACACCGCGAGCCCCTTCTGCCCTGGCAAAACCCTCGACTCGTGTCCGAGCCCGAAGGCAGGGGTGTGGCGGCGGGATATTCGTGCCTGGGTTGACGACGGAGTGCCGGGGCCTGAGATCCGCGACCGGCTGCAGGCGAGGGTGCCTGGCTTTGATTTGAGCATCCCACCGGTGAAGTCCGGGTGGGTGATTCCCGTCATCGCGGTTGCCCTGTCGACCTGGTGGTTGATCGTGATGGTGCGGAGGTTCCGGGGGCAGGGTGCGAACACGGGCCGGGTCGCGGTGCCGAGGGACGATCACGATCTGGACGCGCGACTGGACGAAGAGCTGGCTGCGTTGGACTGACGTCAGCTCACACTGTCGGCAGCGACGCTTTGCGCTTGGCAACGGGGCCCCGCTGGGGGCGCCACTCGTCAAGGCTCGAAGCGCGTCGAACGCACGCGATGGTGCAGCTCTCCTCGCAGCCCTTGGGCCGGGCATACTCGCGTTTGAGATCGTCGCGGGTGTACTCGAGTAGAGAAGTACCTGGTTCAGTTCGGCGCTGGCTGCAGTAGGCCACTTTCCCAAACTCGTCGATATAGAGGTATCGCGCACCCGCCCGGCAACGCCACGGCGCCGTGCCCCCTTGCAGCATCTTCTGTTCCCAGCCTTCGCCGAACTGATGGAAGAAGCTCTTGTTACAGAGCGCTCGCATCTCTTCGTAGAACTCTGGAAGGATGTCGCCGATCAGTCCGGGATCGATCTGGCCTTGTTGGTCGTGCAGGAGGCCAACCGTCATGTAGAACCCCAAAGAACGGATCTCCTCGATCAAGTGGCGCGTTTGCGCCGGGGGAGACGATCCGAGCACCGCGTTGACGTTCAGCTTGAACGTGGCGTGCTCTTTGAGCAGCAGAAGGCGCTTCTTGATCTTCGACCACGATTTTTGCGATACATCGTTGGGTTCCATGTTGTCGACGGAGACCTGCAACAGGGAAAGGCCGGCGTCGTTCATACGCTCGATCCACCCTTTGGTGATCGGGTATGCGTTGGAGATCGCGGTCACCACCATGCCGTGGGAGACTGCGCGAGCGACGACCTCATCCAAGTCGGGGTGTATGAAGGGCTCGCCCCCAGTCACCGTGAGGATCAGACACCCCAGATCGGCTAGATGGTCGACCCGCGCAAGGAGCTCTTCGACGGGGATCGGTGGCGAATGGTCGTCGTACTCGTTGCAGTAGCCGCAACTCAGAGTAGCCGCAACTCAGATTGCACCTGCGGATGACCACGAGCTGCGCGAGCAGCGGGGATTCGGGCCGCCACATGGCGTTGAGGGCACGTGTAGCCGTTTTGAGCGGATGCGGCGGAAGAGGAGGCAATCGTTCGTTCCTTGGGAAGACTATGGCGGCGGGGGCAAGCCTATGACGGCGGGCCACTTTTGCAACCAACCTGGATCAATCTCCAAAAAGACGAGGATGGCCCCATCCGAAGAGGCTACGGAGGGGGCCGAGGTGGCAAGCAGAGACGGGCGATTGGGCATTAGGCATACGCTCATCGGCATTGAGCGTTACTGACGCACAGGCGATCGTCCTTTTACTGCCATCTAGGGCGGTCATGGTTGCTGCAATCGGGATCACTAGATAGAGCGTGAATCTTACCCGGCCAGCTGTGCTTGCGTAGAGGCAAGTTGTGCACTCGACTGTACGGATGT
>JAFDAJ010000402.1 GCA_019313915.1 Deltaproteobacteria bacterium
GATGCCGAAGTGCATCGGATCAACGCCCATCGAAGCCGCGATCGGCGCCAACAATGGCACGAAGACGAACATCGCACTCAGGATGTCCATCATCATCCCGACGGCGAGGAGGATTACGTTGAGCAGCAAGAGGAACTGCCAGTACTCGAGATCCTTGCCCTGAATCCATTCGACCATGAGGGCTGGGATCTCTTCTTTCTCGAAGAATTCGCCGAGCGCGAGCGCCATGACCATGATGACGAGGAAGGAACCGAGGAACACACCCGTCTCGCCGAAGATGCCAGGGACGGCTTTGAGCTTGAGTGCGCGGTGCAACCAGACCTCGACCACGACCGCGTAGGCGACGCTGACGGCGGACGCTTCGACCGCGTTGAAGATGCCGCCGTAGATACCACCAAGGATCAGGACGGGGAACATCAGGGCCCAGAAGCCGTCTCGGGCGGCGGCCGCCAGCTTCTTGAGTTTGAACGGCGAGGTCGGGACCTTGTCGACGATGCCCTGGTAGAACGAATAGCCGATCAGAATCGAGCCCATGACCAGACCGGGACCAAACCCCGAAGCAAACAGACGCTCGACCTCGATCACCGCGGTCTGGTTGACGATCGGGTACACGATCATCGGGATCGACGGCGGAATCAGAATGCCCAACGAACCTGCCGATGTGAGCAAGCCATGGGAGAAGCGCTCTCGGTAGCCTTCGGCGATGAGGGCCGGGCCCATCATCGTGCCGATCGCGACGACGGTTGCTGGGCTCGAACCGCTGATCGCAGCGAAGAGCATGCATGCCAGGACGCCGCTCATCGCCATGCCGCCCGGGACCCATCCGATGAAAGCATGCGCGAAATCGATCAAGCGCTGGCTGATCTGGCCCTTGCTCATGACCGCGCCGCTCATGATGAAGAACGGGATGGCGAGCAGGGTGGGGCTGTCGGCAAGGCTGCGAATGCCTTCGATCACGATCGTGAACTGGTTAATGTCTCTGAAGTCGCTCCAAAGGAAGAGGCTGCCCATGGTCGCTATTCCGATGAGGACGAACAGCGGCGAGCCCACGAGTGCCGCACCGATGATGGCAGCCGCCAGCAGGCCGCCCTTGCCGAGCAACGGCAGGAAGACGACAAGGGCGATCATGATGAGAAAGGGGAGCTTCCGCTCTCGAGCTTTGGTCATCCTTTTGCTCCCTCTTCCGCGGCCTGCGCCGCCGCAGCGGCTATGGACGCGTCTTCGGGAGCGGCGCCGTACGAGCCGCCCATGATGGAGCTAACGGCGGCGGCGATGTAGCGAATCGATGTCATGGCGAACGCGGCAGGAACCGCGATCGTTGCCACCCAATCTGGGATGTTGGTTTGCTCGAAGCGACCCTCGAGCGTGAGCGCCTCTGTCGCGTACTCGTAGCCGAGCATTGCCATGAAGAAGCAGAAGGCAGCGGTGAAGACGAAGCCCAGCGCGTCCATCCAACGCGACATGGACGGGGGGACGACTCGTTTGAGCGCCCCCACTTGAATGTGCTTGCCCTCGTGTGCACACACGCTCGCGCCGAGGAAGCCGACCCAGAGCAGCATGATCAGGGAGAGCTCTTTGGACCAGCTATAGCCGTCCGGGAAGTAGTTGAGCGTGATGTAGACGTAGATCGCCGTGACGACCAAGAAGGAAACGAGCTTTGCAGCCAAGTCCGGCCCGCGCTCACGAAACAAGTTGAACAGCCAGAACCCGGAGCACAGCGAGTAGAGTAACAGGTAGAACCAGCGCGACTCGACGTCTGGTCGAACCATGACCCATCCCAGCAGGCCGAGGCCGGCGCAGGCAAAGATGGTTTCGAGGATCGGCTTGATGCGGGATTGCTTTCCGGGCTCGGCTGCGTGTTCCTCCGCGGTCCAAAACGCGAAATATACGAGGGCTACGCCGATGACTGCGCTGGCCTTTGGACCGAGGGCCGTCAGCCGTTCCATCCCTTCGGGACTCTCGACGCCGAAAATGCGGGCCGCGAGCTCGGCGACCTTGCTGTCCGGCGCGGCG
>JAFDAJ010000403.1:0-2009 GCA_019313915.1 Deltaproteobacteria bacterium
CGAGGTCATGCCTCCATAGGCGGCCGTTCTTGCCCAGTGTGATTGCCTCGCCGACCGCCCCGCCGCCCATCGATGCGCCTTCGTAGGAGATGGGTTCGGTGAAATAGATTCGTTTGCCGTCGGCGCTGACATCCAAGTCGTTGCAGAAGGCAAGGGGTCGTGAGTTGGTGCCGTCGATCGTCGCCTGCATGACGCTTGGTGCTGCGGGGTCCGTGTCTGCGAACACCTTGTGGCGTTGGTCGGGGATGGCAGGAGTCATCGCGACCTCGGTGACGATTGGTGTCACTTCGCGCGCGGAGATCTTCAGTTGGTAGAGGCCGACGCGTTCGTCGGGCGGGTTTTCCTCTCCATGCAGGCGCGACGCGCAGAAGTAGATGACGTCGTGGTCGTCGGGCGCTGCGCGGAGCCCGGATGATATGAGCTGAACGTCGGCGTAGCGCTCGCCGCCGCCGTCGAGGGGCACGCGCCAGATCCAGCCGTCCATGCCCGAAACAAGCGCGTATCCGTCATCCTCTCGCAGGAGGACGTCGTCGTGGCCAGGTACATCGGAGTCGACGTGCTCGAGTGCGAGTCCGAGTGCTTCGGGTGACGCTTCGACCGCAAGGATCGATTCGGCGGTGCCGCCTAGATCCACCGCGGGTCCGATCTCGAGGTAGTCGGGGGGTGCGCTCATGAACCACCACACGACGATGAGCGCGATGATTGCGAGGAACGTTGTCCGGCTGCGGCGTCGCTGGGTCATGGCGCATTGGACGTCACGGTCCGGCGAAACGCAACGGTCTTGACGCGTGTTTGCCGTGCCCCATACCGCTGGTCCTCTCAATGCGGTGTCGATGGTCTCAGCCGGAGGTCGGTACGACTTGAAGGAGCATGCGGTATTTCCCGTGGCCGAAGTCACCCTCGTCCGAAGGCCACGACTCTCCTCCGTCGACCGTGAGGAGGTAGGTGCCGTCGAGCGCTAGATCCTGCGCAAGCGGAGTCCCCCCGGCCGTGGGCAGGATTCGATCGAACAACAACGCTCCATTCGGGTCCGTGAGCTTCGCATGACCGAAGAAAATACGACGGTCGATCTCCAGGACGTTGAGTGAGAGCGTCGTCCCGGCACTCCCGTCGATCCTGTAGATGTCCTCGTCGCCGGGTACACTGATCGATCCGGCGCCCGCTCCCAAAGACTCCAAGGCGACGGAGGTGGCGCCACCGACGTCGAACATTTGAGGCTCCGGGATGACGTTTCGCGCCAGCTTGAGGACTCCATTGTGCGCCGCATCGGCCACCACGCGGGAGGTGTAGAGACCGCTCTCCGGCAGGATGTGGGCGCCCGGCTGATTGCATGCGAAAACGCAATGTCCAAACATACGGGCGCCGCTTGGCGCGATCACTTCCCAGTTGGCGAGGCCGAGGCTCGACTGCGTCTGGGCGAACCGGAAGAACTGCTCTTCACCGGCCTTTCCGATGAACTGCTCGAACACATAGACTCCTTCGCCGTCGATTTCGCCCTCGGTTTCGTACATCTCGTTCCAGGTGAGGCTGTTTGGGTCGGCAGCATTGCGCGCCGAGCTCGCCCAAGAGATGTCACCGGTGAATCCGATGTCGAACATGCAGTCCTCGAGCCAGGGGGATTCAGTGACACCCAACGAAAGGCAGTCGACGCGAACCTCGTGTCGCGTGACCTCGTCCAGGTCGTCGATGCTCCGGTCAGATGCGGGAAATCCCGGCACCTGAAAGTCGCCGCTCGACTCGCCGGGCTCGTAGTCGAAAAGCGACTCCAAAGCGTCGATCCTCCAGCTCTCCCCGAACTCGGAATACAGCGCTTCTTTACGCGCGTCGCCATGCTCGTCCGGGACGTCGACGGGCACCCCCTCTCGGGTGATGTGCTCGTTCGTCGGATCCCCGTCTGCGTTGCCGAGGAGGCCGACAAGCGCAGCTTGCCTTTGAGACGCAAGCGTCATCGACAGATCCAGTACGTTGCCCCAGTAGTAAACCCACAACCGGGTGTCATCGGGCCACTG
>JAFDAJ010000403.1:2019-4860 GCA_019313915.1 Deltaproteobacteria bacterium
CCACTGAAACACCACTTGGTCATCGTCCACTTGGACGGACCCGTCATTCGGCAGTCGCACCCACGACCCGGTCGGGGTTACCGTCTCGCCATTGACCCTGACGACAAAGACACCGGCCCCAAGATACGCCCCGACTCGATCGCCGTTGACGTTGGCGGCCACGGCCGTGGTCTTACTCGCTTGCAGTGCGGGGACCTCGGCGAACCGAACCTGAACCACGAGCTCGTCGACGGTCGAAGCCATCGCGATGAACTCCCCGACGCCATGAAAGTCGTAGCGCAAGCCGTCCATGGTCACGAGGTGTGGGTCGCCGAAAATGTCGGGTGACCCGAGAGCGCCGTAGTCTGTGTACTCACCGCCGGGAAATCGCGAATCGGCCAGGTGGCCTTCTTCATAAGGTGTGGAGCAGATCCACCACTTGCGTTGCGGCGCGGTGAGGTCGAGGCCGCCTGATTCTATTTTGTCTGTGCAGTAGTCCTCGCAAGACTGGTCCGTGAAGGCGCCACGACTGCCTATCACTTGATTGCGCGTGTCCTCCCAGAAACTGTCGTGCTCACCCCGCCACCCCGCTGATCTTGCAACCTCGTAGAAGATTCCCGGATTGCCACATGCCCCAAAGCAGATTTCGTTGGCTCGGCAGCCGGACCAACAGTGGCCAAAAGCATCCAGCTGGTTGCTCGGAACCACCGTCACGGCATCCCGCGAGCACTCCCTGTCGCGCCAATCGAACGTGGCGTCGAGCGCATCCGCGAGGAACTCGTCGAACTCCTCCTCGGCCATGCGCCGCAGGTCTTCGGCGACTGTCGCAGGGTCTGGGAAGTAGCGGGGTGCTCCGCCCGGGCTCGGCACGTCTGTCGCAAGACCGTCCGTGACGAGCGACTCTTGGATTGCGATGTATTCTCGGAAGCCGATGAAGCCACCCTCGAGGCCTCCGTCGCCAATCGTATCCAAGGCTTGCTGGGTTCGGCCGACCAGCGGGCGAGTCGACTCGTCGCCGTTGAGCAACTCGTCGACCGACTCGTCGGAGTCCCACCCGGCTGCCCGAAACAGCAGATGCGCCGCACATAGCGGCTCATAGCCCGCGGCCGCGCAGAGCGAGAGACCAAGGTCGTCCGCAGCTTGCTCTTGCGCTTCGGGCCAGCCCTGAGCCAGTGGGTGCAACGCGTCGATCGGAGGGGAGGCCTCGCCTCCAACGCCGAGTCGGTGATGCGCGATTTCGTGCCCGAGAACGCACGCAAGCTCGGCCTCGTTGTGAATGAACGCCAGCATCCCGAGCGTGAGCGCGATCTCGTCACGTGGCAGCGCGAACGCTTGGGCGAAGTCCGCGTCGTATACGACGACGCGATACGTGGAGTCGCCCGCAACTTCGTCCGTGATCGACTGAAGGTACGCATTCAGCGCTGCGTCATCGACGACCGATACTCCAGAAGAGCCACTCGAGGCCTGACACGCCGCGAGAACCACGGCGACCAGAGCCGTTGCGGCCAGCGTCGTCGTGGTTCCCGGGAGCGCTTGTCGCGGAGCGTTCATGAACCGGCTGCTAAGGAAGGAGGCAACTGGTGAGGGTTTCCGATTCGTCGACACATGCGGGGGAGCCGCCACCTGAGTCACAGCCGAGCGCTTCGATGCACTCGAGGGCGGCGATGAGCTCTGGAATGCACGTGAAGAAGCCCATGTCACACGAGTGCTGGCAGTCATCCACAGCGCCAGGTGGCAAGTACTCGCCGACGCAAGGGCTCTCGCAGATGCGCGCGCAGTCGCCGCTTGCTCCACCGCCACCGCCGGTGCCGCCGCCGCCGGTTGCGCCACTCCCGCCGGTTGCGCCGCTCCCGCCGGTTGCGCCGCTTCCGCCGGTCGCGCCGTTGTCCCCGCAGCCCGTCACGCCAAGGACCATCGCGAACGCAGCCGACCACCAAATCGAACACCTGTTCATCGCTACCTCCTCAACTCGCGAACTCTGTGTTGCATCACTACTGCTATCAGGTCCGCCAAAAACATGGAAGTTCCTTAGATCAAGGTCGTGACGATGAAGGGAAAAGCGTACGGGACGCTGTCGTTGCCGGACGTGTCGGTTGCAACGAGCTGGATCTCGTACTGTCCAGGCTCGAAGTCGAGCTGCGTCACCGAAGCCGGCGTGGTGAAGGTGTCGATGACCATGTCGTCCTCACGCACGGTCCAGGTGTAGGTCAGCGTCGCCGTTGATGTCGACGAGGCACTGCTCTACGAAGTACGAAACCGGTGGGTTGTCGTTGGGGTCGATGGGAATCGCGACGACGGAGCCGGACTCGATGCTTGGGGGCAGGTTCTCCGGGTCCGCCAAGACATCAAAGGTGATCCACGTGGTGCCGACCTCGCCGAGCGCGTCGCGAATGTACGCCGTGAGCTGGTACTCGCCGGGCTCGAGCGTGCCCGCGGGAATCGTGCCGCGCTCGCCTTCGTCGGTGCGCAGTGCGCCCCCCCCGCTGGTGGAAATGAGCTCCCACTGAAGGTCTTCCAGATCCGCGTTGAGATCCGCATCGAAGACGGAGCCGACGTACGCGATCGTCTCGCCCGCAAAGAACGTGAGGGCGCCATCGGAGTCAGGGTTGACGATGGTGACGATGGGGGCGTCGTTCGTGACGGTAATGGCGACGATGGCGTTGTGCTCGAGCTCGCCATCTGAGGCGGTGCAGACGATCTGATGCTCGCCCACGCCGAGGTCCCGCGTTGATGCGCTGGCGCGATCCGAAAGGAAGATCCGCGGTCCGGCGCCGTTGGGAAAGGACGACCAATCGATGGCGAGCTCGGCGTCTTCGTCCGCAGCCTGGACATCGCAGTCGAGCGGGATGTCGCGGCCGATTG
>JAFDAJ010000404.1 GCA_019313915.1 Deltaproteobacteria bacterium
TGAAACGCGTTTTCGGTCTCGGTTCGACACGGGTAGGGCGCCGAGAAGCCGTCGCTGGTGTCGATACTTCTCCTCGTTCCCCTAGTCCAACTACGACTTCTCCGCGTAGGGGTGTTTGAAGGGCGGATCTAGACCGCTGACACCAAACCCCAAACATGATGTTCAGGATCAGCTCGAAGAAAAAGATGGCGCTCTATCGTCGCCGCCGCAGTAGCGCCGCCAGAACGAGGAGGACGAGCCACCCGCCGGGTTGGCTCTGGCCTTGCACCGCGCAGCCGCCGGAGTCGCCCGTGCCCCCCGGCGGCCCCAAGCTTGGCACGCCGCCATCCGAGGGGAGCGGTGCCACACTGCCGTCGTGCCACTCGTAGGCGCCCACGTCGACGCCGTCCCCTTGCGGGCGAGGGATGAGGTCTCGGTCCAGCTCGGGAGCACCGGTCGTCGTCCCGGTGTCGACGGCGGCCGCGTCCTCGCGCAGGTGAAGGTCGGAGTTGTTGAAGTCCACGAAAAACGCCTCCGTCTCATCCATGCTGAACGTGATGTTGTTTTCCTCGATTACTTGCTCGGAGTTGTTGAGCGCGGTGGTCAGATTGTTGCGCACGACGCACCCCGTCGGGGCGGTGCCGTTCTTGTGGTCGTCGATGCTGATCCATGGAGGGCCAGGCCGCTCCTGGTTGAGGTCGACCACCGTGTTGTTGGTGATGGTGGAGTTGCGCGCACCCAACAGCGTGATGCCGTGCCAGTGGTCCGTGACCACCACGTTGTTCTCGACCACCCAGTCTACGAAGGTGCCGTCGAAGCACCCGATCCCCTGCAAGGTTCCGCGGTGCGGCTGGTTCGGATCCTCGTAGTTGATGAAGGTATTCCCGCGCAACACGATGCCGACGACCTCGCCTGTCCCGACTCCGCCATCGCCGACCGACCACGACTGAAAACCGTCATCGTGGTGATCGTCTACGGCGTAGCAATTCTTCACGGTGTTGTATTGAAACACGGAGTGGTCGCCGAGCCCGCGAAGCCCGTCGCGCGAGAAGTTCTCGATGAGGTTGCCCTCGACTAGGGAGTGGTCGGCAGAGACGCTGATGCCGTAGCCGACGTTCATGAGCAGGTTGTTGCGAATGGTCATCCGCGTCCCATCCACGCTGATGCCGCTACTTGCTCTGTTGATCCAGTCCTGGGCGCTCCAGTTCGAGGCGTCCGCAGTGGACATCAGCACGCAGGCTTCAACGCGCACTCCTTCGCTGTTGCCGTCGACGTCGATCAGGTAGCCCGCGTTCTCGCCCCTGACGTGCAGCCCACGTAAGGTCCAGGCCGAGCTATCGCGAACCAGAACGGACGTGAACAGTGGCTCCTGCTCGTTCGCGGCGGCGATCGTGATCGTGTCGGTGTTGTTGGCGGATTCAATCCTGAGCTCACCATAGTCGCCCGACATCAGCCAAACCGTATCGCCCGCGGCGACGTCGCCCGCGTCAATGGCGTCCTGCAGCGAGGCCCACGGATTGCTCTCGCTTCCGTCTCCTGCGCTCCCCGCGCTCGGGTCAACGTAGTATTCCGCTGCGTCGGCACTCGTCACCGCCGACAGAAAGAGCGTGGTCGCAACCACAAACATGCCCGTTCTCGCCATCGTGCGCTCCTTGCTACGTGCCCCCAGTCGAAGCAGACGTACTCTCAGCGTAGAATCGCTCTGTGCGACTTGCCACCATTTCACCGCTCGAGTCCGGAATCCCCCGGCTGAACCGTCGTGGATCGCGCTAGGGCACGCTGAAGCTAACCTTCGCCGTCGCCGCGTCCTTTTGGGACGTCATCATCGAATAGCGTGATCAGTCCTCGTCGGGGGTATGCGGGGCGATGGACCCCACAACTTCCAAGCCGGACACGCAGCGTTTCCCCTCCCGCCGCGTCCAGATGACCCGCACGCGCTTATGCATCGTTCCGCCCGAGTGAGTCGTGATGCGCAGGTCACACAGGGTGCCAGCGGAGAGCCAGTGGTCGAGCGAGAGCTGTATGCCGG
>JAFDAJ010000405.1 GCA_019313915.1 Deltaproteobacteria bacterium
ACCGAGGTCGATGGGGGAGGGGGCCTTGGCTCCACAACCGACTCCGAGGTCGTGGCCAAGCCGCCGACCGCCATTCATTCGGTCTCACGCGAAGCAGAGCCGCCGCTCGAGTCAGCCCCGAGCACTCCTGAGATCGCGCCACCTCCGGTTCCTACCCTCCGCACAGGACGCTCGCGCGGCCGTGGAACGAAGGAAGAGCCTCGCGTGCGCGCCAAAGACGGCGAGCGCCTTCGACAGACTTCCATTCATCTCCCAGTCGATCTTCACAGGCGCCTACGGCAGTACGCGTTCGATCAGGAAGTGACGCTCTCGACCGTGATGGTCGATGCCATCGAGGCGTGGCTCGACACTCGCGAAGGGTAGGGCGGCGCCCACTTTGGTCTCGAGGGAGGGTGCCAGTGGCGGCGCCAGTGTCGGTGTCTAGTCTTGCGTGACGAATGGGGCGACCGGGCCCTCTAGGATGAAGGGGTGCAGGTCGCTGCGGCCTCTCTCGGTGAAGCCGACACGGCCGATGCCGAGGTAGAGGCCCGGGGCGACTTTGCGGACCTCGTCGAACATGGTGTGCAGCTGCGCGCCTACGAGGCCCCCTCGTTTGAAGTCGTTGAAATGGGAGTACTCCAGATGGAACGCGTCTTTCGTGTCGTTCGGCAACTTTGAAGGCCCCATGTGGGTTCGCATCCTCCACGAACGTCGAACGCCACGCGGAGTCATGAAGTTGTTGTATCCGTGCCCCTCTTTCGGACCGGTGGGCTCGAACGCTTTGCCGAACCAACGACCCGACATGTTCAGGGCAAACGCGCTGAGCAGGAAGCCACGTGTGCTCCCTTGATCGAGCAATGACGCGGCAAACTCCCCGTGCATCTCTTCAAAGGGCGGTGCTTCGAGCCGATGGTAGAGAGTCACCAACTCATCTCGCGGCATCATCCGGAGATCGAGAGCGCTGATCGCCCGCGTTGGTGAGACGTCGCCGCTAAT
Organism: Deltaproteobacteria bacterium; assembly: GCA_019313915.1. GTDB lineage: Bacteria > Myxococcota_A > Polyangia > Polyangiales > Houyiibacteriaceae > SG8-38. The sequence continues at coordinate 976 of JAFDAJ010000405.1, forward strand.
TTCCCGCGCAGTTTCAGACATCGACGTGCCTCCTAAGGATACGGGTAACGCCCCCGTAGCGAGTTGTCCAGAGGCCCCAAAAAGGGGTCCGGCCCCTTTTTAGATCTCTTAGCCCAGGGGGACCATGTTGAGAACCGATGTCAAAACCGGACACTACTAAATGGGGCTTACAGCCCAATTGCGCGGTACTAGATGTTATGTCGCGTTGCTCGCGGCGCACACAGGCCCTTTGAATTCGCTATGCTCTCTTTGGCGAAAGACGGAGCGCATTCGTTGCGGAGAATGTTCCGTGCGCGCAAACAATGCGCGGCACAGGATTCGAGATCGTGCGTATCGCCTCATTCTTGTTGGAGAATTGAATCCGGGAGATCTGGCATGCCGCTTGCTCTCTTCCTGAGCACGGAGGCTCCCATGCTGCGAAATCTAACTTTGGGTGCGGTTGCTGCGCTTGCAGTGACCATGGTGGTGTGTCCGGGCTGCAGTAGCGGCGAGGGTGGTGGCGGAGGCGCCGGCGGTGATGGGGGAGGCGACGGCTCGAACGCCGTGAGCTTCGACGGTGAGACTTCGGTGCCGGCCACGGGCGGTGCTGCGATCGCGGTCGACTACAGCACCGGGTTTGCTCGCGTCCTTTCGAGCATGTTGAGTGCACTTGCCATCGACGCTGCCTCCGAAACGGACAGCGCTAGCCTCAAGTTCCTCGACAACGTAGAGCTGCCGATTTGCGACAACGCGGGAGGCGCAATCTTGAACGGCGAGCTCGCAGAAGGAACGGCCAGCCTGACCCTCACGAACTGCACGGGTTCGCCGCTCTCGGGGACCGCAGTCAACGGGAGACTCTTGCTGACCTTTAACTGGACAGCTGCAACGGTACCGGGAACCACGAACTTGCTGCACTCGTTGGAAGGAACGGCTGAGTTGGCTGGCCTCACTGACGCCGAAGGCGACGTCTTCACGATTGCCCCCAGCACGGAGCTGACCGGTCGCTCCGCGATGAACGCCGAAGTTGTGACCACCGCGACCCTGCCCCCGCAG
>JAFDAJ010000145.1 GCA_019313915.1 Deltaproteobacteria bacterium
CGGCCAAAAAGGCGTGGACTTTCTCGTTGGCGGCGACTTCGGCCAGCGGCGCCACCGGTACGCCAGCCGCCTTGCATAGGTCGGGGATCGCCTCCTCTTCGAGCGCCAAGATCGCACAGAGATAAGGCTGCCGATCGCCCACCACTACGGCTTGGCCGACTCCCGGAATCCCTTGAAGATGGTTTTCCATTTCGGCGGGTGCGACGTTCTTGCCCCCCGCGGTGATCAATAGGTCCTTCTTTCGCCCAGTGATGCTGAGAAAACCGTCCTCGTCGAGCGCCCCGAGGTCCCCCGTGTGTATCCAGCCGTCCTCCGCGCGCAGCTCCGCGCTCTCCTCCGGCATGTACAGATAGCCGGAGACCATGTTCGGCCCGCGGAGCATGATCTCGCCATCATCTGCGATTCGGATCTCGACGCCTGGAAGCGCCTGCCCCACCGTTCCAAACCGCGCCCGTCCCAGAGGATTCGCGGTAGCCATGCCGGTGGTCTCGGTCATGCCGAAGCCTTCGTGGATGAGGAGCCCAATCGAGGCGAAGAACTCCAGCGTCGAGAGCGAGGCGGGTGCTGCGCCGGAACCTGCGCCGATGAGCTCGTCGAGACCGATGGCGGCCTTGATTTTCGAGATCACGAGCTTGTTGGCCAGTCGCCGCTGAAACGTATCGACTTCCTTGCCGGTCTCCATCGATCGCTTCGCACTCCGCAACTCGACACCTCGCGCCCAGCTCGCAAGTTTTGCTTTGACCCCAGTGGCGGCCAGAAGGTTTGCGCCAAGCGCCGCCTCGAATTTTTCCCAGACGCGAGGGACGGCGAAGAAGAGATGCGGACGCGCTGCAACCAGATAGTCTTTGATCTTCGTCAAGTCGGCGCAGAAGTAGACCTCGGTGGCTGCACGCAAGCCGAGGAAATTGGTGAACACCTGGTCCGCTACGTGACACAACGGCAGGTAACTGACGTAGCGGTTCGGATCAACCTCGAGAGTCTGAGGATACGTGTCGACGAATGCCTGCCCCATCGCGTCGATCCCCCGATGCGTGCACATGGCGCCCTTCGGGACGCCGGTCGTGCCGGACGTATAGATGAGGAGCGCGAGATCGTCGGGCGTGACCGCGGCGGTCCGCCGATCGAGCTCATCATCGGGGTCCGCGCTGCCCCGAGCGATGACGTCAGCAAGCGAGGTGACCATCGCGCGCTCGCTGTCGATCGGGTCCATGGTGATGATGTGGTCGATCTCGATCAGCCCTCGGTCGAGCGCCGCTAGATACTTGGCGAGCTGTGCCTCATTGTCGCAAATCGCAACCTTGGCGCGGCAGTGTTGGACGATGTACGCAACCTGGTCGACGGTATTGGTCGCGTAGATCGGTGCGGGGACGGCGGCGGCGGCGCTGATGCCCATCTGCGAGATCACCCAGTCGCGGCGGTTGTTGCCGATGAGCGCAACGCCGTCTCCGGATTGGACACCGAGTGAAATCAAGCCCTTCGCGAGGTGACGTACCGCCTGCCCATACTCGCCCCAGGTAGTCGAAACCCACTCGCCGTCAGGTCCCATCTCGATGAGCGCCTTGCGGTCTGGCCGTTCCGACGCCCATCGGGCGAGTCTTCCTGGTAGCGTCCACGTCTCAGCCATCGGTGCCTCCGCTGAAGACGTCGACCCTACCCGAATTTGGCGAGGCCGTCCTTAGGAAAGGAAGCTTGCAACGCTGGCGGCGCTTGGGTAGTCGTATGGAACTATGAATGCAGCGATTCGAGGTTCTTGCGTGTGCGGCGCCGTGGCTTTCCGTATCGAAGCACCGTTCCGCGGGTTCCAATACTGCCATTGCAGCAGGTGCCGGAAGAAGACTGGCTCGTCCAACGCGGCCAACATCCTCGTTCCGGTGGGGCAGTTCTCTTGGGAGCGCGGGGAAAACAACCTCAAACGCTTCGAGCTGCCGAACACCAAGTACTGGAGCACGGCCTTTTGTATGGCCTGCGGCTCCGCGATGCCTTGGCTGACCAGGACGGGCAAGGCAATGGTCGTCGGTGCCGGATCACTCGACGACGACCCGGGGGTGCAACCCACGCACAGCGTGTTCTTCGGCTCACGGGCGCCCTGGTACGTTCACGTCTCCGATCTCGAAATGCACGAGACGCTGCCGCAATCCTAGGTTAGGCTCGCGACCCCTAAGTGGCGGAGGTGCGACGATGCGAGGATTGAGTGTTGGGTTGCTGGTGTTGGCGGTTGCGTGTGGCTCCTCGAGTCCCGAGTTCATCGATCCTCTAGCCACCGAGTATTGCGCGGCGTGCTCCGAGCTGTCGAGCTGCGAGCGTGTAGTCACCGAGGCCCTGACGGTCGTCTGCCCTGACGAATCGCACGCGTGGTATGCCTGCGTGACCGACAATGCGTGTGATGAAAGCGCATGTGACGCCGAGTGGGATGCCCGAAACATTTGTCTGGGTAGGGCGCCCAAGGACAATGTCCGGTTGCGCATCTTCGCCTCTCGGCCTTCGGCCAACATCGGTCACCGCGGAACGGGGCTGACGCGCGAGGGTCATCCGTTTCCTGAGAACTCGATTCCTTCCTTCCTCGCAGCCATGGAACAGGGCGCGGATGGCATTGAGCTCGATGTGGAGATCACGAAGGACGGCGAGCTGATCATCATGCACGATGACACGTTGGATCGCACCACCGACTGCACGGGCTGCGTGAGCGAGATGACGTTCGACGAGATCCGAGCATGCCGGTTGCTCGATGGCGCGGGCGACCCCACGGAGGCGCGGCCACCTACGCTGCTCGAGGTCTACAGCGCGATCGATGGAAACGCACTCATCAACGTCGAGCTGAAGGTGTTTGGCCCGGAGTGCCTCACGGACACCACCGGGCCGGAACAGTTGGTGCCACTTGTACTCGGCGAGGTGACCCGCCTTGAAGGTGAAGATCGAACCATCTTCTCGTCCTTCGATGAAACGGCCGCAGAGCTGGTCAAGATCGAGCGACCTGGGTACTACTCCGCGCTCTTGTCCTTGGTCAGTGGGCCAGAGCTGGTCGAGAAAGCGCTACTCTTAGGTCAGGACGCCATTCATCCGCTCTTCTCCCTGTTGTCGGGCGACTCGGTTCAAGACGCTCTCGATGCAGGCTTGCAAGTCAACGTATGGACGGTCGACGAAGCCGAGGACATGCAAGAACAGATCGACCAGGGATCCACGGCGATCATCACTGACAATCCGGCGATACTCGCCGACGTGCTCGACAACCAGCCCGACGGCTAAGCGCCCAGCCAAGCTTCGGTTTCGTTTACCGACCCAGACTTGGCCAGGGCGCGGCGGCTTCGATCTCCAGCGCGAGTTCTAGAAGCGTTCGGTCATCACCAAGCCGCGACGCAAACTGCACACCGAGAGGCAGCCCTTCTTGGCTTCGGCCTAGCGGCAGCGAGATCGCCGGGCCACCGGCGACGTTTTGCGTCGGCGTGAACGGAATGAACCACTTCAAGCGCTCCATAGCCGTCTCGAAGGGGACGTCGGGGCCAATGTAGCCATGCTCCGGTGGCGGCATTGCCAAAGTGGGATTCACGAGAACGTCATAGTCGTCGAAGCCGCGGGCATATCGATGCCGGAACTTCCGCAGGCGCCAAATGGCCGCAGGCGCGCTGGACACGTTCTCCTTGAAGTGTCGAGCGAGCCCTTCGGTGAACTCCTCGACCTTCGTCTTGTCGAAGTCGGGGTGAAGGAGGTGGGTGCCGAATCGGGTGACCGCAAACGCCAGCATGGCCCATAGAATAAAGAAGTCCTCATGGAAGCGATCGTCAACCGGAGGCGGGACTTCTTCCACCGAATGGCCGAGTTCCTCACAGAGCCTGGCGGCCTCCGCGACAGCTGCGACGCATTCCGGATGGGACGGTGTGTCCTTGTCGAGCTCCGTGAAGAATCCGATCCGCAAGCGCCTGCCCGGACGTGTGACCAAACCAATCTCTGGCAGCTTCGGGTTTCGGTAGTACTGCTCGGCGGCATGAAAGAAGGCGGCCGTATCGCGAACGGACCGGCTCAGCATCCCTTGATGAAGGATCTTCACCGGGAGAAGCGCCGAGCCCTCGACTTCGACGAGTCGCCCGCGCGAGGGCTTGAGCCCGACCAACCCGCAACACGACGCGGGAATCCGAATGGACCCTCCACCATCATTCGCATGCGCAATCGGCACGACCCCCGCCGCGACGAGCGCAGCAGAGCCGCCTGACGACCCGCCGGTCGAAAAACCCAACTTCCATGGGTTATGGGTCGGTCCGTGGACCACGGCCTCGGTCGTTCCCGTGAGACCGAATTCGGGCATCGTGGTCTTTCCTAGGTTGACGAAACCGAGCGACAGAAACTGCTCGACGAAGGGTGAGCTCTTTGCGACCGGCGTCCTCGGAAGGCCGCGCGAGCCATATAGGAAGGGAGAGCCGGCGACGGGGTCGTTGTCCTTGATGAACGATGGCACCCCGGCGAATGATCCCGGGCATGGGCTCTCGGCGTCCCTGCGCGCCGAATCGAAAAGCGGCGTTGCGATCGCATTGAGTGAAGTGTTCACGCGCTCTGCTCGAGCAATGGCCGCCTCGACGGCCTCCCGAGGGTGAATCTCGCCGGCCTGAATCAGCCGCGCAATCTCGACGGCGTCCAATGTGCCGAGCACGTCGTCGCACACCGCGCTTACGACGTTCGCTTGGGTCATGGGGTCAGCTCGCACACAGGGCGGATATCACATAGCCTCGGACATGGCATCTGGATCTACCAAGGCTGTCTTGGCCGCGTTGTTTGCCAATCTCGGCATCGCCATCGCAAAGTTCGTCGGCTACGCATTCACCTCGTCGTCCTCGATGCTCGCCGAGGCGATTCACTCGGTTGCCGATACGTCGAACCAGGCACTCTTGCTCCTCGGAAACCGGCGAGCGGAAATGGATGCGACGCCCGACCACCCGTTCGGTTTCGGGCGAGAGCGGTACTTCTGGTCGTTCATCGTCGCGCTCGTGCTTTTCACACTCGGTGGTCTCTTCGCCATTTACGAGGGGTGGCACAAGCTCGGTGAAGAGAGCCACGAGGTCTCCAACGTGCAGTGGGCCATTGCGATCCTCGTACTTGGCATCATCCTCGAGGGGTACTCCTTTCGAACCGCTGCCAAGCAGTCGCTGCCGCTCAAGGGGGAGGCAACGTGGTGGCAGTTCATTCGCCATTCGCGCACCCCGGAGCTCCCCGTCGTCCTCCTCGAAGACCTCGGAGCACTCATCGGGTTGGTTCTCGCTCTGCTAGGAATCTCGACCGCGGCAATTACCGGCGATTCGCGGTGGGACGCCTACGGCACTATCGCGATTGGCGTCCTTCTCGTCGTGATCGCCACCGTGCTCGTCTTCGAGATGAAGAGCCTGTTGATTGGAGAGTCGGCCGTGGCGCCCATGCGCAAAACGATCGTCGAGGCGATCGTGGGCGCCGAGAACGTGGATGCCGTGCTCCACATGCGCACTGAGCACATCGGACCGGACGAGCTCTTGGTGGCAGCCAAGGTGCAGCTGACACCCGGCCTCGACACGGCTGGGGTCGCCGCTGCGATCAATCGCGCCGAGCAGCGCGTCCGCGAGGCCATCTCGATCGAATGCGTCATTTACCTGGAGCCCGACGTGTTCGACCCGCAGCACCCGGGCCTCGCCAAAGGCTGAGCGCCTAGCTACCAGTCGATGATTGCGGCGCCCCAGGTGAAGCCGGAACCGAACGCAACCGTTGCGATCTTCATGCCGCGCTCGAGCCTACCCTGCCCCTGCGCTTCGGCGAGCATGATTGGAATCGTAGCGGCGGTGGTGTTTCCGTAGCGCTGGATGTTGTGAAAGAGCTTGTCGTCGGACAGACCGAGTTGCTTGGCCACGTATTGGTTGATTCTCAGGTTGGCCTGATGAAAGAAGAACAAATCTACGTCGTCTAGCGTGAGGTCTTGCTTCTGGAATTCCTTAATCAGCGCGCCGATCATGCGCTCGACGGCATGCTTGAAGACGAGCCTGCCCTCCATGTGCGCCCACATGAAGCCGGGCTCGACCTGGCCGACACCCTCCTCGTTGACAGGAATGAAGGGACGCTTACTGATGTCCCACACCTTCTGAGAAAGAGCATCCGCGTGCCGCCCATCGGCGCCTAGGTGCCAACTGCGCACCCCGCGGTCTTCGTCGGTCGCGCTGACGATCACCGCCCCCGCGCCGTCGCCGAACAGTGAGGCGACGTTGCGCCCGGTGGGGGAAAGGTCGAGCGCCGCAGAGTGCACCTCCGCACCAACCACCACGATGTTGTCGATGGAGCCGGATTGCACCATCGACGTCGCGGTGGCGAGCCCATAAAGAAAGCCCGAGCATTGATTTCGAACGTCCAAACAGCCGACGAAGTTACCCACATCGTCGTCTGTCAGTCCCAGCTTGGTTTGGAGATAGACCCCCGACCCCGGGAAGGCGCGGTCTGGCGACAAGGTCGCGAAGATAATCATGCCGATGTCGGCCTTCGAAAGCCCCGCGCGTTGCAGTGCCATCTCCACGGCGGGGACGGCCAGATCGGAGGTGGCGACACCCTCGGGGGCAAAACGCCGCGCCTCGATCCCCGTGCGTTTCACGATCCATTCGTCGGTGGTGTCGACCCCGTAGCGCGTCGCTAGCTGGTCATTCGTAACTATGTCGTCGGGAACGTGGAAGCCGGTCCCGGATATGTATGCGTTCGGCAAAGCTCCTCCGGGGCGTCTCCCCTGGCGATTATGACACCAAATGCCGCGCGCGACGGGAGAATTCTGGGCAGTCGACTACACGAAGTACGTCTGCCACGATTCGTGCTTCCTTGGGAGAGATTGACCCATGAAGAGCTTCGAAAACAAAGTGGCCGCGATTACGGGCGCGGGCTCCGGCATTGGT
>JAFDAJ010000406.1 GCA_019313915.1 Deltaproteobacteria bacterium
CATCGCGAATTCAAAAGGCCCGTCTGCGCCGCGCGACATAACATCTAGTTCTGCGCAATTGGGCTCTCAGAATGCTCCCGATGAGCTACGGGAGAAATGGCGAAGCGCGGAGCTTGGTCTGCCTGGTTGAAAGGTCGGAGTGCCCATGCTTCGCTCCGGCCTCCAGTATGCGCGAAACGGTTGAACAGTGGCTGAGGCTAGCAGGCTTGAAAGAGTCGGCGATCGAGGCGTCGACTACGCTCGTTCTGCTATGCGCCGTGTTGGCGCTGGCTTGGGTTGTCGATTTCGTAGTCCGCAAGATCCTGCTCCGCTTCGCAACCGCGCTTGCCAAGCGCACTCGATCCAAGTGGGACGACAAGCTTCTTGAACACCGGGCGTTTCACAGGATCGCGCACATCGCTGGGGCGTTGGTGGTCTACGCCTTAGTGCCCGCGGTTTTCGAAAATTGGCCCACGCTCAACGCGATTATCCGCAACGTGCTCGAGGCGTATGTGGTGCTGGTGACGTTGTTGGCAATCACAGGAGCGCTTCGAGCGTTTTTGGACGTCTATCAAGCCAACCATCCTGAAAGCCGAGTCCCCATGCGCGTGTTGGTCCAAGCGACGACCATCGCGATGTGGTTTATCGGTTTGATCATCATCATCGCGCTTCTCATCGATCAATCGCCGACTGTCTTGCTAGGCGGACTTGGGGCGATGACCGCGGTACTGGCGATCGTCTACAAGGACTCGCTGCTCGGTTTCGTCGCCGGCATTCAAATCGCATCGAATGATCTGCTTCGCAAGGGAGATTGGATCGAGATGCCCGACTACAACGCCGACGGCGACGTGATCCAGATAGGGCTAACGACCATCAAGGTGCAGAACTGGGACAAGACGATCACGTCGATCCCGTCCTATGCGATCATCACCGCTAGCTTCAAGAATTGGCGCGGGATGAGCGAATCCGGAGGGCGGCGCATCAAGCGCGCGATCCAAATCGACATGAACAGTGTTGAGTTCTGCACGCAGGACATGATCGAACGCTTTCGCAAGATCGACGACTTGAAAGATTACATCGACGGAAAACAAGAGGAACTTCAGGACTGGAATGCGAAACGCAACATCGACGACAGTGTGCTCGTCAACGGCCGGCGCATGACGAACCTCGGGACGTTCCGAGCTTACCTAGTCTCGTATCTTCGAAACCACCCGATGATCAACCAAGACATGACTTTTCTAGTGCGCCAGCTGCCACCGGCCGCTGAGGGCTTGCCGATCGAGATCTATGTGTTCAGCGGGGACAAACGCTGGGCGGCGTACGAGGACATCCAATCGGACATCTTCGATCACATCTTGGCGGTGATCCCGGAGTTTGACCTGCGGGTGTATCAACATCCAAGCGGGCAGGACGTCCAGGAACTTGCTTCCTCCGGACGAGGGCTCTAACGGCCTGCCAACTGCTGCTGAAGCGCGACTGCCACACGCTTGCCGTCGAGCGCCGCGCTCACGATTCCGCCCGCGTAGCCGGCCCCCTCGCCCGATGGGTAGAGACCTCGGACATCCGGTGATTCGAGCGTGTCGTCCCTGCGAGGGATCCGTACCGGCGAGCTCGTCCGCGATTCGACGCCTAGCAGAACCGCGTCGTCGCTGAGAAACCCCGGCATGCGGCGGGCGAAGGCTTCGAGCCCACCACGAATGTGCGCGGAGACCCGTAGTCCCGTGCAATCGAGCACTTCATCGATGCTCGTCGCTGTGAGGCCCGGCCTGTAGCTGCTCTTGGGAGCTACGCTGGAGCCTCGTCGCGCGAGGAAATCCTTCATCATCGTGGCCGGGGCACGAAGGTCGCCGCCACCCGCCACGTAGGCAGCACGTTCGATCTGTTGCTGGAAGTGGATGCCGCCGAGCGGTCCTTCGAACCCCTGAGCTTGCCAGTCCGCTGGTTCGATCCCTGCGACGATTCCTGAGTTTGCAAATGGTGAGTCGCGCTTCGACAGACTCATGCCGTTGACCACCTGGGCGCC
>JAFDAJ010000005.1 GCA_019313915.1 Deltaproteobacteria bacterium
CGACATGTTGTCTTCCGACATCTGGACTCCCCTTCAATTGCCAAAGCCAGATTACCAGCGTTTTCGTCATTTGACCGAAAGTGCGTCGAACCCGGACCCCCAAGCGCATGCAAAGTTACGCCAGCGTCAAAAAAAAGAATAGAGGTCCCGCCCCGGCCCTGTCAACGCTAGAGGTCCCGCGAAACGCGCGTCCGGACCAAGTTCTCAGTACGCGACGCGCGCGTTGGCCGCCAGCCGGAAGAGCACCCGGCGATCGATATCTCCGAAAAACGCGTAGTTCACGCCGCCCTGCTGGCGGATCGTCACCACGTTGCCGCCTACATCATGATAGTAGATCTCCCGGCCACCGACATGTGTGCGCTGCGCATTTCGCACGATCTCGGGCGACTGGAACACTAGCAGCGTGACCCGGTGCCCACCGAGGTTGTAGTAGAGGGCGGCGGCCGGCCGAGAGCCGACTCTGATGTAGCGGGCGCCGATGAACTTCATGCTCGGCTCTTCAAACTTTGCTGGCTTTACCGGGAATGGCGTCTTGCCCTTGAAGTAGCGAACGACTTCCTGCGGCGCCTCCGCCTGCACGTCGGAGGGCAGCGCCTGGGAATGCAGGTTCATGACATCCTGGAGCATACCGGCGCTTTGGTACTCCGGGCTCTCGGGCAACCCAACCACGCCACCGATGATCAACACCGCCGCGGCGGCGGCTGCGATCGGCCAAGTCTGGCGCCACCGCATTGGCCGCACTTCGATCGGTGAAGTGTGATCCGCCCTCGCCTCGTCGATTTCGTCCAAGCGATGGAGCGTGCGGCCCCATAGATGCTCGGGCGCGCGAGCGCCGCCGATCGAATCGCGCGTCTGCTGACGCAGGGAGCCCTCGAACGCGAGGTGTTCCTGACAACCCGGGCACGCTTCCAAGTGGCGCTCAAACTCGATTTGCGTTGCGGGATCGAGCTCTCCGTCCACGAATGCACCGAGATGACGTCGTACGAGCTTGCAACTCATGACTCCCTCGCCTTGCGTGAACGAAACGCTTCGAGCGGAATCGGATCCTCGATGTCATCATCGTCGTCGCCTTCGATGATGCCGAGTTGCACCGCATGCTGGTGCAATGACACTTGAAGCTGTTTCCGGGCGCGATGCAAGCGAGACATGACCGTGCCGATGGGACAGCCGATCACCTCGGCGATCTCTTTGTACGAAAGCTCTTCGACATCGGCAAGCAACACCATGGCGCGCGCTTCGTCCGAGAGTTCCTCGAACGCTCGATTGATCTCGCGAGCGATCAATCGCCGCTGCGCATCACCCACGGGGTCGGTGAGGCCTCGCATGCTTGCGCGGCTCATCACGCCCTCACCGACGGGCACCGCCATGGGGCCGTCGAAGACCTGTCGCTCGCGCGTGGCGCGACGGTATCGGTTGACGAACGTGTTCATTTGAATTCTCAAAACCCAGGCCTTGAAGTTCGTGCCGGCTTCGAACCGATCGTAAAAACGATAGGCTCGCACGAGCGTGTCTTGCACGAGGTCCTCGGCATCGACCGGCGAGCGGGTCAACCGCAGCGCCATCGAATAGAGCGCATTGAGATGCGGTTGCGCTTCCACCTCGAAAAGCTGCCGCTCAACGGCAATTTTCTTGGATTTCCTGGGCATGCCTGCTCGTAGAACCCCCGAAAACGGGAATTATTCCAAGTTATCAGGCGACTCGTCTTTTGGGGAGCCCTGGCGCACTTTGGTTTCCAGTTCCTCGATTCGAGTCTGAAGCCGGAGCACTTCGCCCTGAAGCTGCTTCACGTGAGCAGTGGCGCTCTCGAGCAAGGCGCGGACGCGTTCGTCCGCGGCACTGTATACCTCCGCCCCAAACTCCTCGGCGCGCCCCACGAGCTTGCCCACAGGGCCTTCTTTCAGCGAGGAAAGAAGCTTCTCGCGCCCTTGCAGGATGAAGCCTCGAAGACTTTGCACCGACCAGGCCGTGGCGTTTCCGCTCTTTTGCTCTTCGTAAATGATTTGAGCGAGCGTGACCTTGGTGAGGTCGGCTTTGGAGCGATTGTCGATGACCTTGACTTCTTCGCCGTTGCGAACGAACTCGGCGATGCGGTCGAGCGTGATGTATTTGCTGTCGCGCGTGTCGTACAGCTTGCGGTTCGCGTAGCGCTTGATGACCCGAATCTGTTTTGCCTCCGCCATGGTGGACACGAGGCTACCGCGGCGACGCACTGCGTCAAGCTGGCGCTTTGGCGCGCTCTCATTAGGCTAGCCGGGAGGGACACTGAGGACGTGGATCACGCAACACCGTTCGGAGCACTGTTTCAGCGGCTCGCACGCCTAGACGAGATCGACATGCGGGTGGGCCTCATCTGCGAGCGCTTCGAATCGCTGTCGGACGAGGACGCCGTACAGCTGCTCGACGAGGCCCATCGCGGCGCCTCGCATGGTGGGACCGATGCGCAATCAGTGTTTCTCGCCCTCGGCTGGGCGCTCTTCGAACCGCGCCTCGCCCCAAGGCGACCCGAGCTTGGTACCGCCGCAAGACGCGCGGAGCTTCACCAAGTCGCAGACTTTGTCACGCCGCCTCTGGAAGACGACACGCCGACGGAAGACAAGCGAGGGGTTCCCGATTTCGGACGTGGACGTCCACTCACGCTCGGCGAACGGAAGTCGCTCGCGCGCACCCACGACCGCTCCTTGATTCAACGCGTCGTGCGCGATCCCCATCCCGACGTTGTTCGCATTCTGCTCAACAACCCATCGCTCACTGAAGAGGACGTCGTGCGAGTCTGCGCTGCGCGTCCCAACCATCCGACGGTCTTGCAAACCGTTTACCATCATCGACGATGGATTGTGCGCTATCGACCACGCAACGCGATCGTGCGTAACCCAGACACGCCACTCGACACCGCGCTGCTCCTCGCCCCCCTTTTGCACAAGGGCGAGCTCAAGGAAGCGGCGACATCGTCAGAGTTGGCGCCGCCGCTCCGGCTGAGCTGCAAGACGATTCTCGAAATACGGACGACGCCCTGAAGGCTACTTGCTCTCGACCTTGTCCACGACCTCAGCATCCTCCACGCGGGAGGCAGACTGCTTCGGGACTTGCTTGTCGACAGGAGTCACATCGGGCGTCACATCGATGTCGTCATCGGTGTTGAGGCCCCGCTTGAGGTTGCGGATGGCCTTTCCGAGTCCTTCGCCGATTTGAGGCAGCCGTCCAGCGCCGAAAATCAGCATCACAATCAGAAAAACAATGACTAGCTCGCCGAATCCAAGATTGGGCACGGTATCCCCTCCGTCTCGTTCCACGGTACGCCGCTCGGAACGGGTCCGCAAGTCCAGGGGTTATGGTATGGGGAGCCGAGATGGAGAGCTACCGAGAGCTGGATCCCGCGGGTGTTCGCGGCGTGGTGTTCGATATCGACGATACGGTGACCCGCAATGGCGTGCTCGAGCCAGATGCGTACGCCGCTATGCACCTGCTCGCGGATGGAGGATTCGAGCTGGTCGCCGTGACCGGGAGGCCGCTTGGATGGACCGATGTGATCGCTCGCCTGTGGCCGGTCCGCGTGGCCGTCGGAGAGAATGGCGCCGGCTGGGCCTGGGTCGACGACGCCGGGACGCACGAGGGCTACTTCTGCACCGAGGCGGAACGTAGCAAGCAAGCCGCCCTACTCGATACGATTCGCCGCAAGGCCAAGTCGGCCATGCCCCATGTACAGACGACAAACGACGATCGTCACCGCCGTTGCGATCTTGCCTTCGATGTCGGCGAGTCCGTGTCTCTGCCGCGCGCGGAAATCGACGCGTTGGTGGCGCTCATCGAGGACCTCGGGGCGCGCAGCTCTGTCTCCACTGTGCATGCGCACGCGATCCCCGGTCCATGGGACAAGGCCGAAGGTGTTGCGCGAGCGCTCGAAGACGTACTCGGTATCGATCTAAGTAGCGAGATCGAGCATTGGGTGTTCGTGGGCGACAGCGGCAACGACGCCGCGGCCTTCGAGCGCTTCCCCAAGAGCGTCGGCGTCGCGAACGTTCGCGAGCATTTGGACAGGCTCCCGGTCCCCCCTAGATACGTCACCGACGGCGACCGAGGCCGCGGTTTTGCCGAGCTTGCTGCGCACCTGGTGGACGGCCTTGGCTAAGCGAAGGCCGCGACGCAGCGTGACGGGAACGCAAGCGCACTACGAGAATGGCCGTTACTACGATCAGGCGTATCGCCGGCGCCGACACGACGTTCGGTTCTACACGGACCTGGCGCTCGAGTCGGGAGGCCCGGTCCTCGAGCTCGGCGTGGGTACTGGCCGCGTAGCGCTCACGATCGCCAAGGCCGGCATCGGCGTCGTCGGAATCGAGCCGATGGAGCCGATGCTCGAGCAGGCCCGTCAACGGGTGGGCAGGCTGCCCCACAGCGCGCGCGGCCGAATCGAGCTCCGCCAAGGCGACCTCATGCGTCTCCGCCTCCGACGAAAATTCCCATTGGTCATCGCCCCCTTCAACGTGTGGATGCACCTCTACACGCGCGAGGAAATTGAGCGCGGCTTCGCAACCGTACGTCATCACCTCGGTCCCGGAGGCCGCTTTGCCTTCGACGTGTTGCTGCCGGACCCGGTCAGCCTCGCCCGAGTTCCATCCAAACAATATCGGGGCGGCGAAGTCCCGCATCCCCGCGACGGCGTCCGCTACCGCTACAGCGAGTATTTCAGCTACGACCACGCCACGCAGATCGAAACCGTCGTTATGGATTTCGAGCATCCCGTCAAGAAGGACCAATCGTTTTGCACGCCCCTCACCCAGAGGCAGTTTTTCCCCGCGGAGCTCGAGGCTCTGCTGCATTACAACGGCTTTGAGGTGGAATCCCACACGAGCGACTTCGACGGGGGACCGATCACCGCCGCTACGGAGTCTCAGGTCATCATCGCCCGCGCACGCCGTTCTACTCCCTGAGCAGCACGTCGCAGTAGTATTTCACGCGCTTCACGATCCTGCCGTGCGCGCGATTGTGAATGTCCTTCTTCAGGGCGAGCATGACCCGACGCTGGAACGTGTAGCTGTTGCGTGTGGGCTTGGGCGCCGGGCTGCCTCCCGCCGCCTCAATCGGTAGCCACAACGCGTCGGCGGGCCATTGCCATGCTTCGAGGTCGGCTCTGTCGATCTGTCCGACCATCTGCTCGGCCAAGGCGCGCTTGTCGGCGTCATGCGCGAGTTCCGCGGCCCACTTGCCCACGTTATCCGTCACCGGGCGGTCCTGCGTGTTGACCGTGATCGGATCGCCCATCCCCTTCTTCACGGGTCCCGCTTTGCCGTACTCGACGGCGCCGGGATCGTGCTCGAGATCGAGAAACGCAAAGATGCGTTCGAGCTGGGGCTCGGGCTCGGTCACGAGGTCTTCGTAGGCGACATGAAGCAAGGGAACCGGTCGCTCACGTAAGAACATCGCCATCGCGGGGACGTACCGCTCGAGGATCGGATTGAATGCGTGCGCGGCCTGCCAGTCGCCGTTGAAAAAGCTGTTTGCATACGAGCTGAAGACCGCGAGCGGATGCCGCGTGAGCACCACGTACTTCGCGTCTGGATAGAGGCGCTGCAAGAACGGAAGCACGAGCGCGTTGGCCGGCGTCTTGTCGAGGAAATAACGGCTCTCGCTCGTCGAGAGCATTCGCCCGTACAGGGTGTCGGTGTACGCACGCAGCGCATCGAGGTAGTCCTCCTCCCCGCCGGGCAGTCCCTCGATGAACGTCTTAGCCGCCTCGGCCGCATTGATGTGATCGTACGGCGCCTTGTCGACGTTGTCGTAGACGCCGAGGTGCGCGATTGGCGTGATCAGGTGCGGCTCCGGGTACGTGAAGATCTCGGAGTGCGCACCCATCATGCGCTGAAGCAGCGTCGACCCCGCACGGGGCGGCGAGATTACGAAGACGAGTGACATGACACCCCAGGCAGTCGTTTACCCCTGTGCAGCAAGCTGCCGCAAGACGTACTGCAATATGCCACCGTTGAGGTAGTATTCGACCTCCTGCGGCGTATCGATTCGGGTCTTCACGGCGAACGACTTGCCCGTATCCGTTTGAACCGACAGCATCTTGCCTGGAGCGATGCCCTCGCTGATGCCGGAAATCGTAAAGATTTCCTCGCCGGTCAGTCCCAGTGCCTCACGGCTGCCGCCTGCCTCGAACTCGAGCGGGAGCACGCCCATGCCGATCAGGTTCGAGCGATGAATCCGCTCGTAGCTCTCGGCGATGACGGCGCGGACGCCGAGGAGCAAGGTGCCCTTGGCCGCCCAGTCGCGCGACGAGCCTGTTCCATACTCCTTGCCCGCAATGACGAGGAGTGGCGCACCGTCGGCCTGGTACTTCATCGACGCGTCAAAAATGCTCATCTGCTCGTTGGTGGGAAGATAGCGAGTGATGCCGCCCTCGGTGCCTGGCGTCAGGAGATTGCGAAGCCGGATGTTCGCGAACGTGCCGCGCATCATGACTTCGTGATTGCCGCGGCGGCTCCCGTAGCTATTGAAGTCGCGAGGTGACACGCCGTGCTCCTGCAGGTATTTCGCGGCTGGACCGTCGAGCGCAATGGCGCCCGCTGGGGAGATGTGGTCGGTCGTCACCGAATCGCCGAGCAAGCAAAGCACGCGAGCGCCCGTGATGTCCTTGGGGGGGGCCGGCTCACCAACCTCAACGCCTTCGAAGAACGGCGGCAGGCGAACGTAGGTCGACTCCGGGACCCAACGGTACCGGTCCGCCTCCTCGAAGCTCACCTCGCGCCACTCCGGAGGCCCATCGAGCACCACCGCGTAGCGCTGGACAAATTGCTCCTTCTTGACTGAGCTCCGCAGCGTTTCTGTGACCTCTTGGTGGGAAGGCCAGATGTCACGAAGGAACACATCGTTGCCTTCGGTGTCCTGTCCGATTGGATCGCTCTGGAAGTCGATGTCCATCGTGCCCGCCAGCGCGTACGCCACGACGAGCGGCGGAGATGCGAGGTAGTTGGCACGGGTCAGTGGATTGACGCGGCCTTCGAAGTTGCGGTTGCCGCTCAGCGCGGATGTCACCACCAAATCGTTGGCTTTGACCGCTTCGGCGATCTCCGGATCGAGTGGGCCGGAGTTCCCGATGCACGTCGTGCACCCGTAGCCGACCAGATTGAACCGCAAGGTGTCGAGATCGTCGTTCAGCCCCGATGCCTTGAGGTACTCGGTGACCACTTGCGAACCTGGCGCGAGGCTCGTTTTCACCCACGGCTTGGTGCGCAGACCCCTTTCAACCGCCTTCTTGGCCACGAGGCCCGCAGCCAGCATGACCGACGGATTCGAGGTGTTCGTACAGCTGGTGATTGCCGCAATGACGACGGCGCCGTTCTGAAGGTCGAAGGTCTCGTCGCCACGGGTGACCTCGACCCTCTTGTCGGCGGAGGCTTCGAAGCCCGTCAGTACGCTGTGCCAGGAACGTTTTGACTCGGTCAGTGGAATGCGGTCCTGAGGACGCTTCGGGCCGGCGATCGAAGGCACCACCTCGCCTAGGTCGAGCCCGAGGGTGTCGGTGAACCGCGGCTCGGGGTCGCTCGCCGTGTGGAACAGGCCCTGCTCTTTCAGCACGCGCTCGACCACATCGACATGCGCCTCGTCTCGCCCGCTGAAGCGAAGGTACGCCAGCGTCTCGTTATCGACCGGGAAGAAGCCCATCGTCGCGCCGTATTCCGGCGCCATGTTCGCAATCGTCGCACGGTCCGGAAGCGCGAGGTTCTCCATGCCCTCCCCGTAGAACTCGACGAATTTTCCGACGACGCCTTTCTTGCGAAGCATCTGGGTTACCGTCAAGACCGCGTCGGTCGCGGTCGCGCCCTCCGGGAGCTCGCCGGTCAACTTGAAGCCCACCACCTGTGGCAAGAGCATGCTGATCGGCTGACCGAGCATCGCCGCCTCGGCCTCGATGCCGCCCACGCCCCATCCGAGGACGCCGAGTCCGTTGATCATCGTCGTGTGCGAGTCGGTACCCACGAGGCTGTCGGGATACGCGATCATGTTACCGTCCTCTTCGCGCGTGAACACGACACTCGCGAGGTACTCGAGGTTGACCTGATGCACGATGCCTGTGCCCGGTGGCACGACGCGCATGTTCTCGAACGCGCTCTGGCCCCACTTCAGGAACTGGTAACGCTCTTGGTTGCGCTCAAACTCGCGCTTCACGTTGTCTTCGAAGGAGCGCGACAGGCCATACGAATCAACTTGTACCGAGTGGTCGATCACCAAGTCCGCGGGCTGCAGCGGGTTGATGCGGCTCGGGTCGCCTCCCATACTCGCAAACTGGTCGCGCATCGCAGCGAGATCGACCACCGCCGGCACGCCGGTGAAATCCTGAAGAAGAACACGCGACGGCCGGAAGGCGATCTCGGTGCTCGGGACCGCGGAGGGGTCCCAGTTGGCCACCGCCTCGATGTCCTCCCGGGTGACGGTCTTGCCGTCCTCATACCGAAGCAGGTTCTCGAGCAGCACGCGAATGGAGTACGGGAGCGTATCGATGCCCTTGAAGCCCGCTCGCGTGAGCGCATCCAGGCGGTGAATCACGACCTGGCGCCCCCCCGCATGAATGGTGACGCGACTCTGAAAGGAGTCCTGTGATGCCATGTGGGAGTGCCTACCACGCAAGGTGTGGCGCGCCACCCCGGTCCTCGGCTAAGCTGGAAAACGCTGCGTGACAAGCGCTGTTAGAAGCGCTACAGACTGCAGCTCGCGGCGCCGTAGCCAAGTGGTAAGGCAGAGGTTTGCAAAACCTCCATTCGCTGGTTCGATCCCAGTCGGCGCCTCCAGTCTGCCTCTTGTGGTAGTGGGTATGTTTCCAATCGCTGACCTCTTCAGGCTCCGGCCACGAAACGTCCGCACTCGGCTCCTGAGGGACCTCACTCTGGTCATTTTCGTCACGTCGGGCGCCATCGTAGCCCTGGCTGTTTCGAGCGCGTCCAAGGCGGAGCGGAGCACGGCCCGTGCGCACATCGAGCGGGCTTCGACCCAGGCGCAACAGGAGTTCCGAACGCGCATGGAACCGGTCGACCGACGGCTCCGGCTGACCTGGGAGTGGGGAAAGGCGGGACTCCTCGACTCCAATGACCGGCCCACTACGCTCGCGAAGCTCGCTCCCGTGCTCGAGCCACTGCCGATGGTGACGGCGTTGATCATCGCGGACTCGAAAGGCCACGAGTTTCTCGTCTCGCGAGACCGCAACGCGGATGGCGAACCGGAAGGCTGGGTAACGCGAACCAGTGGTCTGCACGAATCCAAGGGGCAACTGCTTCGGGAACGGTGGAGTGAGCAGCGCCAACTGGTCGAGAAGTTCTGGATCGACCTCCCCGGTTACGTGCCGACCGAGCGACCGTGGTTCGTGGGCGCGGTGAGCAGCGAATCCGACGATGAAATCTATCGCACCGAGCCGTACCAGTTCTTCGAACGGAAACAGCTCGGAGTGACGGAGTCGATGCGCTGGACTCCCGTGGATGGAAACACACACGTGGTCGCGTTCGACTTGCTACTCGGCGATGTGTTCGCGGTCGTAAGTGAAATCGAGGTCAGCGACGGAGGCGAAACTTTCCTATGCAAGTCGAACGGAGATGTCTTCGTGCCCTACCGCGCGCGGCGGCCCGGAGAGCCTGCCCGCGAACCGCAGCACGTCTTCGTCGACCCTGCAAAGACCGGCAGCACGGTGATCGAGAGAGCGGTCGCGGCTTGGCTGGAAGCCGGGGGCAAAACCGACGAGCCCGTGCGATTCCGCGCGGGCGACGTCTCGGGATGGGCCGGCTTTCGTTTGGTCAATCCGCTCTCAGGCATCTGGATGGGCGTTGCGGTGCCCGAGCCGGAGATCTTTGGCGCCACGATCGATTGGACACCGCAGCTCATCGTGATCATTGCCTTGGTCTTGTTGCTCGGCCTGCTTCCCGCGGTGACCATCGTCCGCAAGTACAGCCACCAACTCAAAGACATCCCCAAGCAGCTCATCGGTCCGAAGACCTTCGAGCGCGACGTGCAAGAACTGATCGCGCGCGGCGAAGGCCCCACTCTGGAGTTCAAGTCCACCGTTCGAATGAACCTCAAGACGGAGAAGTTTGGAAAAGAGATCGAGCTGGCATGGCTCAAGAGCGCGACCGCGTTCATGAACTCCGATGGGGGCACACTCCTCATCGGCGTGAGCGACGACGGCGAAGTGCTCGGCGTCGAGCACGACAAGTTCGATAACGAGGACAAGTGCCGACTGCACCTGAAGAACCTCGTCAACCAACACATCGGCGCTGAGTTCTCCCGGCTCATCCGCTTCGTGGTCCAACCGATCGACGCCAAGACAGTCGTCGCAGTCCAATGCGAGCGCTCCGCCAAACCAGTCTTCCTCAAGGGAAAGAACAGGGAGTCCTTCTACATCCGAAGCGGCCCCTCCAGCGTAGAGCTCTCCCCCCGCGAGGTCCTAGAATACGTAAACCGTCGAACGTAAAAAGGGGACAGTCCCTTTTTGAAAGGGTTAAATCACAGACCTCGGGTGGCCCATTACTTTATTTAATGTAAAGCAAGCTCATGAACGCCCAAAGCCCTCGAATTGACGTGGATTTGCTCAAGGAGCACCTGGTCGAGGTCTCGGAGCACGAGTCCGAGCTCACCGATCTCGTGTACGAAAGCCTCTTTGCCAAGCGTCCCGACGCCGTGGAGCTCTTCGGCACCTACAGCCGGGCCAACCAGCAGAGGATGATGGCGGAAACCCTCGGCGCGGTCCTGAACATGCTCGACCAGGAGCACTGGCTCGGCGAGTACGTCCACGCGATGGGGTCACGCCACCAGTTTTCCTACGAGACCCCCTCCGACATGTACGCGCCCTACGCCGAGGCGATGCTGGAAGCGCTTGCGGCGGTGTCCGGAGCGGACTGGACGCCGGAGTTGCAGCACTCTTGGAAGGCGGCCTTGGATCGGGTGAACGAGATGATGACAGCGGGCTACGTCCCCACTTCGCACTAGCGAGGCGCGAACTACACGATCGGAGAACGGCACGCGACGGCCGTGCCCCGGAGACGCCTTACTCTACCTTGCGCAGCGTATTGTCATCCGTGTGCGCGAAGATCTCGCTCTGCCCCTTGATCTGTAGCTGCGTGTTTTGCGCGTACGAGAACGAACCGTCTTCGTTCACAGTGAGCTCGATGTCGTAGCGGACGGTCTTGAACTGTTCGTCGAGGAACGGGCCGGAACAGATCCCGAATACCTCGCTGCCCACCTCCGCGGCCAGCTTGAACGACTTCGCATCAGGTTCGACCATGCCCCCTGCAAGCACAGTTACGCCGCGCGGAACGATGAAACTGAGCATGACTTGGCGCGCAGCTGCGTCCCAGAGCCAATAGCCTACTTCCTCGTGAAAGGGGTCCTCGGCACCAAGGCGCCACGCCGTCTTCGCGTACCGGAGGCCGTAGAGCGATTGCTCGTGATTCTGGACGAGCCCGATCGGCTCCAGAACCACGTGCTCGCTGAACTCGTTGCGCTCGACGGTGACTCGATCGTCGTCGGGCGCGATGTCGACGCCGCTCGTGCCTTCCCACATCCCGGCGAAGGGTGCGAGCGGGCCAAGGTTGCGGATGTTGTCGTCGGTCATGGGGGAACTCTGGGGCAGACCCAGCGCCAGCGCCACTGTCAGAGTCGGGGTCAGGCCCCTTTTCACAGATGTCTACGTGTCCCGGAGCCCCCTACTTCGGCAGCTTCGGTTGTTCCAGCTTCCCGCAATCGAGTGCGCCGAGGAAGGCGACGATGGAGGCCAGCTCCTCCTCGCTCAGGCCTCGATCGGCCAGCAGTGGCGTCTTGTTCTTGTTGTCGATGCCTCCGGTCGCCATGACCTTCACGGCACCGGCCAGCGTCTGTGCCGACCCATCGTGAAAGTACGGCGCGCTCTTGGCGACGTTACGCAGCGACGGAACTTTGAAAGCCCCCCAATCCGCGTCTTGCTCGCTAACCTTGGAGCGTCCTACGTCGACCTGGTCCTCTGCCTTCCCTGCCGTCCCGATCCCGACGTTGTAGTAGAGGCCGCCGGGAACCCCCATCGCGCTCGAGAAGAGCGGCGGGGCATGGCAGACGGCGCATTGGCCCTTGCCCATGAAGAGCACCCATCCCTGCTTTTGCTGCGCGGTGAGAGCACTGTCGTCGCCCTTCGCGTAGCGGTCGTACGCAGTGCCGTCGCAAATCAGCGTGCGCTCGTACGCGGAAATGGCTTTCGCAATCGTGTCTGGAGTCATCCCCTCTTCGGGGAACACCTTCTTGAACTGCTTCTTGTACCCTTTGATCTTCGCAAGCTCGGCGGTCTTGGCATCGAGGTTCTCTTTGCCGACCCCCATGTTGCCGCCGCCCCACGCGCCCTTGGCCTGCGCTTCGAGGCTTCCGGCTCGGCCGCCCCAGTAGAACGCCTCGAAGTACGCGGTGTTCCAGATCACGGGGCTATGCCGTGTGAGCTGCTTTTCCTTTGCGCCCACGGCAAGCGGCGTCTCCCCACCGTTGCCATGCTCGTTCTGGTGACACGAGTAACACGAGCGCGACCCGTCGACGCTCATGCGCGCGTCGAAGAAGAGCTGGTGACCCAGCGCGATCTTTTCCGGAGTCTGGGGATTGTCCTCCGGGATATTCATCTGCGGAAAGTCGGCCGGAGCCGGCGGCAACTCGACCTTCTCGACGGGAGGTTCGGCAGGCGGTGCAGCCTTCTCCTCTGCGGGTTTACTCGTGCAAGAGGCGAGTCCGACCGAAAGAATGACGGCAATAGTGGCGGCCAACGCGTGCCAGGTGCTGGAAGTGCTCGACATGCGGCGATACTACCGCAAAAGTACCCAGAAGATCCCATGAACACGTCGACACAATGGAGAGGCCGTGCGGCCACAGTTAGTCTGCTTTCGTTGACTTGGTTGCTCGCAACCGGACAAACGCCCGACGACGCAGATGCCTTTTATGAAATCGCGGAGGCGGCGGTCACTCCATCGCAGCTTGCGGAAATGTCGGCCGGACTCGGCCCCGTCGGCGTCCTGGCCGATGGGACGGGCCGCGAAAGCTTCGAGCTTCCGTCTGGGCCGACCGTGCCCGCAGCCATGGGAACCCAACCGCTCGAGTACAAGCCGCTTCCGCCACTGCCCATGCCGGACAATCCCGGCCTGCTCGATGAGATTGCAAGTGGAGGCGTGCACACCGACGGCTACAACAGCAGCACCTCGCCGCTTCCTGGGCCCCGCGGCATCAACCCGCTCACCATCACGAGCCCGGTCCATGATGAGGAGATCCGCGCGTGTACTCCGCTCATGCGAGACAACGACGGCTATCTTTCGTCCCTGTGCATTTCGCTGTTCACCGCAAGCGAGCTCGTCCTGTTCGACCCGAATGACGATTTCAAGATCCTCGCCAAGACCTCGATTCCGCCACGCTCGCACGTCCTGGATCCCGCCGGTGGTTGGTATACGAGGATGGACCATCTGGGCCGGCCGCTGGTGCCCACCGCTACCCAACAGCTACGAGCGTACAAGGCGGTGCAAACCGATGGTGTGTTCGAATGGACCATCGATGAGCAATGGGATCTTTCGAAAGCGCTTCCGCAGGGCATGTCCGCAAGCGATGTGATTCCGGACTTCAATGGGGACTACTGGTTCATCTCCGGGTTTGCGCACGTAGGCCACCTCGATGCGGAGACCGGCGAGGCGAAAACCATCTGGCTCTACAACGACGGCTACGAGTTGATTGGCGCCGCGTTCACCGTCGGACCGGAGGGCGCGTATGTCCTCACAAGCAAGGCAATGTACATGTTCGTCCTCGACGCCGAGGGCGTACCCACCCAGAAGTGGCGCTGGGAGTACGGTGATCTCGAGAATCCTGATCTCAGCACGCCGACCCTGCACGACCAAGGCCGGCTGGTGACGTTCTCGATCAATCATCCGGACGGAACAACCGAGCTCGTCGTCATGAACACCAGCGCAGAGCCGATGGAAGCCGAAGACCGGCTGGTGTGCCGAATGAACATGTTCAAGGATGGAACGGCCGCGATTCAGAACACGGTCATGGCATACGGACGCTCGATCGTCGCCGAGAACAACTACGGAGGGAACTTCTACGAAGTGGGCGATTTCCCTCCGGGCCTCACACGTGTGGATGTACGAGAAGACTACAGCGGCTGCGACGTCATCTGGGAGAACTACACGGTTTCCTCGCAGGTCCCTCCGCGTCTCTCCACGGGCGACGGGCACATCTGGCTCTACTCGCACCGGCGCGGTGAAGCCGAAGATGTTCACGCCTACTATCTCACCGCCATCGACTTCGAGACCGGCGAGGTCGAGTCGGAGACCTTCGTCGCCAGCGGCAAGCGCCTCGATAACCCCATGCTCTCAGTCGATTTCCTTCCCGGCGGCGTCATGGTCGGGGGCGTCCGAAACGGCATCATCAGCGTCTGCGACTCGGAGCTCGATGAGCTCGGCACACCGGTTTGCATCAAGAACAACGAAGGCGAAGGCGGTTCTGGCGGATGCGCGGTTGGGCACGGGCGCCCCACCGCCGCTACGACGGTTTGGTGGCTAGCGCTCGTCGCAGCAGGCTGCTTCTGGCGCCGACTGCGCCGCGTGCTCTGAGCTCAGCGCCCAGTTTGGCATGCTTTGCGTGCATGGCCCGGTGGCGTCGTGCCTTCCGAATGCGCCAGGCGAAGGCGACGGCGACGACAAATAGAACGAACAGGCCGCCGCCGACCCAGGCGAAGTGGGTCGACACGCCTTGCGCAAGCGCCGCCACTTGCGTGTGAAAGACGCCGCCAACTACGACGTACGCCGTGCTCCACAGCAGCAATCCCAACGCGTCGAACAGCACGAACCGGCGGTAATCGAATCCCGAAAGCCCCGCGGCAAAAGCCGGGACGCTTCCGCTGCCCGGAATGAACTTGGCGGCGATGAGGATCCCAGCTCCGTTCTTGCGCACTCGGTCCCGGAACGAGAGTACGCACACGCTGGGGTTCGAAGCCAACCCGCACGCCACGTCGAGTAAACGCCGGCCGCGCCAGCGAGCAAGACCGAACCAGACCGACTCACTCAGCAGCGCGCCAATGGCTACCGTTCCAACCGCGAGGAAGGGATTGAGGACGCCAGCAATCGAGGCGGCGCCGACCACCATCAGAACCGGAGCGGCCGCAATGGGCGCACCCGATATATGCGCAGCGCACCGATTCGTTAGTCGTGGGTCGGGAGACGAAGCATTACTGAACGATAATACAGGAGGGATCAGCCCCGTCGGTCAGACCGTCGCCGTCGTTATCGATGCCGTCGTTGCAAATCTCTTGAACGCACTCGTCTACGACGCAGTTGCAGTTGTTGTCGACCCCGTCATCGCAGATCTCGACGGGCCCGCACTCGCTGCACATCGCTTCGTCTGCCGTGCCGTTGCAGTTGTTGTCGATCCCGTCACCGCAGATGTCCACGCACAGGCACTGCTGTTGCCGGTCCTCATCGGACACGGTCCAAAATGCCCGATGGTTTCCGTCCTCGATGCTTTGGAATGGTGCCCAGAAGGCCGCGTAACTCACGTCTCCGCTCGCCTCCGGATCGACCGCGGCGATCCATATCTGGTCCTCTTTGTCGTCTCGGGGACGCAGCGTCGCGTACGCACGAAGGCTAGAGAACGCGAGCCAGAAGGTTCCTGGGAGCGTGCTAGGCGCCCAGCGCGGCATCGCGTTACCTATGTCGACGACGTTCTCCTCGTCGTTGACGCGCTCATTCAAGCGAGTCAGCTCTCGGGAGGTTCCTCCGTCGGCAGAGATCATGCGAATCGTGGCGGTGACCGCGTCCTTCGATTTCTGCTGCGCATTCACGTAGGCAATCCACGCGCTGTCTGGGCTCCAAGCCGGGAAGAAGTTGTTGTCTTCCCCACCCTGGCTCTCCACGAGCACCGTGACCGCGCCCCAGGCGCCGGCATCGTAGTCGATGACGGCGATGCTGGCGGCCTCGATTTCCTTGTTTCCGACCCTGCCCTCGGTCATGGCAAACGCAACCTTGTCCCCAAGAGCCGACCAGTCCGGCATGTTCGCCAATTTTCCGGCCGGAAGGGGCACGACGCCAGCATTGTCGCCCACCGGCTCTCCGCTCTCGGTGTCCAGCAGACGTAGAACGCCCTTTTCCGACACGAGCAACAGCTCCCCATCAGGCGAGAATGTGGACCAGCCGACTTTCCGTTCTGCCTGCGCTGGTTTGGGCACGAGCACGTCGAAGCTGTCGATATCGATCGTGCGTAGCGCTTCGCCGCCGTAGCCCATGGCCATGCGACGTCCGTCGCGAGAGACGGTGTGACACGCCACGCATTCCTCCGCGTCTGGCGCATCAGGATCGGTGTAGAACTTCTGCGAAATGGAGTCCTCGATGCGTGCCCGCATGATTCCGCTGGTGCCCGTCGACCAGTAATAGATCGCTCCAGGGACCGCCCCTTCGCTAATGAAAACGTCGATGGGGTTCGACGTCCAGGCTTGCGCCGGATCGTCGAGGTCGAGCGCAGTGACCGTGAAGGCAACCGCGCCGCCACGGTTCGACTCGGCAACCCAATCCCACTCTTCCTCGGTGGGAGACCAGCTACTGCCAGTGGTATAGATCGACACTGCGGTCGCATCGCCGTCGAACCTCAGTTCGTACGCGAGGTCCGCCGCAGGTTCCGTCCACTCGAAACGAACACGAGACACGTTGACCGGAAACATCGTTTCATGGCTTGGGTAGACAATCGCTGATTCGTTGGCGGCGTTTGTCGCAGGAGGATTCCTCATCGCAGCATCAAAGAGCGAATCCGTTCCAACTGGAACGCCGTCATGGGTGAACTGCTGTTCGCCGGTGTGCTCCGCACACGGCCCTCCGCCACAGAGTTCTGCGTCTGGAACGATGACCGTAGGATTCTCACCCGTTCCGATACCGCCTGCTCCGGCCGTGCCCATGGTCCCAGCCGACCCGCCGCCAGCTCGAACGCCGCCTTCACCATTGCTCGCACACGCTGTCGCCGCACAGGCGATCATCACTACCAGAATCAGTCTCACGGGACCCCCTCAACCAAAGACAATGGATCCACGATAGACAATCGTTGGGGCGGCGACCAACGATGTAGGGCGAGTCACCCCCCCCGCCCTACAGCATCGCCAATTGTCGCGCTTCTACGATGTTGTCCTCGATCGAACAGTAGGTCCATGAGCCATAGCGGCCGATCGAATGCACATCCTGGGCGGCCAGCAGCCGCTTCTTCGCCGCTGCTTCAGCGTTCGACTTCGTGGTGATGTGCACGTAGGCGGGATCGAGCAGGACGTCGTGGGAGGCAACGAGGGCTTGGTTGGTCACTACGCCGCAGGTCTGCAGGTCGGCCAACACCCGTGCCTTCATTGCGCCGCGGTCATCCTCACAAAGCACTGCGTCCCACGGCAGCCCCACCTCCACGTACAAACTCATCCGGTCCGCGCCGAAGATGTTGTCGTAGAAACCGACTCGATAGAACGAGATGTCTCGCTGGGGGTAGTAGATCCAGTGCACTCCCGTCGGACCCTTGCTGTCGAAGCCGAGATTGAAGACCTGCACCTTATTGTGGCTGAAGACGGATGAGTCGTAGGCGAGGCCGCACATATCGAACAGGCTTACCAGCGGTGCACTGCTCACGAGGGCCTCGTACTGAATCTCGCGTTTCGTCGTGGTGGCTACCTTGGCTTCGAGGTCGATTCGGACGACGCGTTCCCCCAGCGCAATTCGGTCGGTGCGTACCCCTTGGGCGAGCGCCTCGATGTACTGAATCGCCCCGCCCTCCGGGTAGGTAAACGTAGCGTTGTAGCCGTCGTTCGCGGGTGTCTCCCGGTTCCGCAAGATCTCTTCGACGCTAACGTGCGGAAAGAAGCGCCCCATCGCGTCGGCATCGAGGGCCGTCAAGTTCAGTGCGTAGAGCTTTTCGTTGTAGGGAATCAGGAACTTCTCGGCGATGCCGCGGCCGTAGTGCGCATAGAGCATATCCTTGAAGTTTTCCGCCTTTTGTTCGGGTCGGCTCCGGAGGTCGCGCACGCATTGTTCGTACTCCGCCTCCGGCAGCTGATGGATGTTCTTCTGAAATGGAAAATCGATGAACCGGTCCGCGTACCAGATTCGGCTATCACGTTCGACGCGAAGGACACGCTGATCACCCATGCGTTCGACCAGGTATTGCTCGATCTCGGGGTGCCGAAAATGAAAGAAATGTCCCGAATAGTCCCAGACGAAACCATCGCGCTTTATCGTACGGCAATAGCCGCCAATCTCTTCTTCGGACTCGACGATCAGGTAGTCGTCGTCGCGCAGCCAATCGGCAAACGCGAGGCCGCTGACGCCGGCTCCGACGACCAGGTAGCGCGTGCGATCCACGCTAAGGGCTTACCACATCGGGGGCGGTGGTTGTGAACCCGCGGACGACGCGAATGCCCTCATCAACGCGACGGCCGAGCGCAACCGGGTTGCCGTCCGGCGCAAAGAGCGCAAGCGATTCCTCCGGCGAAACGTCCCGCCACCCATCGCCGACGACGACCTCGGGCCCAATTGGCCGTCCGTGTCGCGCATGGCGGACCCCTTCGTCGGTGAGCTCGACACGGGTCAGCGCGCCACATGCCTCCTTCAAAGGGATCAGTTGCCCCGCGATCCCCTCGGCAGTCATCTCATCGCCACAGATCGCGTCTTCGATCGAAAACGCTCCGCTCGCCGTCCGCCGCAACACCTTCACATGCCCCAACGTCCCGAGGGCACGTGCGACGTCCCGCGCCAGCGACCGCACGTAGAAGCCCTTGCCGCAATGAAGGCTCAGTCGAAGGGTCTTCGGGCTGACCTCATCCACCGTCGCTTCGTAAAGCTCCACCTCGCGCACCGGCGCCTCGACGGCTTCACCGCGTCGAACACGGCGGTGAAGCGGGGTACCGCCAACCTTGATCGCGCTCAGCTTCGGCGCCTCTTGCGGATGACGACCGATGAACGGTTGAAGCGCTTGCTCCACCGCCGCCGCATCGAGCGGAGGCACTTCCGAGGTTTCGGTGACCTCGCCATCCGCATCGAGGGAATCGGTTTCCGCGCCCAGAGCGATGGTCACCTCGTACCGCTTGTCGTCGGACTGAAGGTGAGAAACGAGCTTGGTGCCCTCCCCGACCGCAATCACCAATACCCCCGTCGCTAGCGGGTCGAGGGTTCCCGCGTGCCCGACTGATCGCTGACGTAAGGCCTTCCGGACGCGCTGCACGACATCGTGCGACGTGCACCCCGCCGGCTTGTCGACGATCAGGATGCCGCTCACCGTAAAACCGCTGCTATCCATCGCCCACGGGGCTGTCGCATCCGAAGTATTTGACGAGCTCCGCCCGCAACCGTTCTTCCGCTTGATCGATCGTGACATTGAGCTGGGTCGCAGCGGCAGCGCGATGCCCGCCCCCGTTGAGAGCCGCCGCAATCACGGACACGTCAGCATCGCCGCGCGAGCGGAGACTAACCTTGGTCTCGATGTGACCACCGGCAACGTCAGGCATGCGCCACTCCCACAGCAACGCCCCGATCTCGGCGCCTTCGACCCGGCGTGCGTAGTTGACCATGCCCTCGACCATGTCGTCGTCCGCGTCGCAGATCTCGAGCATCTCGCGGGTCACGCGCATGATCGCCACGCGTCCGTCGAACGCCATTTCGAGCGTAGCGATGATCGCCGAGAGCAACCGCAGCCGCGCTGGCTCCCACCGCTCGAACAATTGATACGCCACGTGCCAAGGGTCGGCCCCCTCTTCGACGAGCCGCGCGCCCAGGCGCAAGGTTGCGGGCCTCGTGGTGGCGTAGCGGAATCCACCCGTGTCCGACACGATGGCCGCGTATAACGGGGTAGCGGACCCCTCAGGCAACGACTTCAGCCCAAGGCCATCGATCAGACGGACGACCACCTCTCCCGTCGCAGCAGCGTCTGTGTCCCGGTATACGACGTCACCGATGTCATCGTGGGCATGATGATGATCGATGATCACGACGGGACCAGTGACGTCGCGGGTGGGGAACCCTGGCGGCAACAGCGCCTTGGCGGCGATGTCCATGACCCAGGTCGCATCGTATCGCACGCCATCGGGGATCTTCGGGAGACCCTTCTCGCCGTCCATCAAGAAGAGGAGCGAGTTTGGAATCTGTTCCGGCATGAACAACGCGGCCTCTTTGCCGATGGCGCGAAGAGTATGGATGAGCCCCAGCGCCGAGCCGAGCGAATCCGCATCGGGGCGCCGATGGCAGGCCACCAGGAAGCGCTCCCCGTTGCGGGCGACATCGAGCACATCTTCGATCACTTGGAACCCTCCGAGCCGGCGTCCGGATCCTCTCGAATCTCTTGCAGGATGGATTCGATCCGAAGCGCCGAATCCACCACGTCGTCCCAGTAGAACTCCAGCTTTGGAACGTGCCGGAGCTGCAGCCGTTGCCCAATCTCGTGGCGAAGGAACCCACTCGCGCGATCGAGCGCCTCCACCACGGCATCCTGGCGGTCCGAACCGATCTCCTCGAGCACGCGAACGTACACCCGCGCGATACTCAAGTCGTCGGTCATCCGCACGGCGGAGACGACGACATCTTTGGCCGCAGGGTCACGCACGCTTCCACGAAGCACGAGCTCCATCAGCTCGCTCCGAATGCGTTCGGAAACGCGGTCTGCCCTTCGAAAACCTTTTTGCGCCATCGTTCAGTCCGTCCAATCCCCGAGCTCGCCCAAAGACACCAGCTCCGTCGAGCGGTTCAAGACAACAGCATCCGCAGAGCCTTCCACGAACTCGGCAATCGAATCGAGCATCGAATTCGCATGACGCCGGTCACCCGACACCACGGCGAAGCCGAGCGTGGATTGCTGATGCGCGTCCTGCTGCCCGACCTCGGCCACTGCAACGTTGAAACGATTCGCCGTCCGGTCGAGCACCTTGCGCACGATCGATCGTTTGGCCTTCAGCGAGGTCACACCCGGCAACGAAAGCGAAATCTGGCAAACGCCAACGACCATGTTCCGACCTCTCGGCGCTCAGCTCACTCGAGAGTCGCCTCGACCTGCTTCTCTTCGTAACACTCGATGATGTCTTGCTCTTTGACGTCGTTGAAGCCCAGTAGACCGATGCCGCACTCCATGCCGGCCTGGACCTCTTTGGTGTCTTCCTTGAAGCGACGAAGCGAGCCCATCGGACCCTCCCACACGACCACGCCGTCCCGCACGAGGCGTGCCTGCGCGCCACGGTTGATTTTGCCTTCGAGGACCATGCAGCCCGCGATGGTGCCGACTTTCGGAATACCGAACGTCTGCCGCACCTCCGCTTTGCCAAGGTCCTCCTGGACGATCGTCGGCGCGAGAAGGCCCTTCATCGCCGCCTTCACATCATCGATGGCCTCGTAGATGACGCTGTAGGTCCGAATCTCGACAGCCTCTTTCTTGGCGGTCGACGAGGCTTTGCCCTGAGGCCTCACGTTGAAGCCGAGGACGATGGCTTGCGACGCGCTCGCGAGCATGACGTCGTTTTCGGTGATGCCGCCCACGCCGGTATGAATGACGTTGACCTTGACCTTCTCGGTTGCAAGGTCGGTAAGGGAGCCGTGGAGCGCCTCCACCGAGCCCTGCACGTCGGCCTTGACGACCAGCCGAAGCTCCTGAACGTCGCCGCTCTGCATGAGGGCCTGAAACTGGTCGAGGCCACGCAGCCCGCCAATGGGCGCCGTGCTCGCTGTGCCCGGCTTCTTCCTCGCCCCGGCCACTTGCTGAGCCTTGCGCTGGTCAGTCACCTCGTAGAACAGGTCACCGGCAGCTGGCAGCTCGGCCAAACCGAGCACCTCGACAGGCGTAGCCGGGCCCGCACTCGGAAGCTGGTTGCCGCGGTCATCGGTCATCGCGCGAACGCGGCCCCACGAGCCGCCGGCCACGACGTAGTCACCGGCATCCAAAGAACCGTCTCTAATCAAGACGTTAGCCACGGGACCTCGTCCGCGATCGAGATATGCCTCGAGCACGACACCCTCGGCGGGGATGTTCGGGTTCGCGGTGAGCTCTAGAAGCTCCGCCTGCAGCAGAACATTCTCGAGCAGCGAGTCGACGCCCTCACCGGTGATGGCCGAGCAGGGGATGAAGATGGTTTCCCCGCCCCAATCTTCGGGTTGGAGACCCAAAGCGGCGAGCTCGTTCTTGACCGTATCGGCATTCGCCTCGGGCTTGTCGATCTTGTTGACGGCGACGACGATCGGCACTTTGGCCGCCTGAGCGTGTGCCACGGCTTCTTTGGTCTGGGGCATGACGCCGTCGTCGGCAGCGACCACCAAAATGACGATGTCGGTTGCCTGGGCGCCGCGGGCGCGCATGGCGGTGAACGCCTCGTGGCCCGGTGTATCGAGGAACACGACGGTGCCCCGGTCGGTGTCGACACGATACGCGCCAATGTGCTGGGTGATGCCGCCTGCCTCGCCGGCGACGACGTCAGCCGCGCGAATCTTGTCGAGGAGCGAGGTCTTACCATGGTCGACGTGACCCATGACCGTAACGATCGGAGGCCGATGGTGCCGATCGTCGGCCTTGTCCTCGAACTCGCCGCGCGCATCGCCGACGATTTCGTCCTCACTCCGCGCGACGTTCTCGACTTCGTAGTTGAACTCGCCAGCTAACACGGCAGCGGTGTCTGCATCGAGCGTGCTGTTGATGTGGACACCCGACACGCCGAGCTCCATCAGCTTCATCAACACGTCGGTAGCCTTGAGGCTCATGCGCTGCGCCAGGGTCTGCAACTGAACGTTGTCGTCGATGCGAATCACGCGCTTCTGCGCGCTCGGCACCGTAATTTCGGTCTGCTTCGGCTTCTTGCCAGGCTGCAAACGTTTCTTGCCGGGGCGTCCCTGCGGACGACCGGTCGGCCCGATCGAAGATCGGCCACGGATCTCGCGACGGCGCGGCGCGTGCTGTTCCCGCTGCGCGGCATGCTCGGCAACTATGCGACGACGCGCCCCTTCGGACAGCGGCGTGGCGCTCGGCGCCTTGGCCCTACCCCGGCGCATGACGCCTGGCGGCAGCGCATCATGAGCGAAGCGAGCCTGCTCCTCCGGCTCTGCGGGGGGCCCACTTGGCTCGGCTGCAGGAGGCGGCACGGGTGCGGGCGCGACAGGTGCAGGCGCGACGGCCTCAGCGGTCACGGACGGTGCAGCTAGCTCGGGCTCGGCCACGACCGGCTCTGGGGCCGGAGCGGGCGCGACTGCCACCGGCTCGGCGACCAGCGCTTCGGCTGGTGCGGGCGCCGGCGCATCTGCTGCCACGGGCTCTGCCTCCTCGGTCTTCTTGCGTCGCTTGCGGCGCACGACCGTGGGACGGATTCGTTCTTCGACCATCGCCTCGCTGCGGCCCTTGCTGAGCGATCGTTTGATGCGGTCCACTTCGACCGGGTCGAGGACGCTCATGTGGTTGCGTACCTGGATCCCTAGGGTCGCGATTCGCTGGATCAGGTCGCGGTTCTCGACCCCCAACTCACGGGCGACCTCGTAGACTCGAACCTTACTCATCCATCCTCCGATAGGGCCTCGATGTGCGACAGGCAATCCAGAATCGCACGGGCAATGCCCCGATCCATGACCAGGAGGACCCCGAGCTCCGAACGACTGAATGCGTCCCCCAAGCTCGCCTTTGTCCCCCAAGTGACTGTCGCGCAACCATGCGCCGTTGCAGCGTGTGCGAGCTCATCCCCGCGACCACGCGAATCCTTTGCACGGATCAGCAGATCCCCTTTGTTTGCCTTCAAAGCGGTACGGACCGCGTCGCCCCCGAGCGCTACGCTGCGTGCTCGCTGGGCGGCGCTCAGGAGGCCCAAAGCGCGTTGCTCGAACTGCTGCACGATCATCCGTTCGATGCTCTCGGGCTCGACTTGAGCCACCCCTCGAAGCGCGCGGGCCAACCCGCCACGGAGCGCAGCTGAGCGGACGCACGCCCGCTTCGGATGGACCGAAACGCCCCGGCCGCCAAGCCGCCGGCCAAGGTCCACGGCCACGAACGGCGTGCTGTCCCCAACCACCAAGCGCACGAGCTCGCCGCGTTCGGTGCGGCTACCGCACCCAGCGCACATCCGCCGCGAAGGCTTGTCTCGTTCGGTCTTGTCCATGACGCCCAGCATCAACGGTTACTCCTGCTTAGTCTCCACCGGGTCCGCAGTCTCACTCGCGCCCTCCGACTCGACCCCGGGCTCCGACTCGGTTTCTGAACCGGTCTCGGCCGGCGCCTCTGCAGCTGCTGCCGCCTCCGCGGCTGCTGCCGCTTCCACGGCTGCCTCTGCCTCCGCGGCTGCCTCCGCCTCCGCGGCTGCCTCTGCCTCCGCAGCTGCTTCAGCCTCCAGCCGCGCTGCCTCCGCCTGTGCGGCGGCAATGCTCTCTTGCATCTTCGCCTCGACGGGAGGCCACTCGGTGCTGGCGAACTCCGCGACCGCGGCTTTGAGCGCCTGAGCCTTGGAGGCGCCGAGGCCCGATTTAATCGCCAGGCGATCGGTGTCCTCTTCAGCTGCAATCGCGGCGATCGACGCGTAGCCGTTTTGCTCGAGCTGGTCGGCAACGCGCGGGTTGACACCGCGCACGAGGAGAAGCTTGTCACGCTCCGCGGGGGCCTCGGTCAGGTCCGTCATCGCGGCCAGCCGTTCCTTGCGAAACTCCTCCATCGCGATCGCGGCGTCGTCGCGAAGCTGCGCCACGTCGTCGGCCGAGACTCCCGGCACCGACGCAAGCTCGCCTTCGCTGGCATCGACCACCTCGTCAAGGCTTCGAAAGCCCATGCGGTAGAGGGACCGAGAAAGCTCTTCGTTGCTGCTCAGGCGCGACAGCGCAGCCATGGCCTCTTCCTCGATTTGCTGGAAGCGGGACTCGCTGACGATGTCGAGGCGCCAGCCGCTGAGCTGCGATGCGAGCCGCACGTTCTGACCGCGCCGTCCGATCGCAAGGGACAGCTTCGCGTCCGGGACCACGAGCTCCATATTGGCATTGCCCTCGTCAATGACGACGCGGACCACCTCCGCTGGAGCGATGGCGTTACAAACGAAGCGGGCTGGGTCGCGATCCCACGGTACGATGTCGATTTTCTCTCCACGAAGCTCCTGGACCACGGCCTGGACGCGTGAGCCTTTCATGCCCACGCAAGCGCCTACCGGATCGACGTCGGAATCACGGCTGCTCACCGCGATCTTCGAGCGAGCCCCGGGCTCGCGCGCCGCGGCCACAATTCGCACGATGCCCTCATAGATCTCCGGAACCTCCATTTCGAAGAGCTTCACGAGAATCCCGACGTCGGTACGGGAAAGAATGATCTGCGGGCCTCGGGCTTCGCGGTCGATGTCCTTCAAGAGCGCCACGATGCGGTCGCCGGGACGGTAGCTCTCGCGCGGCGTCTGCTCACGCGGCGGCAACACGGCTTCTACGCCACGGCCAAGGTCGACGATGATGTTCGAGCCACGCTCGAAGCGACGCACGACGCCGGTGATGATCTCACCCTGACGGCTCTTGTACTCGGCGTAGACCCGATCGCGCTCGGCATCACGGACACGCTGAATGATGACCTGCTTGGCGGTCTGCGCCGCGATCCGCCCAAAACGGCTCCGGCTCTGATCGAGGCCGAGTAGCTCGCCGAACTGCTGGTCTTGCTCGCGGGCCTTCTCACGGTCCTCGGGAAGGTAAAAGATCTGGAAGCCGAGCTCCTCGCCGATCTCCGCTTCGAGCCCGTAGGTCTCCGCTTCTTCGACCGTGATCTCTTGCTCGCTGTTTTCGACCGCCTCGACGACAGTCATGTATTGATAGAGATCAACTGCCCCAGTCTCCTTGTTGAACCGTGCTTCGAGCTCCCGATCGGGACCGAAAGTCTTCTTGGCTGCCGTCAGGATCGCCTGCTCGGTGGCCTCCACCAGAATCTTGGCATCGATGCCCTTCTCCTGGCTGACCTGTTCAATGACGTTCTGAAGGGAGAGCGCGCTTTGCTGCATAGCCATCTACCCACCTAGTTCGAGAATCGGTACACGAGGTTCGCTTGCACGATATCCGCGTGCGGAATCAAAAAGACCTTGCCATCTTGGTCGAGCTCGATGCTCTGGTCGACGACTCTGAGCAGCTTCCCGCTGAAGCGGCGCTGCCGTTCAATTGGCGATTGTGTTCGCACTTTGACCTCGCGACCTGAGAAGCGTTCGAAGTCCGTGAGCTTCACGAGAGGCCGCTCGAGCCCAGGAGAGCTCACCTCGAGGCGGTAGGTCCCAGAAGGAAGCAAGTCTTCGTGAACGTCCAAAGCGGTCGATAAGTCCCTGCTGACACATGTGCAATCTTCCAGGGACACCCCACTGCCAACCTCGACGTCGGGGACTTCCCTGTCGATGATGACCCGGATCAGCATCCCAGCCGGATCCCGCAGACAGCGCACGTCGACCAGCTCCACGCCGTGGGCACGGCAAATCGGGTCGATTAATGGCTCCAACGCGTGGACGAGCTGTTCCGTAGCCTGGGTCAATTTCTACTCGGGGTCCCTAAATGAAAAATGGGCGGGCCGTGGCGGCCCACCCAGTGAGGTAAACCAAATTTTCAGGCAGCCACGTACCACGGCGCCCCATCCCCCGCAAGCAAAGCGACCCGTTAGTGCTTTGCGTCATTGACAGCAAGAAAGGCATCTTGGTATGCCCCGCCAGTAGCCCTGCCGGTTCGGCGAGGGAGCAGGAGGAAAGCATGATGCGTTCGTTGAACATCGGGCACTGGGTTGCCCTAGTAGGCATGGCGGCCCTGGTGGCCAGTTGTGGGTCCACCCGTGAGACTGCTTGGGACACAACGTCAGATTCCGCGAAGCTCGATGACGCGGCACAGAAGCAGGTGGTCCAGCTCTTGGAAACCGCCCGCGCAGCTTGGGACAACCGCGGAGACCAAGCACAGGCCAAAGCTGCCGTCGACGCATGGACCGCGGCAACCGACCTCGATCCAAGTAACGCGCAGGCGCTCACCAACCTCTCGCATGCGATCTACTATTACTCAGACTGCTTTCTTCGTCCGGACGAGGACAACCCGCAGCTCTACAAGGACAGTCACGAGTCGGGCACCCAAGCGGCCGAGCGCGCGCTGTCGGCGCTGTCGCCGGCCTTTGCCGACAAGATGGCGAGCGGCGAGCGCATCGAGGATGCGATCAGCGTTCTCAGCGCCAACGCGGTTCCGGCTCTCTACTGGCGGTCCTCGAACATGGGCCGATGGGCCATCCTCGAGAGCTTCGCGACCTTGCTTTCATACAAGGACGAGATCCGCGCGATCATGGAATTCTGCCTCGATGAGGATCCGCTCTACTGGTACCAGGCACCGGACCGCTACTTCGGCATCTTCTTCGCCAAAGCGCCCGGCTTTGCCGGTGGCGACATGAAAGCATCGGCCGCACACTTCAACGTCTCGATCGACGCGCATCCCAATTACTTCGGCACGCGCATCTTGATGGCGGAAGAGTGGGCAGTGAAGGAGGACAACCGTCCCCTCTTCGAAGAGCTCGTCAACTACGTCCTCAACGGCGACGTCAACTCGATCCCGGCGATCATCCCTGAGAATCAGTGCGAGCAACGCAAGGCCGAGAAGCTGCTGGCCGAGATCGACGACATCTTCTGATCTGAATAGGCTCTACGACCGTAGCGTCCACTGGGCAGTCGCCCCCCCGTCCGAGGAGAATTCAATGCGTAAGTCTATCGTTTGTGCAGTGGCGTTATTCGCCCTTTCCTTCCTGTTTGCCGCACCCGCCCCCGCATCCGCGCAGGAATACGTATTGGAGATGGGGACGGTCGTCCCCGGAGGCAGCCCGTGGGCGCTACAACTGAAGCGTCTGAAGAAGTACATCGAAGAAGAGACCAACGGCCGCGTTAAGGTGAAGTTGCGCCTCGGTGGCTCGAACGAGCGATCGTTGGCGCGGCGGACCCAGATGGGCAGCAAGCAGGGCTTTGCCGGATCGGTCGGCGGGTTGAGCTCGATCGTCCGAGAGGTGAACGTCATTGAGGCGCCATACCTGTTCGATAGCGTAGAAGAGGCGGACAAGGCTCTCGACGACCCCGAAGTGTTGAAACAAGTACGCGCGATGTTGTTGAAGCAGAAGCTCGTCTTCGCGCTTTGGTCAGAGAACGGCTTTCGCTCATACTTCAGCCGGCGACCCATCCGGACTCCGGGCGACATGAAGGGCATTCGCTACCGGTCGCAAGAGGCGGTCGCCCACGTCGCGGCATACAGAGCCCTCGGCGCGAGCCCGGTCACGATCGATATCGCCAACACGATGACTAGTCTGCAGACCGGCGTCGTGGACGGCTTCGACAACACGGCACTCTATGCGATGGCCTCGACATGGTACCAGGGCCTCGACGATGGCGAGCGCAATTTGTTCATGTCTCGCCACTCGTACCAGCCCGGCATCGCCGTCTACTCGAAGAAATGGTTCGACACGCTGCCCGCAGACATCCAGAAGGTTCTGATGAATGCCCCACACGACCTCACCACGTGGGGTCGTGAGCAAGTCCGCAAGATGGAGCCGGTCCTCCTGAAGAACCTCGTGCGCTACGGCTACGACATCCACGAGCCAACCGCCGCCGAGCTCCAGCAGTTCAAGGACAAGGAAAAGGGCGTCCCGGACAGCGTAGCGAAGCAGGTCGGTCCAGCGGGTCAGAAGCTTCTCAAGGCGGTCAGGGCGGCCCTGGCCAAGTAGCCCCGTGCACATAGACCCAAGTCCCGGGATTCTCCTCGGTTGCGGAGCCGCCGTGCCACGTGTCCGGTAAGTCCGGCCCTGCCCAGTTGTAGAGCCACTTGGCGTCGTTTGGGGCCAGATTGATGCAGCCGTGGCTCCTCGGGCGGCCGAAACGGTCGTGCCAGAAGGCGCTGTGGAAAGCGTACGCGCCCTTGAAGTACATCACATAGGGAACGTCCTCGAGAGAGTACGGTGGCTCGCCTGGTTCGTCGTTGTCCATCGTCGAGGTCAGGTGCTTTGCTCGAATGCGGTGGAGGCCCCTCGGCGTGCCGTAGTCCAACTCGGGACTCGGGGTCTTGGTCCGCCCCGTCGAGACGAGCGTCACGTAGCGTGGCTGCTTCCACTCGTAGGCCACGAGGACCTGGTGGGTGAGATCAACATCGATCCATCGTTCGCCCTCACCGACTTCCGCGGGCGGCGTGCTGGGTTGGATCACCAACACGTCGGCCTCGCGAACGAGCCTGCCATCTCCGACGACCAGATATGTGCTCTCGCCAATGCGACGACGTGATCTCACCACGGCCCAGGCACGCCGCTCGAGACGCTCGCGGGTCGCCCGGAGCTTCTCTCGCTCGCTGACGCGATAGACCGTCGTTTCTTCGCTTCGGGTCACGGCCATAGGGAGGTCCCAGCGCTGACCGTCGAGAGGCTGCCCATGGAACTCGCTCCACTCCTTTTGCCGCGTGCGGCTGGCCAGCACGAATCCGTTCTGCTGCGTCCGCCAGTAAGTCTCGCCGTCCTTTTCGAAGGTGCGGTCCAAGCTGACGTAGAAGCCTGGCTGGAGGACTCGCAATACGAGAGGGTTGTCGATTCTCTCGGGTTGTTCGGAAGGCGCGACCCCGGCGTCTGGGGCCTCTTCAGGAATCGTGTAGACCTCATCGGTATTCGGAAGTCGTTTGTAAAGCGGCGTCTTCCGTCGAACCGTCACGTAGTCATACGGCATAGCCGCTTCACGGTCCGGTTGACGCGCGCGCAGCTCCGGCAGGCGTTCGGTCGAAAACACGAGGATGTCCCGCCCGCCGCAAGCGTATCCGCCGGTGTCTAGCTCATACCAACCATCCTCACAGCCGTCGTGCCCAATCGGCTCCGTCGCGGTCGAATGAAGAAGCGCTCCGGCTCGCAGATAACCGATACGCGCACCCTCCGAGCTTGGCGCATCGCGTATTGGCGTGACGAAGCGCTTAGCGAAGACTCGCTGCGGCGGGCCGAGATCGCGGGGCTCCGCTAGGCGTTCGAGCTCGATCGAAGAGAGGATTTCTTCGAGGCTACAGCCGGCGAATGCCCCAGCAAATGACAAAACGACGGCCGTGCCAAGAAGCACACCGCAGGACTCCAACAAAGCTCGTCGTGTGCGCCGCACAGCCGTGGTCTGCTACGAAGTGTCATTAGGATGCGCACGGGTCAACAACTCGAAGCGTTTTCCACGATGTTGGGAGTCGTGGCATCCGTCGCCGTGCATCTGGCAGCGCTCGCATACATCGCAACCATCAGCGCCCAGTTCGACTTCGACTTCGAGCTCACACTACCGGCGGAGGTGGAGTTCGGCCTGACAGGCGAGATGGAAATGGCCGCTGCGCCGGCACCACCGCGAGCCACAGGCGCAACGGACCCAAGGTGGTCGGGCGAACCCAATCAAGAGGGGGAGCACCCCACCACAGACGCCGGAGTCCCGCTCGACCCTGATACCGACGCTGACACCGACACCGACACCGACGCTGACCCTGACACTGAACCCGATCCCCCCCCCGTCGCGGCTCCCACCCTCTCGGGCCCTTCCCGCATCCCCCCGGGCGCTCAACTGGCCCTCCGCGTCGACATGAAACGGGTGCGCGAATCCGCGCTGGCGCCCGATGTCACCAGCTTCTTGCAGGGGGTTCCCGACTGGCAGCTCCTGCTCGAGGGATCCGGGATCGATCCTGTGGAGGACCTCGACCGGCTGTTGGTCGCTACGCCCAATTTGCAGCGCTCCAAGCTCGTGCTCGCCGGACGGCACCGTCGCGATGCGAGCTTTGCGCGCAGGAGCGTCAAGCGCCTGGCGCGCTCACGAGGCAAAGGTGTGCGTTGGCGGCAGCGTTACGGAGTGGCGACTGCACCGTGGTACAACCTCGACCGAACACCGCGAACGATCGCGCTCCTGAGCGCCCATCATTTCAGCATCATGCGCCGTCAGGATCTCCAACGCATCCTCGCGATGACGAAGGCGCGCGAGCTTCGAGATGCCAAAAAGGAGGGGCTCGTCGCCGCGCGCGGTCCCGACGCATTGCTCTCAATGGGACCGGAAGAAGCGATTTCACTCGAGGTCGAGGGCGTGCATCGCTTCATCATCGGGAACATCAAGCACGTACCGGTACGACTGCGTCTAGCCATACGCGAGACCGGTCCGGATGAAGCGACTGTCAGTGTCCTGGCGACCTACGCCTCGGAAGACGATGCGCGCGGTGCGTCGGTCTATTGGAAGAAAGTCGCTGAGTTCTATTCACAGCAGCTGATCATGACGATCGCGGGCTTTGGGAAGACCCTTCGGCGAATGGAGTTCGCGCCCGACGAGGATCGCATCCAAGTGTCCTTCACCCTCAGCGCTGATCAGATTCGCTTCATTCTCAGCTACGCGGAAGGCCGGCTGCGTGGCGCAGCATCGACGCGACGGCAACCAACAAAAAAGGGGCCCTGAGGGGCCCCTTTTTCTCGATTCGTTTTGTCTCAGTGACTCAGAGGACGAGGTCCTTGAGTTTCTTGAGAGGCGTTGCACGGATCTTCTTGGACGCAGCCTTGGGCGGAAGCATCATCTCCTCGCCGGTTGCTGGATTGCGTCCCATCCGAGCCGGTTTCGCTGGAATCTTACGAACTTTGAGTTTGATCATATCGGGAATGACAAACTCCCCGGGGCCACGGCGACCAAGCTCTTTCTTGACGAGGTCTTGAAGTGCATCAAAAACCCCCACAATTTCCTTCTTGGTGAGGCCGGTCTTTTCTGCCAGCTCACTCATGGTCTGAGCTTTCGTCATTCGCTTGCCTGCTACCATAATTCCCTCCTAACTCTCTGCCCTGCCGCTTCGATCCAGTAAAAAAGGCCCCCAAAAGAAGCCCTAGACAGGCACGGCGCCATCTATGCCTAGGTTTTTCCATGCTGACAAGGGCCTTTGTGCGATTTGGCAAACAAATTTCTAGGGGTTAATCGATCGAGGGCAGCACACCATCGAGTCTCGGCCGACCCAGACGCATCGCACAGAGGAAGTTACCCACAGGCCGTCCACAGCTTCCCGACCACTCACGTCGTGCTTGGGCGCGCAAGCTGAGCAAGAAGCAAATCAATTCTAGTTTCAACCAGTTACGCGCCAAAATATCGGAGGCGCTCGAACATTGAGCACTCGAATTCATGAGCGCCGAGAAGGGTTTTCCACACGCTTGGGCGCTCAGTGGGCGGCGCCGACAGCGGCCAAGAGATCCTCTGTTCGTGCCTTCATTTCCTGCTCTTCTCGCTTGTTGGCGTGGTCGTATCCGAGAAGATGAAGCAGCCCGTGGGCCAGCAAGAACGTGACTTCTTGGATGATTGGGCGATCGTGTTCCGCCGCCTGGCGGGTCGCGGTGGGCAGCGAAATCACGACATCGCCAAGCAGCCCTGGGCTCGACGCCGGGCCGGGGCCCTCTTGCATCGGGAATGCGAGGACGTCGGTGGCCGTGTTCGTCTTCCTGTAGCGGTGGTTGAGGGCGCGAATGGTCGCGTCGTCGCAGAGCAGGATCG
This sequence comes from Deltaproteobacteria bacterium, assembly GCA_019313915.1. GTDB lineage: Bacteria > Myxococcota_A > Polyangia > Polyangiales > Houyiibacteriaceae > SG8-38. The sequence goes on from JAFDAJ010000005.1 coordinate 32,453, forward strand.
AAAGCTCCGCGTCGCGAAGCCCCAAAGACTCGAGCATTGCCTCGGCGCGCCACGACAGCTCCCCGTGACGAACCGAGCGACGCTCCAAACCACGCGAACGGAGCCATACCGGCATCGTCTGGCTACTGCCTCCCCCGCCTGATTCGGTCAAGCCGGGCCGCGGGATGCCCCGAGCGAGCCGATTGCTATGCTCCGCGGGTGTTCGAGAAAGTATTGATCTTGCGGCGCGGAGAGGCCGCGACCCGCGTCGCGCGCACGTGTCGGCGGATGGGGGTGGAATCCATTGTCGTCGCCCCGAAAGGTGCCCCGGCAAGCCGCCACATCGAAGCTGCGGACGGGAGCATCGAGGTCGACTTCGAAGAAGCTACGGCGATTCCGACCGACCAACTCCCAGCGATTCTCGAACAGTCCGGCGCCGACGCAGCGCACCTCGGATACCAGGGCCAGCCGGAGATGTTCGAGCTGGCGAGCGCGGCCGAAAAGGCCGACGTGGCCGTAGTCGGGACTGACCTCGACGTATTGGGTGCGCTCACCGACCCAGCCACCATTCGCGCCGCCGCGGAGCGTGCACATGTCCGAACGATCCACGATGCCGAGGATTTGCCGCAGCCACGTGAAATCGGCGTGCTCGTCGCCGCGGATTCCCATGGCGAGACCACCGCCATTGCGGAATGCGACCGCAGCCTGTCGACGTCGGAGCACACCCTCATTCACGAAACTCCGTCGCCTGAGTTCCTCTTCCGCTCCGACGGCGAGGCATTTCGAATGGCGCTGTTTGAGAGTGCCAGGCGCCTCGCCGCCGAGCTTCGCTATGCCGGGCTTCTCGAAGTGAAGTTTCAGATCGATCCCTCCGGATTTTCTTGGGTATCCGACGTCAAGATCGGCTTGCCCCGGCACCACACCCTCATCGAAATGGTCACGCGCGTGGACCTGGTCGCGCTGCAACTTCGAATCGCGTCGGGCGAACCGATCCCCGAAGAGCTGGAGACCGTCGAAGCTCGAGGGCACGCGCTAGACGCAGCTATCCTCGCGCTCGACCAACAGGACGCTATCGTTTCCTCGTACTCTGTGGCACCCGCATCGCAGGAGCGCGTTCGCGCGACCTCGTCGGCCACCGTGGGCTTGCCACTGCCAGCCGATGACCGCCCGTTGATCGCGAAGCTGTCCACGTACGCGCCCATCCGCCACCGAGCGCTCCTCTCGATGGATCGCATGTTGGCCGAGATGCGGGTCGAGCCGTTCTCGACCAACGTCGAAGCACTACGACGAATCCTCTGCGACTACTCGTTTCGCGCAGGGCAATACGACAGAGAAGCCGCCGTACGATTTGCTGCGGGCTGACGCCAGACGTTCGTCAAGCAGCGAACGTGGACTTGCGAGCGTAGACGGCCCCGTCGCCGAGCTGCTCTTCGATGCGAAGGAGCTGGTTGTACTTTGCGATACGCTCCGAACGTGAGGCCGAGCCGGTCTTGATCTGGCCAACGCCGGTCGCGACCGCGAGGTCGGCGATGAAGGTGTCCTCCGTCTCACCGCTTCGGTGCGAAATGATCGAGGAGTATCCGTGCAGGGCGCCGAGGCGGATGGTGTTCAGTGTTTCGGTGACGGTGCCAATCTGATTGACCTTGATCAGGATTGCATTGGCGACTCCGCGGTCGATGCCCACCTGGACTCGCTCGGTATTCGTCACGAAGAGATCATCTCCGACGAGCTGGACCTGACTGCCCTGGGCATCGGTCTGGACCTTCCAGCCGTCCCAGTCGTTCTCGTCCATACCGTCCTCGATGCTGACAATCGGATACTTGGAACAGTAGTCGGCGTAGATTTCCACGAGTCCGGCAGCATCGACCGGCTTCTTGTCGAACGTGTAGATGCCGTCCTTCTTGTCGTAAAATTCGCTTGCCGCGCAATCGAGCGCGATGGAGATCTGCTCGCCAGGGCGATAGCCCGCAGCTTCGATGGCACGAGCCACGAATGCCAGCGCCTCCTCGTTGGTCGCGAGGTGCGGAGCAAACCCGCCTTCATCGCCCACGCCGGTCGCGTGTCCGGCATCCTTGAGAAGCTTCTTGAGGTTGTGGAACGTCTCGGCACCGGCGCGCAGTGCATCGGCAAATGTGTCGAATCCGTGCGGGACGACCATGAACTCCTGGATTTCGAGACCGCTGTCGGCGTGCGCGCCGCCGTTGATGATGTTCATCAGTGGCGTCGGAAGGACGTGCGCCTGCGCGCCCCCAAGGTAGCGCCAGAGCGGTAACCCAACGGCATCGGCAGCCGCACGCGCGACGGCCATCGAAACCCCTAGGATCGAGTTGGCCCCGAGCTTGGCCTTCGACGGCGTGCCGTCGTAATCCAACATAGCCTGATCAACGCCTGCCTGGTCGAGCGCCTCGAGGCCGACCACCTGGGGAGCGATCTCGGTCACTACGTTTTCGACCGCCTTCAAGACGCCCTTGCCGAGATAGCGGCCGGCGTCTCCGTCGCGGAGCTCGAGCGCTTCATGCTCACCGGTGGAAGCCCCTGACGGAACAGCCGCACGGCCGGTCGCACCACCCATCAATTCCACGTCGACTTCGACGGTAGGGTTGCCTCGGGAGTCCAGAATCTCTCTTGCACCTATAGCGATGATCTCGGTCATGATTTCACCTCGCGCAGCCCTTAGCGGTTGTCTAGGGGCGATGCAAGGATGTCGATGCTAGGCTCGGCCGCCATGCACGCTTTGCTGTTCATTCCTTGGTTCCGTCTCGAGTCGTGGGACATCCCACTACCGTTCTCACTCCCCGTCTTGGGCGACACGTTGTCGATTCAGCCATTCGGCGTTCTGGTGGCCACCGGAGTGCTCGTCGGTGCGTGGGTGGCGGGCCGATTCGCACAAAGGAACGGTCTCGACACCATCGCAACAGGCGACCTGGTGACTTACGCGGTCGTGACCGGCTTCATCCTCGGCTACTTTTTGAACGGCCTGTTTTACGAACGTGAAACCTTGATGGAAGTCCTACGCCATCCCTCCATGTTATTCTCGACTTGGCTCGGACTCTCCTCGTACGGCGGCTTCTTCGGCGGCATTCTCGGATGCTTCATCTGGCGCTACCGAAAAAAGATGCCGCTGCTCCCCTACGCCAACGCGGTCTGTTTCGGCTTGCCGTTTGGATGGTTCTTCGGGCGCATGGGCTGCTTTGTCGTCCATGACCACGCTGGCAAGGTCACTGACTTCGCACTGGCGGTCGCCGACTATCGATTCGGCGCCCCTCCGTTTCAGCCGCGCCACGACCTCGGCTTCTACGAAGTCCTGTACTCAGCCGCTATCATCGCGCTCTTCATCTGGCTCGAGCGCCGGAGCCGCCGCCCGGTCGGCTTCTACTGCGTGATGCTCCCGTTGGTGTACGCGCCGGTGCGCTTCTTACTCGACTTCCTCCGCGCCGCGCCCCTCGAAGGCGGCGACGTTCGATACGTCGGGCTGACGCCGGCGCAGTGGTCGTCAATCGCCATGGTCGGCATCGGGATCGCCGTGTGGCAGTTCGGCGTGAAGCCGCGGATGGCCGAGGGCGAGCCGGAGAGCGCCAACGCCTAATCGCTACTGGCCCGAAGGCCCTACTTGAGAGACACAACGGTCACCTGAGGGCCGCCTTCGTCTTGGGTGGCCTGGCGGAACCCTTCGACATAGGTGGTATCGCGCGACAGGTGCTCGTGGATCGCCCCTCGGAGTGCCCCACTCCCGACCCCGTGGACGATGAACGCGATCGCTTCGGCAGCCCCGTACATTCGATCGAGGAAAGCCTCGGCCGATGCAACCGCATCGTCTGCGCGAAGCCCACGAACGTCGAGCGTATTGTCGGTCGTCCGGAGGGCTCTCTGCGGCTTTGGATGCGCCCCGGAAACCGCCCTCGGCTCTCTTGCGGGCGGCGCAGAGACTTGCTTGAGCGCGCGCAAGTCGGTCACATTGACCCAGAGCTTCATCATACCCGCAGACACGCGCACCTTGCCGCGCGCAGGCCCTTCGATCACGTCAGCAACGCTTCGAAGCCGTTCGACCCACACGCGGTCACCGACCCGAACGGCATTTGCATCGAGCGCGGCGGTTTCCACCGGCTCGGGCTCCAACGACGAACGATGGGCGTCCAGTTCGGCGAGTAGCGCGCCTCCATCACGGAGCACCTCGGAGGCCTCCGCGACCGACTCGGCTTTGGAACGCTGGCGAAGCTCCTTCTTGGCGTGGTCGAGCCTGCCATGAAGCTCTCTGACCTGATCGACCAATTTCTGTGCTTCGCGACCGAGCCCTTTCGCCTCGCGCGCCTTGAGCTCTTGGCGACGCATCTCGAGCTTCGCGCGCTCCTGCGTGACCTCTCCCCGCTCGCCTTCGAGAGCCGACTGCTCTTCCTGCACCGCCTTGGTTGCCGCTTCGAGCTTCGCAACCAAGGTCTCGAAATTTCGAGAATGCTCCGGGAGCGTGCGGCGCGCCTGATCGATGACTTCCGTGGGAATCCCGTATCGACGCGCGACCTCGAGCGCGTTGGAGCCGCCCGGCACGCCCATCGTCAGCCGGAACGTGGGCGCCATGTTGTCGAAGTCGAAGCCGACCGAGGCGTTGTGCATGTTTTCGCGTTCGGCCGCCAGTGCCTTCAAGGCTTCGTAGTGCGTCGTCACCGCGACCGCGGTTCGGCGCTCGACCAGGGTCTCCACGATCGCGCACGCCAGTGCGGCGCCGGCTTCGGGGTCAGTCGCGCCCGCTAGCTCGTCGAGTAACACCAGCACTCGCTCACCCGCTTGCTCGAGCACACTGCGGAGCGTGACCAGATGCGCGGAGAATGTGGATAGGCTTCGGGCGAGGCTCTGCTCGTCGCCCACCGCCGCAAGCACAGGCGAGAAGAATCCGCAAATGCTCCCCTCGTCGACCGGAATCGCCAAACCCGCTCGGGTCATGAGCGCTGCCAAACCGAGCATCTTGAGGGCGACGGTCTTGCCGCCAGCGTTCGGCCCGGAAATCACCAGCGCTTCGCCGCCCGAGAGCTCGATGTCGTTGGGGACCACCTCGGCGCCACTCAAAACCAACGACGGATGGCGAGCCGCGCGCAAGGAGATGCGCGGCTCCTGGCACAGCTCGACGAAGTGTGCGTCCAGATCGACGGCGAGCTGGGCGCTCGCGCCGCGCAAATCGGCGTGGTTGAGGGCCTCGGCCGCAGCGCGGAGCTGGGGCACATACTGACGCACCAACTCCGAGACGGCGGCGAGGATCCGCCGCTCCTCTCGCTCGAGCTCGCCCTGAGCCATCTTGAGACGGTTGCCTCGTTCGATGAGCTCCCGCGGTTCCACGAAAATGGTCGCACCGCTCGCGCTCGAGCCGTGCACGATTCCGTGGAATCGTTCGTGCGCATCGGTACGCACCGGAAGCACGTAGCGTCCCTCTCGAATCGTATAAAACGAATCCTGCAAGATGGCGCTGCGCTTCTGGATCAGGTCTTCGAGCTTCCGAACGATCCGTCCACGAAGGTTGCCCACCTCTTCACGAAGACGCGCGAGCTCGGCGCTGGCGGAATCGAGGATCGTGCCGTCATCGCCAATCGACATGCCAACCTCTTCTTCGAGACCGTCAAGCGTGGGATCGATCGCACACACCCGATGCAAATACGGAACGCTGTCTTTTCGCTGGCCGAGAAACCGTCGAAGCGCCGCCGCTGCTCGCAAGGTCATGCGGATGTCCTTCAGCGCGCCGCCGCCGAGCACCCCTTCTCGCTCGAGGTGTTGCAACGACGATGCGATCTCGCAGATACCGTCGAGTGGCAGGGACTCGTTCCGGTCGAGCAGGGTCCACGCTTCTTTCGTCTCCGCAAGCGCGCGCTTGGTCTCTTCGAACGATGGAGCGATCTCTAAGGAAAGACCTTCGCCGAGCGGTCCCCGGCAGCGAACGGCAACCGCCTGCTCTATCTGGCCCCACTCGAGATCCTCTAGCGTTTTGCGCTCGGCGTCGCTCACTGAGCCCACTCGGGAACCTTGAGGTCCGAGGAACGGGTCGGCTTCTCGCGCTTTCGCTTGGGGGCCTCCACTTTGCGGGACTTGGGCCGGGACTTCTTCGGGGCCTGGAGCTCGATCAAAACGCTTTCCTCTTGGGTCGGGGTGATCGCGGTGCGCCCCCTTCGTTTACCAAGCTTGGCGCGAATCACCAGCGTCGACCCACGCTCGGCCGCGAGCGTGCATGGCGCCGCGGCGCAAGCCTCCGACCCATCGTCGAGCATGATTCTCGCCCCGACGGGGTCGGTCGCGACGTGAACGTTGACGAACGTGAGCACTGGCTCGACATTGACGAGGAGCGGCTCAAGGGCCTCGGTTGGCTCGGCTAGCTCGGCTGGAGGGTTGAGTTCCGCTGACGCGGTGCTTGCGTCGGCTTCGCTCCACTGACCCGCCATGGGACCCAAAGCGACCCACGCGAGCGCGGCGACGACAGCCGAAACGGTCGTCGCCCAGACCCAGCGAGACGTCTTGCGGTGTGGCACCGGCGCGAGGTAACTCAGCGAAGGCGGGCCAAATGCCGAAGGCGGGGTCTTCACGGTCGCGCGGCTCAAACGCCCGTCGAGAGCGCAGCTGACCGCCTCTGCAAGCTCTTCGGTGTCCTGATAGCGGTCGTCAGGATCCTTGGCGAGCGCCTTTCGAATCACCAGTTCGAGCTCTCGGCTGACCTTGGCGTTCGGATTCAGCTCGTCGATCGGCGGCAACTCAGCGAACAAGTGCTGAGTGAGCACTCCCATGAACGTGTCGCCCTCGAACGGAACCCGGCCCGCCAGACACTCATAAAGAATGATGCCGAGCGCATACACGTCAACGCGGTGATCCAGATCCTTCCCGGCTGCTTGCTCGGGCGACATGTATTCCGGCGTGCCGAAAATCATCCCCGTCTTGGTGAGCTTGCGGCCCGGCGCGCCATCGGTTTCGATGTCACTCATCTTGGCGATACCGAAATCGACGATCTTCACGAAATCGTCGACGCCATCGCGCTTGGTCAGGAAGATGTTTTCGGGCTTGATGTCGCGATGCACGATCCCTTTGGCGTGCGTCGCCGATAGCGCTCGGCAGCACTGAAGCACGATGCCGCACACTCGATCGGCATCGACGGTGACCTCTCTGCCGAGAACGTTCCCCAGGTCTTCGCCGTCGAGAAACTCCATGATGAAGTAGCTGGCGCCGCCGGTGGTCTCACCGAAATCAGAGATGTCGACGATATTCTCGTGACCGATCCGCGATGCGCTTTTGGCTTCTTGTCGGAAACGCGCAACGACATCGGGACGACGCGACAGGTCATCGCGGAGGACCTTGATCGCCACTCGCTTGTCGATGTCGCGGTGGAGCCCCTCGTAGACCAGCCCCATGCCACCCTCGCCGATGCGGCTTTTCACCACATAGCGGCCAGCCAGCACGCTGCCGACGAGCGGATCGTCCGGGTTGAGGGGACTGATGCTCATCTGCGACGTCGTCACGAGACGCGTGGCGTCGACGGGGCAGAATACCTCTCCCCGACCGTAATCAACTCTGCAGGCAGGACATACCTTCATAACGGCAATTTGTGGGCTAACTCCCCTAAATTCACGGTAGCATCGCGATTGTTGGAGGGTCAAAGATGGAGCCCGATTCGCACGCTCCCGTTGCCAATCGAAACCAGCTTTGATACGCGCACGCCGTGGGTCGGACCGTACAATTGCTCAACGATACGCTGATCGACCAGATTGCCGCCGGCGAGGTGATCGAGCGACCCGCTAACTTGGTCAAAGAGCTTCTCGAGAACGCTATCGATGCGCACGCGACCGATATTACCGTGTCAGTGGAAGACGGGGGCCGGGGCCAGGTGCGCGTAAGTGACGACGGAATCGGCATGTCGCCCGAGGATGCCGCCCTGTGTATCGAACGCCACGCCACCAGCAAGATCACGGCATTTGAGGACCTCGCTCGCGTGTCGACGCTTGGCTTTCGGGGAGAGGCCCTTCCCTCGATCGGATCGGTCTCGAAAATGACGATCACCACCCGGCTCAAGAATGACCTGGAGGGCACGCGCGTCGTCGTCGAAGGTGGAGATGTGTTGGGGGTGTCGCCCGCCGGATGCCCCCCTGGCACGACGGTCGAAGTGAACGACCTCTTCTACAACGTGCCGGCGAGAAAGAAGTTTCTTCGCGCACGTCAGACCGAAACCTCTCGAATCTTCGAGGTTTGTCAGCGGGTTGCCCTGAGCCATCCGGAGTTGCGTCTCGTGGTGACGTCCGACGGACGTACCGCAAGGCGGTATCTGCCAGCGGACGGCCTCGCGGAGCGTGCGTATCAAGTCTTTGGCGATGTGACGCTCCAAGAGCTCCACGCCGAGCGGGAGGGCGTGATCCTCGATGCTGTCATGGCGCCGATCGAGCTTGCACGTGCCGGGGCGCGCCACCTCTTCCTCTTCGTCAACGGGCGGCCCATCGTCGATCGGGGCCTCGCCCGAGCGATCGCCTTCGCTTACGGGGATCGATTGCCCCCGGGGCACTACCCGCGTGGCGTGGTCTCCCTCCGCCTCCCTCCGGAAGACGTCGACGTGAACGCGCACCCGCAGAAGATCGAAGTGCGTTTCAAACAGACCGCCCAACTGCTGGATCTGGTGACCCGGATGGTTGCCGCCCGGCTTCCCGCCGCACCGGCGGGCGATGCCTATTGGGAGGCGCGCATCGGAGCACCCGGACCGCTGCGAGACTCCGACGCGACCTCACGTTCGGACCCGTCTGCCGACCGAGCCGCCACGGTCGCGCAGACCCCCAGCAAGTACGACGTGCGCAGCGCAAACGGGCTGCGCCTGGTCGCTCAGGTCCGAGACCGTGTGTTGCTCTGCGAGGCCGAGGAGCACATCATCATGTTGGACCGACAGCGCGCAGATGCGCTGGTTCGCTATGACGCCCTCCGCGAAGCGGCCAGCAACAAGATCCTCGCGCGTCAGAACCTACTCTTCCCGGATCGACTCGAGCTCGAGCCTTCAGCCGAAGCCGATCTCGAACGGCATGAAGCGCTTCTTCACTCGATTGGATTCGACTGGTCCGCGCTCGGGGAAGGTTCGTACGTCGTGCGGACAGTCCCTGCACTGGTCGCCGACGCACGCGCGACTCAGCTCTTCCAAGACGTGCTTTCGAGCCTCGAAGGAGGCGGGCAGGATCGGACGGACGCTGCCCTTCGCGCACTCGCAAACCGGGCCGCTATGCCCAACGGCGAACCGCTCGACGACGCTGCCGCACGGCGCATCGTCGCCAGCATCTGGCCAGCCCGTGACGCCCATCGGTCCTGTCTCGTCGCGCGTGTTCCGATACCGTCGGGAGCTGCCGAGATTGCAGATGACTAAGCCGCTCCAGCCACTGGTGGTGATTGCGGGGCCTACTGCCACCGGCAAGACCGCCGCGGCGATTGAGGTCGCACGCCAGTTCGACGGCGAGCTCGTTGGCGCCGACAGCGTACAGGTCTACCGGGGATTCGACATCGGGTCCGCAAAGCCCACGGCGGACGAGCTCAGGGGTATGCCGCACCACGTTCTCGATGTGCTCGACCCCGACCAAGACGTCGACGCCGTCACATATGCAAACCTGGCAGACGCGGCGATTGGGGACATTCGCGCCCGAGGCCGTCTTCCCGTTGTGGTGGGAGGCACCGGCCTTTGGATCCGGGCGCTCGTCCGGGGGCTAGTCGAGGTCCCGCCGGTGAACCCGGAGGTCCGGGAACGCCTGGAGAAGGCGGCCGCCGCGCTGGGGGCGCCCGCGCTACACGCGAAACTGGCGCTCGTCGATCCGATTTCCGCGGACGCAATTCACCCAAACGACACCCTCCGAATCGTGCGCGCGCTGGAGGTCTACGAACAGACCGGCACGCCCCTCGGCACCCTTCGCGCGGAGCACGCTCTCGGAGAGCCGCGGTACCGCGCGATATTCGTCGTCCTCGACATGGATCGTGAGCAGCATGGCGTCGTCATCGAAGATCGCGCGAAGCAGATGCTCGCCGCCGGCTGGGTCGACGAAGTGCGCGCGCTGCGGACTCAATGGGGCGACGATATCCGACCCTTCGGTAGCGTCGGCTACCGTGAGGTCCTCGAGCATCTGCGCGACGGGATCCCCCTCGAGGAAACCCTGCGCCGAATTCGAAAATCGACCCGGATCTATGCGCGCCGGCAGCGAACCTGGTTCAAAGGCGAGCCCGGTGTAAGCTGGCGGAGCAAGAGCGCCGAGCTCCGCAAGCCAGGCGGCCTCGATCGCATCGAAGAGGAACTGAGGCTTTGAATTTCTTCGGACACGCAGTCGTCGCCGGTTGGCAGGACAAGCGGGCCGGCCACCTGCTGGGCAGCATGTTGCCGGACTTCGAAGCGATGCTCGGCGTCGCACTGATCGAGGTTCGCGACCCCGACATTCAGCGTGGGATCGATCTGCACCACCGAACCGACGAAGCGTTTCATCGGGCCCCCGCCTTTCTGGCATTCTGTGCGCACGCGCTCGGCGAGCTCACGGCGGCCGGCGTGCGGCGTGGAACCGCCCGCGCCGTCGGACACATCGGCAGCGAGATGTTCCTCGATGGCTGGTTGGCCCGCACTCAATCTCACATCGACGACTACCTGGCGGCGCTCGATGTCGAGATGGACGGTCTGCTCGGATGGCAGGACGGTGGGCACGCCTTCTTGAAACTGCACACCAGGCTCAAGTTGTGGGGAGCGCCGCTCGACTATGCGGAGCCTTCGTTCGTAGGGGCGAGGGTCACCGATGCCCTTCGCCGCCGCCCGGCTCTGGAGGTGCTCGAGGAGCAATCGTGCCTGGTCCTAGAGTTCCTCCCATCCCTTCAGGAGATGGTGGAGCGTGGCGCCCCAGAACTACTCAACGAGCTTCAGGACGCGCTAGGCTCGGAAGACTGAGATGCTCGACGAGGGGGGAAGACGCAGCGCGGGCGGCGAAAAGCGACGGCGCTACCTGAGGTGGGGCCGAATCACGGTAACCATCGGCGCAGTCGCCTATCTCGCGAGCCGCGTTGAGCCGCGCGATGTTCTGGATGCCTTTCAAAGGCTCTCTCTCGGTGCCGCACTGACCGCAATCACGGTTGTCGTCGTCGGCCTCCTGTGCGGCATGATTCGATGGCGGATGCTTCTTCGCGCTTACGGGGCTATCGACATTCCCCCGTGGCCGCGCGTCGCCCATCTCTATCTGGTCGGCCATTTCTACAACACGTATGCCCCAGGCGGCGTGGGCGGTGACGTCATTCGCGGTGTAGCCAGCCGCAAGGCGTTTGGGGATCTCGACTGGGCGGGCGCCACTAGCGGCGTGGCCGTCGTGTTCATCGAGCGGGTCATCGGCGTTTCGGCCTTGCTCGTCCTCGCGACGAGCGCCTACTTGATTAGCCCGATCCCAGGCATCGAGAATGTAGGCCTCTGGGCAGCCCTCGGTCTCGCTGCGGCAGGCGGCGCGCTGGTCGGCATCGCGATCGCGCCGCGGCTCGCCCCTCTCCTTCCGGAAAAGCTCGGCAAGCCTCTTCGTGCCCTCCCACGCCTCTACTCGGCCGGGCCTTTCCTGATCGCGATCTTTCTCTCGTTGATCATTCACGCGATCAACATCGTCGCGGGACATGCCATCATGCACTCGCTAGAACCTTCGGTGACGTTCGCACAATCGGCCGTAGTGATGCCGCTGATCAGCGCATCGGCTTTCTTCCCGTTTACCGTGGGTGGCGCCGGTGTCCGGGAGGCGGCGTTCGCGGCACTCTATGGAACCGTCGGAGTCCCCGAAGCAAGCGCCTACGCTGCCTCGCTCTGCTTCTGGGGGACGCAGTTACTCTCCGCGGGAGTCGGCGGCGTCGTCAACCTGCTGGTTCCGCTCTCGGGAAGAGAGCGTGACTGAGCGACTCCTCGGCCTCCCCGTCCACTCGCGCCGCGTGACAGGCGGAGCCGCCGCCGCCCTGTTCGTCTTCTACGTGTTGACGATGTGCAGGGGCCTATCGATGTACGACAGCCCAGAGCTCGCGCTCGTCGCGGAGCAGCTTGGGCTCGGACATCCATTCGGCCAACCACTGCACACCATCATTGGCGCTATGCTCACGAGGCTGCCGGGCGCCGACCCCCTCGTTGCGTTGAACGCGCTCTCCGCGCTCGCTGGCGCGCTGACCGTCATCCCTGCAACCAGCTTCGCCGAGACGTTGGTGCGACCGGGTCCTAACTCCCCGGCAGGAGACGTGCGATTCATCGCGCCCACCGTCGCGCTCGCGGGAATACACCCTGCCCTATGGGAGCCATCGACTCGCATCGAGGTCTACCCTTTGGCGGTCTTTTTCGCACTTTGGGCGGCGGCACGCTTCGCCAGCGCCGTCCTCGACCAGGAGCAAGGCTCGCGCTCCTATTTCGCGACAGGCCTCGGCTTGGGGATCGCGGCAAGTGCCAACGTCTTGTGCGCCTTCGGCGTCGCACTCGCGATCACCCCGCGACTTCTGATGGCGACCGCGCGCAGTGAAATTCCGCGTCGTGCGCTCGGGTTGGTCATCGCAGGCGGGCTGCTTGGCCTGGTGACGTATGTCTATGTCTTTGCCGTCGCGGGACGGGAGGACGTGGTCGTGTGGGGCGCGCCGACGAACGCGGCCTCGATCAAGCACTACTTCACGGCTGCGGACTTCAACAGCAAAGGGGTCACTTCATGGTCGGAGTGGTGGGGGCATCTGCGCGAGCTATTGCTGTGGTCCCTCCACAACGGTCTCGTCGCCATGCTCATCGCGGGCTTCACGGGCTACGCGATTTACGCGCGCAGGCGCGGGCTTGGCCGCTTCTTCTTCAACGCAACGTTGATTTTTTTCGTTGCGTTCATCGCCCGCGACGGCATGTTCGCGCCCGATATTCTCGACTACGCCGGATATCTCGCTATTCCCACGTGGATCGCTGCCTCCGGGGTTGGTCTCTTGGTCGCCTACCTCGCACAACGCAACCGGTCACTAGCCACCCCAGCGCTCGCCGCCGTCGTGCTCCTCGTCATGATTGCGCCGCCCGCCCCATACGAACGTACGCGGCACCGCGACTCATTCACCTGGGACATTGCGCAAGAGGCGCTTCGAGCCGCACCACCGCATGCCATCGTCATCGTCGAGCTCGATCACTGGATCGGTCCGATGTGGTACCTGCAGGAGCAACGTGGTGTCCGCCCCGATGTGATCCTGCTCGCCCATGGCCTCGCGTCATCCGAGTGGTTCTGGCGACATCTCTACCGGCGCCACCCGCAGCTCGAGCCGATCGAGCTTAGGGGCCCAGGGGGACGCAACGGACGGGTCCGACGCTTTCTTCGCGCGAACAAGTCGCGCCCGGTTCAAATCGAGCGCGCCGCCCTGGCCAACCGGCTGGGTTTGCCCACCTGCCCAAGCGAGTGGCTCTTGGACGTGCGGGCGGCCTGTGGCGAGGTCGCGCACGAGCCGAGCCTCGCGCGCTACGCGAGCTCCGCTCTCGCCGAGCTTCAACAGGGCTCCCCGGGCACCGACGGTTTGATCGCCTTGGTGACCCTCGACCGTGGCCACGATCTGTACTCGCAAGGGTTCCCTCGGGCCGCGATCGCGACCGTCTTGGCCGGTGTCCCCAGAATCGCGGGTATCGAAGAAGTGGACCTTTCTTCGATCCCACTTCGAATTCAGCCATCCGTGCGGCCCGCCCCGAGCTACGAGCCGCGCGTGGCTCTAGGGGATGCCGCGCGCAACCTGCACTACGCCTCGATCATCGCGCGAGCGACGGGCGCGACCTCCCTCGGAAGCTACTTCGCCACTTGGTCGGAGGCGCTGGGACCCGTTCAGCCGAAGTTTGCGGCCTTGCCGGCCTCTCCTGCTAACCTCTGAGCGATGCGCCACCGCACTCACGGCGACGGCTCCTTTCGTGCCGACCAGTTTGCGCGCTGCGGCTCTGACTGCGTCTTCGAAGCCGGCGTGTTGGTCTTTCATCCCGAGAACATCGAGCTCGGCACGAATGTGTACATCGGGCACCACGCCATCCTCAAGGGCTACCACAAGAACACGATGCGCATCGGCGACGAAACGTGGATAGGACAACAATCATTCTTGCATAGTGCCGGCGGAATCGAGATCGGCGCCCGGGTCGGGATCGGACCCGGAGTTCGGATCATCACTTCCTTCCATGACGAGGCGGGTCGCGACATCCCGATCTTGAGCTCACCCGTCGAGCTCGCACCCGTCGTCATCGAGGATGATTGCGACCTTGGCGTGGGCGCGATCGTTCTTCCCGGAGTGCGCATCGGCAAGGGTGCACAGATCGGCGCCGGCGCCGTCGTCACCGAAGACGTGCCCCCCTACTCCGTGGCAGTCGGGGTGCCTGCCAAGGTGACGAGAGAGCGGCCGGAATGACCGCTCCCGGCCTGAGCGTGATCATCTTCGCTTTCAACGAAGAGGCCAACATCGCACCCGTGTTGACCGAGCTTCGACAGTGGCTTTCGGCCAACGAGCCGTCGGCCGAGATCGTGTTCGTCGATGATGGATCCTCAGACGGCACATCCGCCGAAGCTGCAAATGCCCTGTCGGGAACACCGCATCAGCTGCTTCGCCACGAGACCAACCGCGGCATCGGCGCTGCGCTCAAGACCGGGGTGCGCGCGGCCAAAGGCGCGTGGGTCACTTTTCTTCCGGCGGACGGCCAAATCGCGCCCGCTGCGATTGGAACGCTTCGCGCTGCGGCGGCCCAGGAACGAGCCGAAGTTGTGTTCAGCGTGTACGACCACCGCGACGACGGCCTTCATCGCAAGGTCTTGTCCGCAGGCGTCCGCGCCCTGATCTGGATGATCCATGGCGTGCGAATGCAAAGCGACGGCCCCTACCTCTTCCGTCATTTACACTTCGATCCCGATCAGCTCATCCCGGACACCTTTTTCCTGAACTTCGAGTTTCCAATCCGTGTGTTGGGCGCAGACATTCCGGCGACCGTGGTGACGATCGAATGCCGGCCTCGCAGGTCCGGGCACTCCAAGTCGACGGGCCTCAAGAGAATCTACGGAGTCGCCCAGGACCTTCTCGAGCTCCGCGTTCGACGCGCTAGAGAATTGCGCGCGAGCCGCGCCTAACCTTCGATCTCGGGCCCGCTCTTCAGCCAGTCGCGAAGGGTCGAGCGCGGAATGCCCAGGGCGCGAGCCGCGGCCGACATGTTGCCACCATACTGCTCGAGCGCCTCTCGAAGGGAATCTGCCGAAGGCCGCTGCGCGTGCGGCTCGCAAATACGCCGGAGCGACCGTTCGACCGCTGCCAGGTCGATCTCCGCTCCATCGCAATTCACAGCGGCCAGCTCGAGCACGTTTCGAAGCTCGCGGACGTTGCCCGGCCAGCCATACCCGTGGAGACGTTCAAGCGCCTGAGGCGCGAGGCACCGCTCGCCCACCTCGGGCTGCATTTTGCAAAGGAAGTGCCGCGCTAGGAGCGTGATGTCGTCAGGACGGACACGCAGTGGTGGGACGTCGATCACCAAGCGATGAATTCGATAATAGAGGTCGGAGCGGAAGCGGCCCTCGTGCACCATCGTGCGCAAATCTCTGTGCGTCGCGCACACCAGCCGCACATCGACTCGGCGGGCGGCTTCACTGCCAACACGACGGACCTGCCAAGTCTCGAGCACGCGAAGGAGCCGGGTTTGAAGACCCGGCGGCAGCTCCGCGACTTCATCGAGAAAGAGGGTCCCACCGTGCGCCTGTTCGAACGCTCCGCGATGCGCTTGAACCGCGCCGGTGAACGCGCCTCGCTCGTGCCCAAACAACTCGCTCTCGATGAGCTCACGCGGAAGGCCACCCCCGTTGAGAGGCACGAATGGGCCCTTGCGACGCCGCCCTCGTTCGTGAAGTTCCCGCGCGACGTGCTCCTTGCCGACACCTGTCTCGCCTCGAACCAGCACCGGCCAGGGCAGGTCCGCGAAACGATCCACCTCGGCCATGACCGACAACATGGCGCTCGATTCAACGACGACTTCCGAAGAGGGTGTCCCACCACGACTGACCACCCGGAGCTCGGTTCGGCCAATACGGACCACGGCCCCTGGCCGAAGCTCATGGCGGCGGATGCGAAGGCCGTCGACCCAGGTGCCGTTGGTGCTGTCGAGATCGCGAATGGACACGCCTCGTGAAGAGGGCTCGATGCGGCAGTGGTACCGACTCACCGCCCGATCGGACAGCGCGATCGCATTGTCGTCCGCGCCGCCGACCGAAATCGGCGCGTCCCCGACATGAAAGGCACGCGCGCCCAGACCATGACCGCCCACGAGCGAAAGCATGCGTGGCCCGGCGCAGCGACTGCGCAGAAGCTCGGTGCCGCGGGGCTCGAGCGAGGGGGTCTGTGCCTTGACCCGCACCACCGAAAAGCCCGCCCCCACCGGAACCCGGGCTCCAACCGGGATGACCGAACGTGCCCCCAGCGCCGGCCCCTTGGCCAAATCGTAGACGTACAACGTGCCCCCATGAGGCTGAAAAAGCAGCGCTCGCGGGGGCACCGCCGCCGCATGGATGACGATGTCACAGTCGGGATGCGAGCCTACCTCGACCGCGGCAGCTCCCAGAGGAAACGCGCGAACGCGCCGACCCGCGCGGCACAGACAAAGCGTATCTCCCCATGCCATAGCGGGGGTATCGACCGGTCCCGCCGTCGGTTGCGTAGACGCCTCCGGTCCGTAAGCTCCCGGCACCGTGTCTGAAACACTTCGTGAAACCTCTCTCACCGACGAGCACCGAGCCCTTGGCGCGCGGCTCGTTCCTTTTGCCGGTTGGCGCATGGCCGTTCAGTACGAGGGCATCAAGAAAGAACACGAAGCCGTTCGCAAGCGCGTGGGGCTGTTCGACGTTTCGCACATGGGAGAGATTCTCATCGAAGGCCCCCATGCTGTCGCCGCGGTCGACCGCCTCGTCACGAATGACATGTCGAAGCTCGAAACCGGTAGAGCGCTCTATACGGCATGCTGCAACGAGCAAGGTAATATCCTCGACGACCTCATCGTCTACCGGTTGGAAGACGAGAAGGTCCTCGTCGTCTGCAATGCATCCAACCGCGACAAGATCGTTGGCCACTTTGCAAACAACCTGAGCCTCGAAACGCCCTGGAACGACGTGTCGGACGCGTGGGCGCTGCTCGCGCTGCAGGGCCCGAACGCCGTGGCGGTCATGAAAGACTTGGGCGCGGAACAAAGCGTTCTCAATCTTCCGTATTTCCACGTCACTCGAACACGCGTCGCCGGCGTGAACCTGTGGGCTGCCCGAACCGGCTACACCGGCGAAGATGGCTTCGAGCTCTTCTGCTCGAGCGAGGACGCCGTCACTTTGTGGAGGGCGTTGCTCGAAGCCGGCCAGACCCACGGCTTGAAACCCGTCGGCCTCGGCGCCCGCGACACCCTTCGGCTCGAAGCCCGGCTGATGCTGTACGGCAACGACATCACCGAGGAGACCAACCCGCTCGAGGCAGGCCTGGGCTGGGTGGTGAAGCTCGACGCTGGGGACTTCATCGGACGCGACGCGCTCCGGGCGGTGAAAGCGGCGGGGCTCGACCGGAAGCTGGTTGGCTTCGAGATGACCGGACGCGGAATCGCACGCCATGGCTACCCGATCGTGGCCGCCGGGGACCCCATCGGAGAGGTCACCAGCGGCTCCCCAGGGCCGACGGTTGGACGGAACATCGGTCTCGGCTATGTGCCCCTGGCGCTCGGCAAAGCCGGGACCACTTTGGGCATCGAGATTCGTGGCAAGGTGGTCGACGCCGTGGTAGTGAGGACCCCGTTTTACAAGAGGTGATGATGGCGACGTACCCAAGGGACCTGCAGTACACGCGAGAGCACGAATGGGCGCGTATCGGCCGTCGAGCAGCTTGGCGACGTGACGTTGGTCGACATGCCTGCGCCCGGGGAAGACGTCCAGGCGCACGAGCGCTTTGGCGACATCGAGTCGGTCAAGACCGTGAGCGAGCTGTTTGCGCCGGTGAGCGGAGAGGTCGTGGACGTCAACGACGACCTCGAGTCGAGCCCGGAGCTCGTGAACGAGGGCCCATACAAAGAGGGCTGGCTGGTCACCATCCGCCCTTCCGACCAAGCAGAGCTCGATGGACTGATGGACGCGGCCAAGTATGAGGAGTACCTCGGAACGCTCGACGGCTGAGCCACCGGTACGCATGTGAGATACCTTCCGCACACCGACGAAGAGATTCGAGCCATGCTCGCGCGCGTCGGTGTCGAACGCATCGACGATCTCTTCGAAGCGATCCCCCCCTCGCATCTCCTGGACCAGGCCCTCGACCTCGAGCCCGCGCTCGATGAGCCGAGGCTCATGCAGCACCTCACGGCCCTCTCGAATGCGAGCGCCGGCGCGAACATGCTGTCGTTCCTCGGTGGAGGCATGTACCGGCACCACGTGCCCCCGGCGGTCGACCAGCTCTTGCTGCGGAGCGAATTCTACACCGCGTACACGCCTTACCAGGCGGAGCTTTCGCAGGGGACGCTACAAGCGACCTTCGAGTTTCAGACGATGGTGTGCGAGCTCTTGGGCACGGACGTTGCCAACGCATCGATGTACGACGGCGCGAGTGCGGCGGCGGAAGCGGTCCTGATGGCACGCCGGATCAAGCGGCGCACCCACGTGGTCATCAGCGACGCGCTTCATCCGGAGTACATCGAGACCATTCGCACCTACGTGCAGGGGCTCGATACGGAGACCACCATCAGCCTGGCACCCATTGGCGCCGACGGCCAAACCGATTGGGACACCGCCAGGAGCCTCGTCACAGACAAGACCGCGGCGCTCGTGGTCGGATACCCGAACTTCTTGGGTTGTGTCGAGGACCTCGGCGCGGCCCGCGCCGTCGCGGACACCCGAGGTGCGCTCCTGGTGACTGCAACGGCCGAGCCCTACGCGGTCTCGGTGCTTCGATCGCCCGGGGCGTGTGGAGCGGACATCTGTGTCGGCGAGGGGCAGGCACTTGCGGTGCCGCCTCAGTACGGGGGGCCCGGGGTCGGCTTGTTCGGCGCATCGCAGAACCTGGTCCGGCAAATGCCGGGCCGGCTCGTCGGACGCACCGTCGACTCCGAAGGCCAACCTGGATACGTCCTCACCTTGTCGACTCGTGAGCAGCACATTCGCCGCGAGAAGGCGACCTCCAACATCTGCACCAACCACGGATTGATCGCGCTCGCCATGGGGATGCGAACCGCGATGCTCGGACGCCGAGGCTTTCGGGAGGCCGGGCAACGCTGCCTCAATGCAGCGCATTATCTGCGAGCGGGCATAGCGAAGCTCGAACACTTCGAGGTTCCGTACGCCGCGCCCGTCTTCAACGAGCTGGTCGCCCGCAGCGGCGGCCCCACCGCAAGCGAGGTCGTCGGCCGCTTGCTCGACGACGACATCATCGCTGGGGTCGACCTTGGCCGCTTCCGGGACGATTGGCGCCAAGACCTCTTGATCGCCACCACCGAGCTCCACACCCGAGACGATCTCGACCGGCTGCTCCAAGCTCTCGCAAGCTAGCCAACCGCCCGTCACGACAGCGGACCACAGGCCGCGAACCTCACCCCCGCTCCGATCGCATGTCAGCCAACTCGCGCAGACTGCAAAGTTCCGACGAGCATGCACAGAAACGGTGATGCCTACATGTCAGCGTGGGTGTAACTCGCTGTTTTCACTACTTTTTTTATGCTGAGGCAGAGGAAGCTCCGGAGGCTGCAACATGAATGAACAGCGACGACAATCCTTCATCAACTTCCGAGCTGACTCGGAGCCTGGGGCGGCCCCCGATCCGATGGCATGGGCTGATATCTGCCGCGAAGAGACATGGCAGGGGCGCTGGGTCGCGCTCGACGACTGCGCATACGACGACGCTGGTGAAGCGACCGCAGGCCTGGTCGTAGACTACGACCACAACCTCGCCGATCTGTGTGCTCGCCTCAGCGCGGAGCGGCGTAAGCGCTGCTCGGTCGTGTTCTGCCCGCCCGCCGAGTCGGCTGCCTAGCCGGATTGACTCGGTCGAGTCGTCCTGGTTCTAGGGAGACTCGTCTTCCACGTCCCAGGGGTGTTGCTTGTCTTCGAGCGAGATCGGCTCGTCGGCGCCAGTGCACCGGTCCGGCTGGCCCCTTCGAAGCTTCACCGCGTTCCAGGGCCCGCCGCCCGACAGTTCGTCGTCCATGCCCCACTCGCCCTTGACGTACTGGTCGCCATCCTCGCCAATCTGGATGCGGAAATACCCTCGGCCCCTGCGGACCTGAGGCTTCCCCGATACCAGCTCGCGGCGGTCCTCCCACTGGAAGACCAGGAGGTCGCCGTCGACGTCGCCCTGAATTCGTCCGGCACGCTCGTGCTTGACGTAGTCGCCAATCACCTGATTGCCGCTCTGACAGAGGTGCATGTTGCCGTACTGGGGCGACTGCCAGACCCCGTAGAAGGTCGCTCCCTGCGGCAGCGAGCCGGCTTTCGGCTTCTGAGAACCCCCGCAGCCGAGGATGACCCCAAGCAACAGGGCCAGCGCTATGTGCTTTGCCTTCATCGAGTGCCTCCCCGCTCCCACGATAAACGACCCTCGGCCGAAAGCGTAATTTCGGCGGCTCAGCGTATCCGCGGAATGGAAATGACGTGGTAGAGGACCCCCGGGCCCTCGCACAGCAAGAGCGCCAGGTCCCGGACGCCTTCGAATACCGAGCCTTCGAGGCCAAGCTGGGCGGCCGGCGGAGGGGGCTCGAGGCGATAACTGGCGACCACCATGGGGCGCAGTCGTTCACGCAGCCGTGGAGGCACGTCGATGCTGTCCCGCAAGCGGTCGAGCGCGGTGTCCATGCCGCCGAGCTCGTCGATGAGACCATGGCGGTGAGCGTCGGCCGCAAGCCACACCCGGCCTCGAGCGAGCGGCTCGATGTCTTCGACCGGTCGCCCTCGCCCATCGGCAACCAGCGCGACGAAGGAGTCGTAGAATGCGTCGAGCTCTCGATTCATGAGCACCCGCTCGCCGTCGGTGAGTGGGCGGTGGGGTGAAAACATGTCGGCGTGGGGCCCCGTCCGGAGAACCTCGGTTCGTATTCCGACCCGATCGAGGAGCTGAGACGCCATCAATCGGGCGGAGACGACTCCGATGGAGCCTGTGAGGCCGAGGGGTTGAGCGACGATGGCGTCTGCATGGGCCGCCACGTAGTACCCGCCGCTGGCGGCGACCTCACCGAAGTAGGCGACGACCGGTTTCTTCTCTTTGACGCGGACGACCTCACGGTGAATCAGATCGGACGCTTCCGCGGAACCGCCGGGAGAATCGACCCAGAGGAGCACGCCGAGCGCCCGGCGGTCCCGGCGCGCGTGACGAAGCGCAGCCACGATGGAAGCTCGCCTGCCCATAGGCGCACCGGACTCCGAGATGGCGCCTTTGATCGCAATGACCGCGATATACGGTTGCCGGCGCAATGGGCGGAAGAGCTTCGCTTCCTTGAAGGCGAGGTAGCGGTCGGCCTCGATGATTTGCTTTTTCTTCTTCTTCTTCGTCTGCTCTAGCCCGAGCCTACTGGGCAGCTCGTCTTCGTACGCGAGCGCATCGGCGAGGCGCGCATCAATCGCGTCTTGCCCGCGGAAGACCCCCACTTCGAATAACGTGCGGGTTTGCTCCGGCGTCGTGCCAATTCGTTGGGAGAGCGCTTCGAGCAAAGCCGTCGTATGCCCATCGATGAGCGCCTGAACTTGCTCACGCTGATACTCGCTCATCGAGTCGCGGCTCATGCGTTCGACCGCGGTCTTGTACTCCTTGCGCGCGAACGGCTCGACCTCGACGCCAATGCGATCGAGAAGCGGCTTCACGTAATGCGACTGTGCGGAGAGGCCGAGTAGCGTGATCGTCGCTTGTGGCGCGACGTAGATTTGCTCGGCCGCCGAGGCGACATAGAGCTCCCGGTGTCCGCCGCCGCGGGGGAGAAGCACCGCGGTGCGTTTGCCTTCATCCCTCAGTCTGAGAATTTGCTCGCGGAGGCCGACGCAGACCGACCACCCCGCCTGAAGGGGAGGCAACACGAACGCGAGCCCTTCAATGCGGGAATCGCTGATCGCATAATCAGCAAGCCGGCGAACGGCGGCCAGCGACGAGGTGCGCCGCAGCGAACCGGCATCGAGAACCCGGCGAAGCCACGGAAGCGGCTGACGGACCTCTACGAGGCGTGGTTTGAGCCGTACGACGATCCATCGACCCTTGGGTCGCGATAGCCAACGGGCGATCGCCCAGATTGGTAGGAGCGGCACACACAGCAGATTCCGGATCGAACGGAGGACGAAACGAAGCATCGTTTTTGCCTATAGTGACGGCTTGTTATGCTGGAAGCGGTGGGGCCGTAAATCTTTACCGGCGACTAGCGCTCTGCTAGGAACTCATAGCACTGAAGAAGGCGAAGGAGCACGGCTCAAAACATGGCAAGCCCCCA